>JAQTYB010000103.1 GCA_028688475.1 Elusimicrobiales bacterium
GGCGTCTGCGCGCCCCCGCCGGTCCACCGGCGTTCTTATTTGAACTTCAGGCACGAGAATGCGGGCCCGTGCGCCACGTCTATGGAGAGCGCCTGCGTGAAGCGCAGCCAGGTCTCGTCCGTCATGAACGCGGACTGGAGCTGCGAGTTCACCCAGTCCGAGGCGTCCTGCGACACGCGCACCTCGAGCTGCTGGCGCGGCGAGACGAGCAGGTACTTGTCGAACCGGCCAAAGAGCGCCGCCGTGAGGTCTTCTCCCGTTCCGAGATTGACGGGCATCTGCGAACTGACGACGTAGGGCACGTTCCAGATGGTGGCCGGTGTTTCCCCCGCGGGCGGCTGCCAGATGTAGTTGCCCACGGTGTCTTTGAGCTTCATCAGTTTTTTAAGTCCCGCGCGGCCCAGCACCAGGGTGGCGTTGTTGGCATACTGCGCGCTGAGCGAGAAGAGCAGCTCCGCCACGTCGTCGAAGGAAACCGCGCCGCCCGCCATGCCCACCGGGTTTACGCCCGCCGCGTTGAGTATGCCGTCGAACGGGTCGCCGGAGGCTGCCTTGCCCGCGAGCGCCACGCGCTCGGTTTCCAGCGCCATGCTCTCCGCCACCAGCTCCGCCAGGAACGCGGTCAGGTTGACGGCGGAGTCGCGCAGCAGCTCGTCGGAGCACTTTATGACGGCCGCCATCACTTTTGCCACCTGCTCTATCTGCCCGAAGGTCGGGTTCGTCACGGGTTTTGCCGCGCCTTCCGTCACCCAGCCCACGGCCACGTTGGTGAGCTGCTTGGGGAGGTGCCGCTTCCAGGAGGACATGGGGATGACGTTGGCGATTTTCATGATGACGGAGGCGTCGTTCATCAGCCGCACGACCTCGGCGGAAAATTCCGCCGGCACGAGGTAGCCGCCGCCGGTGTCGCCGCTTTCGGCGAGCGGGGCGGCTTTGCCGTCCGAGGACAGCGCGTAGCGTTCCCGCGCGGCCAGCAGGAAGTTGCGCATGCTGCCGAATTTCGCGCCGTAGGGCGAGGTCCAGGACTTTTCCGGCGTGTTGGCCGGGCTGGCCTTGAATCTGGCGGCGCGTTCGAGAATATCCTGCGGAGTTTCGGGGAGGACGGCCTTTTTTTCGACGGGATGGAGCTTGCGCACCGCGTCCTCGGCGATTTTTTCCGCCTTGTCGCGGGTGATGCAGTCGTCGAGGCGGCTTTCCAGCACTTTCCTCAGTTCGGCTATCGAGTTCATCGCTTCGTTGTATTCGTTCATTTGGTCTCCTTATTCTGTGATGGTTCCAGCCCCGCGCCGGCGGCTGGCTTAAAGCTTCACCGCGCCGCTTTGCGTTTGCGTATGGCGGCCACGCAGCGGTCTATCTCGCCCTTGAGCGAAAGCAGGCGCGAGGCGCGCGTCGAGTCGTCGCATTCGCTGTCGGCGAGCGAGGCCAGCGCTTTTTTCATCGCCTCCGCCAGCGCGCCGGGGTCTGCGGGCACGGCCACGAGCGAAATCTCGTATATTTCCGCGAGCGTGAGCCGCTCCGGCGATTGCGGATTTTCATAATGGAACCGCCCCGCTATCGAGATGCCGCGCGCGTGCCCCTCCTCGTAAACCTGCCGCGCGTGCGCCACCACCGGATATTGCGAGCCGGAAAACACCGCGCGGAAAAACAGGCCGGTGTCGTCTTCGTGAATATCCACCACCGAGCCCGCCACATGGTCCACCGCGTTGACGTGGTCTATGAGCAGCACGGGGTTTTTGAGGAACTCCGTAACGTCGTAGACGTAATCGCGCAGCGGCTTGTAAACCGCCGGCACGTCGCCGTAGCGGTCGGCGCGGTTTTTGGTGTTGGCGTAGCCTTCGATATAAACGGTGCCGTCCTGCGAATATATTCTGGAGCGGTAGATGGGTACTATCTTCACCGCCGGTTTCGCCCGCGTGCCGCTGGCGCGCGGCGCGCCGGAGTTGTGCTCTGCGCTCATTTGCCACCCCCTTGCGGGTTTTGCGCGTTAAGGGCCGCGCCTTTGGAGAAGGGCAGCCCCAGTCCGGCTATCACCTCGTCGCGCGAAAAACCGGCGCGCAGGTACGTCTCAGCGGCGGCGGCGCGGCTGGCTTCGTCGTCGCGCAGCGCGCCCACGTCGGAAAAATCCGCCGAAAGGTAGAGCTGTCCGGTGCGGTCGAAGGCCGGAAGAAGGAACTCGGTAAGCGTCTCGTAAATCAACTGGCATTTGGGGACGACGCAGGTCTGGTAGAAAATGCGCTGCTGCTCCTTGGTGTTGTACTGCGGCGAATACTCGAAGATGCCGACGAGCGCGGGCGGCACGTGGAATATACCCAGCACGGTCTCGCGGTTGAGCTTCATGCCGGCGATGAAGTCCATGTCCTTTTGCGACGCCGCCAGCGCCTGCCATTTGAGGCCGCCTTCGAGCAGCGCGACCTTGTGCGCCTTGTGCGGGGCGCGGTGGCGCTCGTTCCAGGCGGACATTATGCGGCGGCGCGCCGCGTCGTCGAGACGCTGGTCCGTGCTCAGTATGCCAGACACCGTGGCGGAATTCTCGAAGAAGGCGCGGTTGAAGGTTTCAGCCGCGTCGAGGGTATCCGCCGCGAAGCGCGCCGCCGCCAGCGGGGCCAGCCCGTAAAACCAGTCGAAGGGATTGAAATACTTGAAGTGGATTATGTCCTGCGGGTCGTAGACCGTGCTTTGCGCGCCCACGCGGTAGCGGTAGCCGGCCACCGGCTGGTCCGCGGTTTTCCCGGGCAGCACCTCGACGAGATGGCTCAGCAGCGGCCACAGCTCGCCGGGCCGCCCGCCGACGAGCGCGTCTTTGAGGATGTAGGCGTTGCCGGTGAGTTCCAGGGAGGCCGCTATCCACTGGCGCAGCGCGCGGCCCGACATGAAGGGATTTGGCCGCCAGAGCAGGTTGAGGACCGGATGCTTCTCGACGGCGGCGCCCTTGGGGTCGCGCAGAGCGAATGAGGAAGAGGCCACCGCGTCGGCGATTACCGAAACGCAGGCGTAAACCCACGCGCGGTCTGCGTAGGCGCGGACGTAGGGGGTGTAGCTTTTAAGCGTCGGATCCGGCAGCCGCGCCGGCGCGAACGAGAGTTCCTGCGGCGACGGCGCCATAAACGATTTTCCGTAGCCGAGCCTGAGCGCGGCGCGGTCCAGCAGGTTTTTGAAGAGGTCCATGATGTTTTCTCCTTGTCAGATGAAGCTGACTTGCGGCGCGGCGGCGCGCCTGAAGTGCGTGCGCGCGGCATAGCGCAGCGCGTCGAGCGCGTGGTCGTTGAACTTCACCGGCTCGTCGAGCGGCGAGCCGGCGGCGTCGCTGCGCCAGCAGTAGTTTTCGATTTCTTTTATGAGATTGGCCGAGCGCCGTGTGACGCGCAGCCTGAAGGCCTTGAGCGTTTCAATTCCCTCCAGCACGGATTTGTCCGCCGGAACCGCGTTCCAGCCCGCGAGGACAAGCTCCTCTATGCGCGCCGGCTCGGCGGCGTCGGCGTATAGCGGGCAGTTGCGCAGTTCCGGCGGTACGGTTTCGGCCAGCCGGTCTATCAGGACGCGGTTTGTCAGGCCGGTCTCGTAAATGGTTTCGTCGGCGAAAAGCGTCCGGTCCTTTATATCGGCGCGGACGAGCGCGGTGGGATTGTTGAAGCCGAAATCCAGCCCGAAAATGGTCTCCTCGGGATTTTCAGGGAGGAAATCGGCGGGCTGCCAGTCCGGATAAATCAGCCCGCGTCTGCTGCCCCATTCGCCGAGGTCGTAGACGCGCCAGGCATTCTCGTCTTGCTCCTTGAGTCCTTTGAGAATCGCGGAGTAGCCGGGCGGCAGGTGCGGATTGTCGCGCCATGTCGAGTGGATGAGCTCCACGTCGGGCTGGCGCAGGAGCTGCTTTGGAATCCAGCCGTCCGCCTCCGACGGGTTGAGGCTGAGATACAGCCGGTTGCGCGCGCCCTGCGCGGGTTTTGCCGAAAGGCGGGTGGACAGCACCAGATAGTCGTCCCATGCAAACTCGTTTGCTTCCTCCAGCCAGAGGCAGTTGAACTCCGAGCTTTTTATCTTCTCCGGGTCGTCGAGGGAGAAAAATTCCAGCGTGCTCTCTCCCAGCCGGTAAAGGCGCTGGCTTTTGTTGTGGTTTGCGGTTTCGTAGAGGCCGTAGTCCTTTAATAAACTTATGATGAGCCGGTAGGCGGTGCGTTCCAGCGCGGGCATGGTTTTGCGGCTGACGCCGATGCGCGCGCCAGGCTCGTTCGCCGCGCGCATGATGAGGATTTGGGCGATGCTGTGCGACTTCGACGAGCGCGCCCCGCCGATATTGACAACGGTCCGCGCCTTCGCGGCGAGATTGGCGGAGAATATGCGCGTGGTGGGCACTTCAATCCTCATGGATTTCCTCCCTCGGCATGTCGTGGCTGAGAAACACTATTTGCGGAGTTTGAGACGATTTAGGCTGGACGGTTCCCTTTTTATAGCGCTCCGGCAGGCGGTTGGATAAGAGAAAGCCCGCCAGCGAGGCGTTGCCGTGAAACGCGATGTCGAGCGCGGCGAGTTCGAGGCGGAGATTGGCGCGCTCGTCGAAACGCGCGCGGAAGGCGGCGTCGCCCAGCAGCAGTCCGTAAAGTTCGGCGGGCGGCAGGCCGCATTTCCTTATTGAGGAAACTATGTCGCCCGTTTCGCAGAGCAGGCGCAGAAAGGTTTCGCAGGAGGCCGGTATGGAGGCGGGCTGCGGCGCGGGTTTCGGCTTTGGCGCGCGCTTGGGCTTTTGCGCAACCGGCTGCGCGGCGATTGGCGGCGGAATGAACGCCGGTTTAGGCTGCAACTGCGGTTTCGCGGACGGAACCGCGAGGCCGAGGCTTTTTTGCCGCGTTTGCGGCGCGGCTTTGGAACTTTTCGGAAAATGCTCTGCCATGCAAACTCCCGCGCTTTGCGCGATGGTTTGCGGCTCCCCATATCTGATACAATTGTATCATAGTCTGTTCAAAATGTCAAGCCGGAATTATTTTCACGACGGAAAACGAGATGCCGAAGCTGTTTCGCATTTGCGATTTATTCGGAAAACCCAAAAACCTCCGGCCTATTTTGCCGCATTTCCCTATATGCAACGAAAAGCCCCGCCGTCAGGCGGGGCTTTTCGTTGGGTAAACCTTTTTCTTCTATTTCTGTCCGGCGGCGGGTGCTGCTTGCTGCGTATCCTGAGCCGGTTTTGCGGGCTCCATCAGTTTGTCGAACGAGAGCAGCGCCTCGGACGCTTTTTGCGCCGGCGCGGTTTCTTGCTGCGGCATGGCCTTCTCAGCGGGTTCGGATTTGGGTGCCGGCGCGGGTTCGGCGGGCAGCGCGGGCGGCGGCTCCGCCGGGGCCGCGGTTGGCGGCTCGGGCCTGGTTTCCGGCGCTGACGGCTGGGGTTGCGCCGCCGGAACCGGCGCGGCGGCGGGCGGGACGTAGCCCGATTCGGCGCACAGCTTCGAGTAAATTCCGGCGCGTGTCTCGTCGCCGGAGTTAGCCAGCGCGTCCGACAGGGCGCAGTGCAGTTTGCCGCTCCACGGCGCTATGCTCAGCGCCGAGCGGTACGCGGCGGCGGCGGACTTGAAATCCCCTTTAAGCGCCGCTTCTTCCGCGGCGGCGGCGAGGGCGGAGGGTTTTTTCGCAAGCTGCGCTGCGGCGGGCCATTTGTTCGCGAATTCAAACATCGCGCCGCGGGCGGCGGCTTCCTCGCTTGGCGCGCCCGGCATTCTGGACAAAAACGCGAGGGTAAGCAGCTCACCGCGGTAATTTTTCTTTTCCTCAAGCTGCTTCACCTCTTCCTCGGACTGGCGGCGCGCCCCGGCGATGAGTTTGGCGACGCGCCCTTTAAGCTCCAGCACCGGCGGGTAGGCCAAGCGGGTGAGCGCCACGTCCGCGTCGGCATAAGTCGTCACCGCCGGATAATCCTTGCCCGACAGGGCCCAGGCATAGGCGCGGGCGAGGGTGCCGAGCCCGCCGTCGCCGGGCAGCAGCTTGAGCGCGGCTTTCGTCTCGTCCGCGTCGGTCTTTACGAGGCCGAGCGCGGTCGCGGCGTCGGCGTCGGCGGGATTGGCGGCGAGGGCTTTTTTAGCCGTGAGGGCGGCTTTGCGCGATTCGCCGGAAAAATAGAGCGCGAGCGCGTACACGCCGTCTCCGCCTGAAGACTGCGGCGCGGAGGACGGAAGCGTTATTTTTACCGGCGAGGGCGTGCCGGCGCGGGAAATTTCAAGTTCCGCCCCCCCTTCCCCCGCGGCTTTGCGCAGGTCCTCAAGGGTCATATCCTTGACCGGTTTGCCGCCGACTGAGACTATCTCGTCCTCTTTTCGCACGCCCAGCGCGGCGGCCTCCGGGAGGACGGAATTCATTATGAAGCGCCCGTCGTCGGATTGCACGCCTTCGAGCGGGAATTTTTGTCCCGCCGATGCCGTTGGCGGGGCCTGCTGCGCGTATTTCACGGCTTCGGTGTAGTTGCCGGTCATCAGCGCGTAGCGGGCGAAGGCGGCGTAGTCGAATCCCGCGGCGGAGGCGGCGCATTGCGCGTTCTGTTTCATCAGTTCATAGGCCTTGCCATAGGCTGTCGCGGCGGCGAGGACGGCGGCTCTGGAGGAAACGGCGCCCAGGTCGTTCTGTTCGCAGATGATTTGCGGCTGCGGCGCCGTCGCCGCGGATTTAACCGGCGCGGTTTCCTCCGCGGATTGCTTTACCTGCGTTCCCGCGCAGCCCGCCGACAGCAGCAACGCGGACGCGCACGCCGGAACGCAGACCGCGCGGGCAGCCGAAAAGTATGATTTCATGTCGTCTCCTTGATTAGCGGCCGTCCTTTGACCGGTCAGCCGTTCCCCTGACTTGAAAAATTCTACTAAATTGCAGCCGCGCCAGGACAAGTCCGCGCTATTTTATCGGGGCATTAATATAAGCGTCAATAACGGCGAAAAGGGTATCGGTCAGGTTCAATTCGCCTTGCCTGCGCAAATGGTCGGCTTCAGTATTTTCCTGCATGAGATGTTTTCCTGTGAAAGGGTTGTCGAACACTTTTAAAAACGACAATTTTTTCATCCCAAAGTATTCCGCTACTGCAAATGTTGATGCCGTTTCCATGTCCACAGCGCAATACCCGGCATCATGCCATTTTTGTATTTCGGCATTGCCTTCCGCGAATAGCGCGGAGGTGGTGTATACTTTGCCGATATGCGCGGAAATATTTAGACCTTTTGTCAGTTCCAGCGATGCGCGAATCGTTTTTTTGCGCGGCAGGTAGCAGCGGGCCGCTCCCTCGCCGCAATAGGCGGAAGAGACGCATATCAGGCTGCCGGGCAAAAGGTTTCGCGCCAATCCGCCGCAAGTGCCGGTTTGAAGCGCCAGTTTTGTTCCCATTTTGCCGAACACATGCGTGATTTCAGAGGCCATCGCATCGCCATAAACCGAAGCATAGGCGATAGTTGCGCCTCTGTATTTGCCGATAAATACGTCTTCAAAAATCGCGTTGGGGGAGCCGATATCGCAAATGCCGGTGAAATATTTTTTATGCCGTTTGTATGCGGTCTTAAGGTTTCGCGTTCCGCGCAATATCAGGATTTCGGGTATCCGCGCCTCCGGAATATTGAGAAGCGCGAGTAAATCTTTTTTCGATAGTTCCTTGAGCATAGTATTTCGAGGATTTCGGGGACACGGATTTCGGGGACACAATACTGATTCCGATTCCGCAGAAAAACCCCTCTATTTTAGTCCTGTTTTTTCCAAACTCCGCCCTGAACCGGGAATAGTTCGGAAAATGGGTTTTGACATCCGGTTTTTAGCGGCAGCGACTTAGAACGTACGCGAAA
>JAQTYB010000104.1 GCA_028688475.1 Elusimicrobiales bacterium
GATTCCTCCGAGCGGGACTGTATTATCCGGCCCTGATGCAGCGTGAGCGAGCAAAAGCTGCACCCGCCGTAACAGCCACGGTGCGAGGTTACGGAATCCTTTGTCATCGTCCACGCGGGTATTGGCTCTTTGTATGAAGGATGCGGCGCGCGCTTGAAAGGCCGCGCGTAAATGGCGTCCATCTCGCCGGCGGAAAGCGGGAAACCGGGTGGGTTTTGCACTACCACCCTGTCGCCGTGGCGCTGCGCCAGCGTTTTGGCGTTATAAGGATTGGTGTTCTCAAGGATAAGCCGGGTGGCGGCTAAAAAAGCGGTTTTATCGGCGCGGACCTCGTCGTATGACGGGATAGCCAGCGCGTTTTCCGGCGCGGTTTCGCTGGAACCCGGCGCGTAGGCCGTGCCGCGCAAATCGCGCAATTCCTTCAAAGTTTTTCCGGCGGCGAGGCGGTTGGCGATTTCGACTATGGTTTTTTCGCCCATGCCGTAGGCGAGCAAATCGGCTTTTGAATCCAGCAGGACGGAGCGTTTTACCGTGTCGCTCCAGTAATCGTAATGCGCCAGGCGGCGCAGCGAGGCTTCCACCCCGCCGATGATTACCGGCACGCCAGGGTACGCCTCTTTCGCGCGCTGGGCGTAGACAACGGTGGCGCGGTCGGGCCGCAGCCCCGCCTTGCCGCCGGGGGAATACTCGTCGGTGGAGCGGATTTTGCGGTTGGCGGTGTAGTGGTTTATCATGGAATCCACGTTGCCCGCGCTTACGGCGAAAAACAGTTTGGGCCTGCCGAATGTCCGCCACGGCGCGCAACCGCGCCAGTCCGGCTGGGAGAGTATGGCGGCTTTATACCCCGCCGCCTCCAGCGCGCGGCCCAGCGCCGCCATGGCGAAACTGGGGTGGTCAACATACGCGTCACCCGTCACGAAAACGATATCCGGCGCGTCCCACGACAGGGCGCGCATTTCGGCGGCGGTCATCGGCAGAAAACCGGAAATCATCAAAGAAAGTATAATAAATATCATTATGAACTACATGCTGCTGCTTTTTACGGTAACCGTGTGGGGCGTTTCGTTCACTTTCACCAAAACGCTGGCGGGCGAGTTGTCGCCCGCGACCATCGTCGCGCTGCGCTGCGTCGGCGGCATGGCGACGCTGTTTTTTATCACGGGGAATATGGGCTGGGTCAAACGCCTTTCCCCGCGCGAATGGTTCAGGATGGCGGTGTCCGCGGTTACCGGCGTGGTGTTGGTGCAGTTTTTTCAGGCCTGGGCGCTGTCGCACACCACCGCCAACCACGCGGGCTGGCTGGTGGGGACGATGCCGATGATTGTCGCCGTCATGATGGTGGCTTTGTTCGGCGAGTATATCGGCAAGCTGCGCACGCTGGGGTTTCTGCTGGGGTTTGCGGGAGTGCTGTCCGTGGTGCTTTCCAGGCAGCGCGGCGCGGGCGGCGCGGTGCTGCCGACGGGGCTCGGCGACGGGATTTTCATAATCAGCGCGTTTTCATGGGCGTCCTACGTGATACAGGTATCGCGCTGGTTCAGGCACCTGCCGCAAACCGGCGTCGCGTTTTTGCACATGACGATTGCGTTTTTGATTATCGCGCCGGTTTCGCTTTTGCAGGGCGGATTCGGCGAGGTGCTACGGTTGAGCGGGCACGGCTGGCTGGCGGCGGCTTATCTGGGAATATTGTCTTCGGGGCTGGGCTATTATTTCTGGAACGCCGGCGTGGAAAGGCTCGGCGCGTCTTCGGCGGCGGCGTTTTTGTATATCGAACCGCTGGCCGCGCAGGTTGCGGCAGTGCTGATTCTAAACGAGATTATCTCACCCGCCGCCGCGCTTGGCGGGGTGGTAATCATGTGCGGGGTTTATTGGGTGAACGGCGGCCGCGCGGGCGCGGATACACTGAAAAAAATATACTGCCTCGTTGCGCAATAGGCTCTAAAAGCGTTTTATCGTTATTATCCCGCTCTTGCCGGGAAGAATGAGCCTTATCGCCAGAAACAGCAGTACCGCGCATAATACCGCCAGCGCGGCTATCAGGAACGCTCCGGCGAACGCAATCGCGGCGGCTACGCTTATTGCCGCGCCGACCAGTCCCAAAATCAGCCCAAGCGCTTTGCTCCAGAACGGTTTGGGCGCGTGCGGCTTTGCGGCGCGGCAGCGCGAACCTTCGGGTCTCGCGCCGCCGGGAAAAACTATCTCCGGCTCCACCGCTTGCTGGCGTTCTTCCCTCGCTTCGTCCGTGACTTTCGGTAACAGTTCCATAAAATAAATCCTAACATAAATTAGCGTTCCGCTGCCGCTGGAGGGGACCGCAAAATTGCTAGAATAGCGATGGTTTTCATTCTCAAAATTTATAGCGCGGAAGGCCAACATGCTGCCCAAAAGTTACGAACCAAAGCCCATCGAGGAAAAATTTACGAGCCTCTGGCAGGAACGCAGGCTGTTCATCTCCGCCGTTCCCGAGGACAAGAGCAAAAAATCGTACGTCGTCGTGATACCGCCGCCCAATATCACCGGCGCGCTGCACATGGGCCACGCGCTCAACAATACCCTGCAGGACGCTTTCATCCGCTACCACCGCATGACGGGGCGCGAGGCTTACTGGGTTCCCGGCACCGACCACGGCGGCATCGCCACTCAAAACGTTCTCGAAAAGAAAATAGCGAAGGAACGCCATATCCATCGCCGCGATTTGGGGCGGGAGAAGTTTGTCGCGGAACTTTGGGCGTGGTACAGGGAATGCGGCGGCACCATACTAAACCAGTTGAGCAAGCTCGGCTGCGCGCTGGATTTCAGCCCGGAAAACGTGCGTTTCACTATGGACGCCAGGCGCGCAAAATCGGTGTACGAGGAATTCCACCGCCTTTGGGACAAGCGGCTTATCTATCGCGGCGAGCGCATGATTAACTGGTGCGTACGCTGCGAAACCGCGCTTTCCGATATCGAGGTGGAGCATGAAAGCGCCTCCTCGAAACTTTGGCACATACATTATCCGCTTGAGGACGGTTCGCAAGGCCTTACGGTAGCCACCACACGCCCGGAAACCATGCTGGGCGACACCGCCGTAGCCGTCAATCCAAAGGACGAGCGTTACACGAAGCTGGTTGGCAAGAAGCTGCGGCTGCCGCTGACCGACCGCGTAATCCCGATCATCGCCGACGACGAGGTGGACGCCGCTTTCGGCACCGGCGCGGTGAAAGTCACGCCCGCCCACGACCCCGCCGACTACGAGATAGGCCGCCGCCATTCGCTGCCTATTATTCCCGTGATAGATTTCCACGGCAAGATGCAGAACGTGCCAGCAAAATATCAGGGCATGGACAGGAACGCGGCCCGGCAGGCCGTCGTCGCCGATTTGAAAGAGGCGGGTTTCCTCAGAAAAGAGGAGCCGTACACCAACGCCGTCAGCACCTGCTACCGCTGCAACCAGTCCATCGAGCCGCTGGTCAGCGAGCAATGGTTCGTGAAGATGAAAGACCTGGCCGCGCCCGCCATAAACGCGGCGGAGACGGGCAGAGTGAAATTCCATCCCGAATCGTGGAAAAAACCGTATCTGGACTGGCTCAGCAACATTCAGGACTGGTGCATTTCCCGCCAGATATGGTGGGGGCACCGCATCCCCGTCTGGTACTGCGCGAAATGCAGCGGCGACGGGCTGATTTACGCCGCCGCCAAAAACGGCGAAAAAGAACTGGTGCGCATCTCGTTTAAGGACGGCGCGAAGCCGGTTGTCGCCTTCGACAAACCCGCAAAATGCCCGCTTTGCGGCGGCGCGGATTTGGTGCAGGACCCCGACGTGCTGGATACGTGGTTTTCGTCCGCGTTGTGGCCGTTTTCAGTTTTCGGCTGGCCCGAGAAAACCAAAGAGCTGGAATATTATTATCCGACTTCGCTGCTGGTCACCGGTTACGAGATTCTGCATCTCTGGGTGGCGCGGATGGTGATGATGGGCATCGAACTCGCGGGCGATGTGCCGTTTTCAGACGTCTGCATAAACGGCATAGTGCGCGACAAGCACGGCAAGAAAATGTCCAAATCGCTGGGCAACGTGATAGACCCGCTGGACCTCACCGCCAAATACGGCACGGACGCGGTGCGCTTCGGCCTCATCACGCAGGCCGTGCCCGGCAGGGATATAATGTTCGCCGAGGAATCCATCACCGGCTCGCGCAATTTCTGCAACAAGATTTACAACGCGGCCCGTTTCCTGCAAATGAACCTGCCGCCGGACGCGCGCGAGTTGAAATTGCCGCTGAAACCGGAGAATCTCGCCGACCGCTGGATATTGCACCGTTACAACACCGTCGTGCGTTTAGCGCGCCACGCCATGACGGAGCACGACCCCGCCGCCGCCGCGCAGGCGCTTTATCATTTCCTGTGGGATGAATACTGCGACTGGTACGTCGAGCTTGCAAAGCCGCGCCTGCAAAACGAGGCGGAAAAGGACGCGGCGCTGGCGGTGCTCGCGCATGTCCTCTACGGCACTTTGAAGGCGCTGCATCCGTTCATGCCGTTTATCACCGAGGAGCTTGCCTCCGCGCTGCGTCCGCACACCGGTTCAAAAGCGGAATTTCTGCTGCAGGACGAGTATCCGCAGCAGGACAAAACCCGCTGCGACGAGGACGCCGCCAGCGAAATGGAGGCAGTGATGGGCGTTACCGTGGCGCTGCGCACGATACGCTCGCAGTACAGCGTGCCGCCGGCGCTTAAAGCGCGCGCCATAATTTCCTCGCGGAACGCCGGCGCGCTCTCGGTTCTCTCGCCGAGACTTGATTACGTCCGGTTGCTGGCCAAGCTTGAAGCCGTAGAAACCGGCGTGGATATCCCCAAGCCGCGCGGCAGCGCCACCGCTGTTTCCGGCGACTTCACGCTTTACATGCCGCTTGAGGGAATCATAGACTTCGCCAAAGAGCGCGTCCGGCTGGACAAGGAATTCGAGAAGCTGGTAAAAGAGGAAGTGCAGTGCAAGGCGCGGCTGGCGGACGCCAATTTCCGCGCCCGCGCTCCGAAGGAAGAAGTGTGCAGAATCGAGCAGCGCCTGGCTGAAGCCGCGGCGAAAATGGAAAGCATCAAAGCCTCGCTGGCTGACATCGCCAATGGCTAAAGTTTCAATACTTATCGCCACGGCAAACCCGCACAAGGCCGGGGAGATAGCCGCGCTGCTGCCGCAAACCGGCGCGGAATATAAAAGCCTCGCCGATTTCCCCGCGCTGCGAATGCCGGAGGAAACCGGCGCGACTCTTGAAGAGAACGCCGCGCTGAAAGCGGTTTTCGCCGCCAAAGCCGCCGGGCTCTGGGCGCTGGCCGACGACACGGGCCTTGAGGTGGACGCGCTCGGCGGCGCGCCCGGCGTTTACAGCGCGCGTTATTCGGGCAAAGAACGCGATTATCCCGCCAACAACGCGAAACTGCTGCGCGAACTCGCCGGCGTTCCGGCTGTAAAAAGGACGGCGCGGTTTCGCACCGTGGCCGCGCTGGCGTCGCCGTCCGGCAAGATATTATCGGAAGAAGGCAGGCTGGAGGGGAAAATCGGTTTCGAGCCGCGCGGCGGAAACGGTTTCGGCTACGACCCGCTTTTCATAGTACCGTCGCTCGGCAAAACGCTGGCGGAACTGTCCTTTGCCGAAAAAAACCGGCTGAGCCACCGCCGCGCCGCACTCGCGGCGATGATACGCCACATAAAAGCCATTCTCAGAGCCGGGCGTTAACCTGAAAACTTCAGTTGGTAGCGAGGACCGAGACGTAAAAGAGCGAAATGGATTCGGCTCAAAAAAATGCGAGCAGGCTCGTTGCCTGTGAGCAGTTTTTTTAGTCGGAGCCATGAAGCTATTTTACGTCGAATTCCGCTATCCAACTGAAATTTTCAGGTTAACCCGGAAATCGCAGTTGGATTGCGGAGTTCGACGGCGGCTGCCGGGACATTTCTTTGCATAAATTTATCGCGAAGCGGTCCTGTTTTTCCTGGATATATACAGCCTGTACTTGAAGGTTATCGCGGGTTTGCCCTGTTGCATGGTTTGAGTGACTTGTTTGCCGTATATGTATGTTTCCGGGAACTTTCCCGCAAAGCCGTTTTTATCGAGCACTATGGCGCCGCCGGGATACTCCTCGGCGGCGAGCCAGAAATTGTCGTCCGACGCGCCTGATATGATGGCCTGCGAATCCAGCAGTGACAGCGCGAGTTTGCGGTCCGACACACGGTCGGGAAATTCCTTCACAAGCGCCTCTAGGTCCTCCGTGAACGCGCCGTGCCGCGCGCGGTATTCCGTTTCCAGCCGGCTGAAAACAAGCAGATATTCCATTTCCGAAAGGGGGCGTATTTCGGAGGGTTTGATGCCGGCGGGGCGCTGCGATACGTCTCTTGCGTACCGGACCGGGCAATGCATATCGAAATCCGCCAGAAGAAAAGAGCGCCAGGTATCCTGCGGGCCGGGTTTCGGAGAGGGCAGTCCCGCAAACCCCAGCCCAGCCGCCATATTCTCGAGCGTATCGAGCGTGCGCCTTGTTATAATTTTATCCGGCAGCAGCTTATTCCGGTAGCAGGCGGCGTTGAGCGCAAGCGTTTTAAGCTCTTCGGGCTGGACCATAGCCGGCGCGCCGCCCGCGGCGAGCATGCCGGACTGCTCGGCTATAACCGAATCCGCGCGCCAGTTGTATGCCTGCATCGGGTCCAGATATACGAGGCGGTACCAGGAGTATTGTTTTTCCGGTTCGAGGGGGAAGGCCTGGCCGTTGAAGGCTTTTCTCATGGCGGCCAGTCTGGCATACGCCTGCGGATTGAATTTGGGCAGGGCGGCCAGCGCCGCGGCTTTTTTTGCCGCAGCCCCGGATTTCTGCCGCCATACGGCACGCACTTTTACGGACATCAGCGCCAGCGCCGCAAGTCCCGCCGCGGCGAGAAATCTTTTAAGCAGAATCCTGAGTTTTTTGCGTTTGCGCGCCGCGGTTTCCGCCGCGTTGGGATACGGGCCATTGTAAGGCGACGGCGCAGGAGTTTCGACAGCCGGCGGGGCGCCCAGCACGCTGCCGCAGTACGGACAGGGCTTGCCAGCCTGCACCGGCGCTCCGTCGAGGCGGTGCCAGCCGCAACGCGCGCATTCCGTCACCATGCCGGTGGGAACAGGCTGCTCAATGGCCGGGGGGGGCGGCGGCTCTTCTTCTATGCGGCAGACCGCTCCCATTTTTTTTACGGACTCCGCGCATTCCTGCACCTGCCAGATATCCATTTTGGAGGCAAGCTGAATATCTCCGCGTCCGTAGAGCTCGGCGCGCTTGGCGTCCAGCTTGAAGATGGAGCACAGCGCCGCGCTTGTGGCGGCGCTGCCGGCCCCCTGCGAAAACCCGTTTTCCAGCACAAGCCTGTAAGTTTTATCCGCCATGACAACTTCCCATTATGTATTGTAGATTGTACCTTAAAATGTATTTAAAAAGCGCAGTACGTATTGCGCAAGCTAAAATCTAACCATAGGGCATATCGTTGTGCAATTTACTATCTAACCCTGTAGCGGGTCTGTTTGGTGGCCTGCGAGGGGCGGATAATGACACGACAAACCCGCATGGAAT
>JAQTYB010000015.1 GCA_028688475.1 Elusimicrobiales bacterium
TTCATAAAGCTGCTGGCGAAGGAAGTGATAGTGCCGGACGCCTGCGACAAGGGGCTGTTTCTGAGCCTGCCCTTTTTCGCCGTGGCCGCCGTGGCGACGTCCGTGCTGATGATACCCGTATGGGGCGCGAACGCCGTGTTCCCATTCCCCGGCGATTTGATTGTGGTGATATATCTTCTCACCATCCCGACGGTAACGTTTTTTCTGGCTGGCTGGAGTTCCACCAGCCCTTATGCCGCCATCGGCTCCATCCGTGTGCTGACCCAGCTTTTCGCCTACGAAGTGCCGCTGATGCTCGCGGTGCTCGGCCCGGCCATTCTGGCGGGCAGCGTGAAGATTCAGGAAATCGCCGCCTTCTATTCCGCGCATCCACTGCTTATTCTGGTGAACCTGCCGGCGCTGCTCATCGCGCTGGTGGCGCTGCAGGGCAAGCTTGAGCGCGTGCCGTTCGACATCCCGCACGGCGAGACCGAAATCGTGGGCGGAGCGTTCACGGAGTATTCGGGACGGCTGCTGGGTTTCATGCTGCTGGCCACGGATATGGAAATGGTGGTCGGCGCGGCGCTTATAAGCGCGGTTTTCCTCGGCGGCGCGCTGGGGCTTGGCGGCATCGGCGGATTTGCGGCGTTTGTGGTGAAAGCGCTGCTGGTCGTGCTGCTGCTGGCTTCGCTCAAGGCGCTGATGGCGCGCATCAGAATCGAGCAGATGATAAAATTCTGCTGGCAGATACTCGCGCCCGCCGCGCTGTTGCAGCTTGCTTTGGATATTTTCGTCAAATCCCGGATGTAAACCATGCAAAAACCAGCCAGAGCTTTAAGCGAAGTAATCAAAAACCTGCTTAAAAAGCCGGTTACGGTGCTGTATCCTTTCGTCCGAACCAAAATTCAGGACAAGTTCCGCGGCAAGATAGTCTGCGAGGCGGACAAATGCATCGGCTGCCGCCTGTGCATGAAGGACTGTCCGGCGGGAGCGATTACGATTACCCAGGTTGCAATGCCCGCGACTCTCGCTCCGGTTGTTCCGGCTCCACAGCCGGCTGCCGACGGCGCCGCACCCGCCGCGCCAAAACCCGCGCCGCGCAAGTTCATCTGCGAAATAGACCTGGGCTGCTGCATTTATTGCGCGCAATGCGTGGACTCCTGCCCGCGCAAGGCGCTGTCCTCCTCGCAGGAATTCGAGCTGGCGGGCACTGTGCGCAAAAACCTCGCTTCCCGCTACGAGCCGACAGCCGAAGAAAAGAAATAACTCAATTTCGACCGCCGGTTTCGCGCGCCAATTCAAATGCAGCGGCTGGAAAAAACTCTTAAATCCGCCCTGGCGTCAAAAGCCGCCATCCTCGCCGCCGGAAACGATTTCCGCCGGGATGACGGCGCGGGTCCCGCGCTTGTCAAGTTCCTCAAAGGCAAAACCGCCGCCGCGCTTATTGATGGCGGGCAAACTCCCGAAAACCGCGTTTTTGAAATCATAAAGCTGGCCCCGAAAACGCTTATAATAGTGGATGCGGCTGATATGGACCGCAAGCCGGGAGAAATAGCGGTTATCGCGGAAAGTGACGTATCAAACGCCAGCTTTTCTTCGCACATGCTGCCGCTCACCGTGCTGACGGATTTTCTAAAGCGCGAGTTAAAAGACCTGCGTGTTATCTTTATAGGCATACAACCAGCGGATACGGGGTTCGGCGAAGGCCTCACTCCGGCGGTGTCTGAAGCCGTAAAACGGCTGGCTGATATTATAGGAAACAAATGACATTAAAAACGCTGCGGGCTTTCCTTTTGATGGCGCTGGCATACCTGGCGGCTTTTTTTGCGGCGCGGCTGGCGTTTTTCATCGCGTTCACAAATGGGCCGCACTCGGCGGCGGATGCGCTTAAGGCGTTCGCAATCGGCGCGCGGCTGGACTTGTCTTTGTCCGCCACCTTCGCCTGCTGGACCGCGCTCTTTGCCGGGCTGGCTGGGTTTTACAAACCTTCAGAGCGCATTCTTAAACCGGCGGCAACCGCGTACCTCGTCGCGCTCAACGTGGCGTTTCTGGTGCTTTTGCTGACGGAAATTCCGTTCTACCACGAGTATTCCTCCCGCCTCAACCATTTGTTCTTCGAGTATTTCGACAAGCCTAAGGAGCTGTTCGTCACCATAGCGGGCATACGGCTGGTGTGGCCGATGTTCGGCGTGTTTTTGTGCGTCGTCTGGTTTCTGATAACAGGCACGATAAAACTTTGCCGCCGGATGTTTGATTATATCCGCGACGAGCGCCCTGCCTCCCGCGCGGTTTCGCTGCTGCTGATAGCCGGGCTCACCGTGCTTTTCGTGCGCGGCGGATTCCAGCGCAGGCCGCTCAACTGGGGCGCGGCGTTTTTTTCCGGCGATAATTTCCTAAACCAGACCGCGCTCAACGGCATATACAACCTGTTTCAGGACATGCAGATTTTCTACGAGGAACGCCAGCTCAAGATAAAACCGTCCGAGTATTTCGACAGGCCGCAGACCGCGCTGGCGAAAGTCTGCTCCGTCTCTAACTATGCGCAAGAGGCGCCAAATCAGCCGTTCAAGCCGCCGCACGGCGTCCGCCCCAACGTGGTGATGATATTCATGGAAAGCTTCGCCGCAAAGTATGTCGGCGCGCTGGGCGCGAGACCGAGCCTCACGCCTGAATTCGACAAGCTGTCGAAGGAAGGCCTGTTCTTCACCAAATTTTACGCCAACGGCACGCGCACCTCGCGCGCGCTGGCCGCCGCGCTTAATTCCTACCCGCCGCTGGCGGGCGTGAACCTCACCAAAAAAATCGAGGCGCAGCAGAAAATCCCCGGTGCGGCGCAGTATCTGACGCGGGCAGGCTACGACACCATGTTTTTTTACGGCGGCGACAGGCATTTTGAGGATATGTCCGGCTTCGCGCTAAATAACGGGTTTCAGGCGTTTTATGATTTCACGGATTTCAAAAACGTGAAGTACAGCAACCCGATAGGCGTTTATGACGAGGAATTATTCGACAATCTGGACCGCATCCTGAGCGGTCAACCGGCGGGGAGGCCGTTTTTCGCCGCCGTGATGACACTCACCAACCACGGCCCGTTCACCGTGCCGGGCTATTACGCCGCGCTCACTCCCGGCCTGACAAAAGAGCAGCGCGCCTTCAGGTATTCCGATTACGCGCTGGCAAGATTCATCGCGCAAGCCAAAAAAAGTCCGTACTATAAAAACACGGTTTTCATAATCGAAGCCGACCACGCCGCCTTCGTTTCGGACTACGGCGCTGACCGGTTTCACATTCCTCTGCTCATGCTGTCGCCCTTCATAAAACCTGGGGTGGACACCCGGGTGGCCAGCCAGCTCGATTTGCCTATGACGGTGCTGCGCCTGTGCGGCCTTCCAGTAAAAAACACCGATACAGCGTTCTGGGGACTCTCGCTGGCGGAACGCGATAAAAAGGGAATGGCGTTTTTCCTCGACGACCCGTATTTCGGCGTCATCACCAAAGACGCGCTGTACCGCGAAAGCTTCGAAGGCGGCGGATACGCCTATACCCTCGATGGCAACCCGTCAGCTTGCAAATTCCCGCAGGAGTTGAGTGATTACGCGCACGGCATGAAGGAAGGCAGCGCCTGGCTGTTTTTCAACCGCAAAGCCGGCTCCGACTGGAAGCGGGATTGTCAGACGGATTGCAATGCCTTGAGCGCCAAAAACCACAAGCCGTAAAGCGCGGGGAACTGCCGCCAATCCCACAGGCATAACGGCAGCAGAAGCAAAAAAGTCCACCAATAATAATTCGCCGGCAGTTTCAGCCGCAGTTTTTCCTCGCCGGACGACGGCGGAACGCCGCATTTTTTCACCACGCGCCACAACGCCAGAAAGCAAACCGGAGCGAGCCAGGACATTTGCGGCAGCCTCGCCGCGAACGCCATTTGCGCCAGCGCGGGCGCGATGGCCAGCCAGAAAAAAACTTTCAGCGGCAATCCCCACGGGGCGCTCCCGTCGCTCACCGCGAGGGCGAACACCAGCGCGCAGATTCCCGCGCCGGTGAACAATTCATAGACAATCAGGCCGTAAAGCCCCGTCCGGCTGCGCGACGCCAGCATCAGCAGCAACAGCGCCGCGAAAAAGGCGAACGAGGCGGCGACGTGTCTTTTCATCTCAGGGAGTTGAGAATATCGCCGCAAAGCGGCAGCGCGGATTCGTCTGTAAGGTCGAGCCGCAACGGCGTTACGGAAACATAGCCGTCTTTCACCACGCGGTAATCGGAGCGGGGGTCCGGCGCGGCATCCTCGATTTGGCCGTCAAGCCAGTAATAGACGTTTCCGCGCGGGTCCTTTCGCTTGCGGAAAGTCTCCGTAAAACGCGCCCGCCCCACTGATGTAAGGCGGATTCCCTTTATCTTTTCCGGCGCGCTATCGGGGATGTTGACGTTCAGTAGCAGTACCCGTCCGGCGGCGAGACAGGCTTTCGCCAGTTTATATGCCAGCGCGGCGGCGTAACCGTAATGCAGATTTTTGCCGGCGATTATGGACACAGCCACAGCCGGAATGCCGAGCGAGTAGGCCTCCATCGCGGCGGAGACTGTTCCCGACGAAAGCAGGTTCACCCCAAGATTGCAGCCGGGATTTATGCCGGTTACCACGACATCGGGCCGCTTTTTCGACAGCAGCACGACGCCCGCCTTGACGCAGTCCGCCGGAGTGCCGTCCACGGCGTATTCCCGCGCCGCTATCTTGTGGACGCGCAGCGGGTGATGCAGCGTGATTGAGGCGCCAGTGCCGCTTTGCTCGCGCGACGGCGCCACGGTCAGGCACGAGGCCGAATTGCGCGCGAACTCGCTCCGCAGCGCGCGTATGCCTTCGGAATGGATGCCGTCGTCGTTGGTCAGCAGTACCCGCATAGCACTACTATCGCTTTGCCCGTATCGCCGCCAGCACCTTGTCCGGCGTGAAGGGCGGCTCGGTGAGCCTCACGCCGACGGCGTTATAGATGGCGTTCGCCAGCGCGGGCTGCGGGCCGTTGATGCCTATTTCAGACACCGATTTCGCGCCGAACGGCCCCGCCGGCTCGTAAGTGGAAAGCAGTATGGTCTTTATCGGCGGAGTGTCATAGGCGCCGAAAATCTTGTAGCCCCTGAAACCGGCGTTTTTCGCCGCGCCGGCGGCGTTGAACTCCAGCTCCTCGGTGAGCGCAAAAGAAAGGCCGTTGAGCACCGCGCCGTCGTTTTGTCCCTCAGCGAGAGCCGGATTGATGGCGGTGCCGCATTCCACCGCGGCGACATAGTTGAGCACCGCGACCGCGCCGGTTTCGGTATCCACCTCCACTTCCGCGCAATGCGCCGAAAACGGCGGCGGAGAAGTAGTGGCGGTGTGCGAGGCGGAGGCGATAATCTGGTGCTGGTCGTGGTAGTAAAGCGAAGTATTGGCCACCTCGGACAGCGGGCAGGAAATGCCGGACGCGGCCACAACCCTGCCGCCTTCCAGCCGCAGATTCTCCGGCTTCTCGTTGAGTATTTTGGCGGCCACGGACAGTATCATGGTTTTCACATTTTCGGCGGTTTTCCGCACCGCGTTGCCCGAGATGAACGTGGTGGACGAGGCATAGGCGCCCACATCGAACGGGGTAAGGTCGGTGTCAGACGAATAGACCAGTATGTCGCAGTGGCGCACGCCCAGCACCTCGGCGGCGATTTGCGCCAGCACCGTATCCGAGCCCGTGCCCAAATCGGCGGCGCCAATCAGAAGGTTGAACGAGCCGTCCTCGTTCATCTTTATCGTCGCGCTGGCCATGTCAACTTCCGGTATGCCCGAACCCTGCATAAGGCACGCGCAGCCTATGCCGCGCCGTTTCGCGCCGGCCTGTTTTTTGTAAAGCTCCCTTTTTTCGCGCCAGCCGCTGGCTTTGAGGCCTTCCTCTATGCAGCGCTCCAGCCCGCAGGATTGCATCACCTGCTCTACGCCCTCGCGGCCTTCGC
This sequence comes from Elusimicrobiales bacterium, assembly GCA_028688475.1. Taxonomy (GTDB): domain Bacteria; phylum Elusimicrobiota; class Elusimicrobia; order Elusimicrobiales; family Elusimicrobiaceae; genus JAQTYB01. The sequence goes on from JAQTYB010000015.1 coordinate 5,947, forward strand.
CCATCGCTTTGAATATCGGCGAGCCCTGGCCTTGCTTGATATAGTTTTTCAACCGGAACTCCACCGGGTCCATGCCGATGGCTTCGGCCATCATGTCCATCTGCGATTCCAGCGCGAAAAACCCCTGCGTCGCGCCGTAGCCGCGGTACGCGCCCGCCACAGGCAGGTTCGTATAAACTGTGCGTCCGGTGAATTTGTTGTTTTGCGCCTGATAAAGCGGCATGGTGTGCGAGCCGGAGCACATCATCACCGTCAGCGCGTGCGCGCCGTACGCGCCGTTTCCGAGCGTGATAGCCAAATCGAGGTCTGTGATTTTGCCGTCTTTTTTCACGCCGGTTTTGAGACGGATTACCGCCGGATGGCGCGTGCGCGAGGAAACGAAAACCTCTTTGCGGCTCAATTCCATTTTGACCGGACGCTTAGCCGCCAGCAGCAGCGCCGCGCACGCCTGGTCGAGGAAAACCTCCTGCTTGGAACCGAACCCGCCGCCGATCCGCGGCTTAATGACGCGGATGCGCCTCACTTCTATCCCCAGCGATTGCGCCACTATGCGCCGCACATGGAACGGCACCTGCGTGGAGGAACGCAGCACTATCCTGCCGTCGGCGTCGAAATAGGCGATTACGGTATGCGGCTCCAGCGCGCAATGCTGGGCGTACTGGGTTTTGTAGGTCTGTTCGATAACCGCGTCAGCGGTGGAATACCACTCATGGTCTTTGATATCCAGCGCGTAGGCGGCGCAGATATTATGCTTCGCGTCCGGGATGTTTTTGGCGTCGTCCTCGTCGTGAATGACCGGCGCGCCGTCTTTTGCCGCGTCGAGAATGTCGAACACGGCGGGCAGCACTTCGTAATCAACTTTTATTTTGGAAAGCGCCTCTTGCGCCGCCTCGGCGGTTTCGGCGGCGACGGCGGCCACCCGGTCGCCCGCAAAGCGCATTTTATCGTCGAAAATCAATGAATCGTACGGCGACGGCTCAGGGAACCCCTGCCCCGCCGTGGTGTGGCGTATGCGCGGCGTGTTCTTATAAGTCAGCACTGCGGCCACGCCGGGCACACGCTCGGCGGCGGAGGTGTCTATTTTTTTAATTCGGGCGTGGGCGTGCGGGCTGTAGAGCAGCCTGCCGATTAACATGCGCGGCGGGTTCCAGTCGTCGGCGAATTCGGCGGTGCCGCAGGCCAGTCCCAGCGAATCCAGCTTGTTGACGCGCTGGTTTACGACTTTGAAAGCGGTTTTATTGTCCGGCACGGCGCACCTCGCGGTTTTTAATTTTTCCTGCGGCGAGCCGCACCGCCTCCACCTGCTTGACATAGCCGGTGCAGCGGCAGAGATTGCCGTCGAGCGCGTGGCGTATCTGAGTCTCGGACGGTTCAGGATTTTTGTCCAGCAGCGCTTTGGAAACCAGTATCATGCCGGGTATGCAAAACCCGCACTGCACCGCGCCGGCTTCGACAAAAGCCTCCTGAAGCGGATGCGGTTCGGCGGGCGAGCCGAGGCCTTCTATGGTGGTGATTTCGCGGCCATGCGCGCTGACCGCCAGCTTCAGGCAGGCCAGTTCCGGCGTGCCGTCCACAAGCACGGTGCAGGAGCCGCATTCGCCGGTGTCGCAGCCGCGTTTGACGCCTTTCCAGCCGTTAGCGCGCAGCGCCGAAAGCAAAGTGTCCTCCGCGCCGACGCGCCAACTGCCGCGCACTCCGTTCACGGCAGCTTCGATACTGAAAATTCCGTTTTCGGCGGTGAGGCTTATTGCCTTCGCTGTTTTCCTGACCGCGGTCATTTGTCCTCCCGCGCGGCGGCGATAATCGCGCGCCGGATAAGCACCGGCAGCAGTTCCCGCTTATATTCCCGCTGCGCGCCCAATTCCAGGCCGTCCGGCGCGGCGGAGACGGCGGCTCCGGCGGTTTTTTCCGTGACAGGCGAGCCGATTAGCGCGGCCTCGACCGCGGCAAGCCGGACTACGCGCGGCACCGCCGCGCCAAGCGCCACTCCGGCGCCTGAACAGACTCCGTTTTTGAACGCCAGCGCGGCGGCCACGAGCGCGTAGGACTCCCACATCGAGGGCGCTTTGCTGAATTTTTCGAACACGCCGCGCATGTTTTTCGTGGCGGCGGGCAGCAGCACCTCCACTATAAGCGCCTTTTTGCCAAGCGTGTCCGCAAGCGGTTTTCCCGCAAGTTCGCCGAACTGATAATACGCGGTTTTCCCCTTCGCCGCGACCAGCACTTTCGCGTCAAGCGCGGCAAAAACAGGCGGCAAATGGTTATACGGCATTGGCCGCGCGATATTGCCGCCCACAGTGGCCATGTTGCGGATAAGCTGGCTGGAAACCTTGAAAGCCGCCGACCGCAATATCCCCCCCGCCCACGCGCAGGCGGTTTTGCTGTCCAATATATCGCTGAATGTGGCGCACGCGCCCAGATGCAGGCCTTTGGCGTCCGCCTTTATGTATTTGAGCGGCAGACTGCGCAAATCCACCGCCGCCATCGTTCCGGCGGGCAGGTTCCTCGCGGCGAGCGTGCTGCCCGCGATTACCGCCGCGCCCGGCTTCGACAAACGCGACGCGGCCTCCCTGACCGTGGCCGGCAGATAATAAGAGCTTATTTTTGTCATCTCACCGCCTTTTCGAAATAAGGATTAGCAAGATACGGCAGCTTGTCCGGCTGCGACTCAGTTTTTTTCAGCTCCGCCTCCTGCAATATGACGGCGGGGGCCGCGATTGAAAAAGCGGCGGCGTTAAAATCGTAGTTGTAAACATGCGCCTTGTCGCCGGCAAAAGCGATGTCGCGCAGCGCGCGGAGAGTGAACTCGGCGAACTGCGCGCCGTGGACCGGCTCCTCGCGCCCGTCTTTCACATACACTTTCCAGGCCGTGAACGTGCCGTAAAAATCCGGCACGTTCCTCAGTATTATGCCATAATCCAGTTCCAGCTCCCCGCACATCGCCAGCAGCTTGCGCTTCAACTGCGCCTCCGGCAGGGCGTTGGAAGCGGATACCAGCAGATTGCCCGGTGTGCCCTCGGGAAATACATAGTAGCCTCTGCCGTGCCCGTTTGATTGAGCGCGCTCTTTCACCGGCGCGCGGCTCATCAGCAAATCAACCAGCTTGCCTTTCCTGACAAGTTCCACTCTCCGCGCGCGCACGCCCTCGTCGTCAACTTCATAATGGCCGGCAAGGTCCGCGCCGGCGTATTGTTCAAGCGAGGGGTCGTCAACAACGCTTATAAACGGCGCGGCGACGCGCATGCCGAGCTTGCCGTAAAAATACCCGGTATGCGGGTCAAGCCCGCGCTCGTTCCACCACATGCGCGGGCGCAGCAGGTGGCGGGCCAGCAATGTGTAAAAGAAAGCGCCGGCGGCCTCGCGCTCTATCAGCACGGGGCCTATGTAAGGCGAAATGATTTCGGACTTGGCCAGCGCGGACATTTCCGCCGCGAATTTCTCCGCTTCGGCGGCAAAAAAGGCTTCGCCCGGCAGGGCGGCGGTCGAGGCGTAATAAAAGTCGCGGCCCTGCGTTATCTTGTAACCGTCGGGAGCCTGCGTTCCGGCCGCCATGCTCACGACGGCGGAAAACCCGCCGCCGCGGTAAAGCGCGCCTTCGCTGTTGAGATAGCGGCGCAACCCGTACTCGAATTGCATTGTCACCAGGCTGTCTTCGATGAGCGGATAATGCCCGAAGACCGCCGATACTCTTCCGGCCAGTTCCGCCGCGGCGGCGCGGTCCGGGAACTGCGGCGGCGCGGTCGAGAGCAAGACCGCCGGTTCGGCCCGCGAGAAATCGCCGAGATGAGAGGTTATGCTGCGTTTTTCGCGGAAGGCGCGCTTCTGGTCCAGTTTTTCGACGGCGGCCTTGTAGGCGCGGTCCGTGAGCTGCCAGAGGTTGTGGCGGATATTGTCGTACGCGCAGTCCTGCGCGCCCACCTCTGTCTCCGGCTTGCCGCCGACGGCGCCGTAGAAATTGGAGTTGTCGAACGCGGGACTGCCTACCCGCAGCCCGCCGGACATCTCCAGCCCGCAGCCTGATTGATTTTTAATCACCGCGCCCAGGCTGGCGGTTATCTCAAGCAGCCTGACGGAGCGGGCGTCATAGGACAGGAAATAGGGCGCCGGAAAATTTTCCATGCGCAGCCCGGCGCGGTTGCGGGAAAGCTCGTCGCGCATCGCCAGCAGGCAGGAGTCATCGCCCGGCAGGTCAAGCGCCGCCGCGGGCGCGCAAAAAGCCGCCAGAACCGCCAGAGAAACAAGCCGCCTCATTGTTTGTCCTCCTGCGGCCCGGCGGCGGGCGGCGGCAGCACCGGCGGGCGCTCCTGCTCCTTGAACACCTTCTGCACCTCGATTTCGGAAACCAGTATGCTGGGCGAGACCGCGCTTACCGGCACCCAGCCCGATTCCGCGCCGCAGGTGCCGTTGAAAATATCAGGGTCGTCTCCGGCGGCGGTTATTCCGGCGAAGCTGGTCAGCGGCGTGCCGATGATATCCACGCCGCGCACCACCTCGTCGGGCCTGCCGTCGGGATAGACGCGGTGCACCAAAAGCGGCAGCACCTTAAACGCCTGCGGCTCGTAGCGCCCGGTGTTGGTGAAGCCGCCCGCTATATCGTCGAATATCAGACCATAAGGCTTGCCCTGGCGCCTGATTTCGGCCAGCAGCATCTCCCGCAGCCGGGCGTAAGGCACCGTATTTTCCGCGGTCACGATGGTGTTGGCCATGCGCGACATCGGCGCAAATCCCGGCGAGCCGCGTCCGTGGCCGTTGGAGCGGGGGAAGCCCTTTACGGGGGAGCGGCTCATCAGGAAGCCTTTGAGCACTCCCTTTTCCACCAGAGGGGCGCGCTGCGCGCGCACGCCCTCGTCGTCGAATTTGTAATAGCCGCGCAGCGCGATGCCGTTGAAGCGCTCCAGCGTCGGGTCGTCGGCCACGCTGATGACGGGGGACAGTATCCGCTCGCCGACCTTGCCGGCGAAGGTCTGGCCGCCGCTTTCGTCCTTCTGGCGCGCGCCCTCGACGCGATGGCCGAAAATCTCGTGGAAAAACACGCCGCTGGCCCGGTTTCTGAGTATGGCGGGGCCGGAGTACGGCTCCGCGAGGGGAGCGTCCTTTAACGCCCGGAGCTCGGCTATGGAACGGGCGATATCGGCGAGAATCGCGTCGTCCCCCGGCAGTTCGTCCGGCGTCCGCCCGTGGTAGGAATTGGCACGCTCCAAATCCATCCCATCGGAAGTGCGGGTTGACAACTGGTAGCTGAGCGTGGCATGAGCACGTCCCGTTCGTATCCGGGAGCCCTCGCTGCTGGCAAAATACATGTTTTCCGCCGCGACGCTCATGTTGACCCGCGAACTGAAAATGAAGGATTCGCCGCGGAATTCGAGCGAGTATTTTTTCAGCCTTTCCAGCCACGCGGACCGGTCCGTTTTCGGAAAAGCGGTTTCCTCGTAAAACACCGCCGCGGGTTCGCCGGCGGAGAAGTCGGGGGATTTGTCCGTCTCCTCGGCGGTGACGGCGCGGTTGGCTCTCACCTTCGTGAATTTTTCCAGAGCCTGTTTGAACTCGGAATCGGTCTGGCGCCAAAGCGCAGCGCGCAGCGCGCCCTCGTCGTCGTCGGCGGGAGCGAGAACGGCGCGGTCGGCGTCAATAGCAATATCCCGCAGCAGTGACTGGCCTTTAACCTGATGGAAATTATCGAGCTCCGGCGAACCCACCCTGGCCTGCACATCCATATAGCGCAGGCGGTTGCGCCGGTCGTCTATGATGCCGCCGACCTCGGCGGCGGCGGTCCAGAGGTCGCTGTCGGTTATTTCGTAAGAGAGAAAATAAAGCGGCGCTTTCTCCGCGTGGCGCAGCCGTTCGACGGAGCGGCGCAATTCCTTGTCCATGGCGGAGAGCACTTTATCGCCGTTCAACCCGCCTGCGAACGCGGGCGGGGAGAATAACAGAAGCAGAACCGCAAACGCAAAGTTCATAGACGCCTCATCAGGATGTTTTCAGCAAAACCGCTTCGAGCGCGCGTTTTGAAATCACGCGCGCCATGTCCCGCCGGTAGGCGGCGGTGGAGCGGACGTCGTCTATCGGCGAAACCGCCTCGGCGCACAGCCGCGCCGCGTCCGCTATGGCGGCGGCGCCGGGACGCAAACCCAGCAGCAGCTTTTCCGCCGATTCAGGCCGCACGATTTTCGGGCCCACGGCGCCCAACCTTATGGAGAGCGAACACACCACCCCGTTCCTCAGTTCCGCGGCCACGGCAGCGGAAACTTTCGAGATGGCGAACGATTCCCGCGCGCCGAGTTTGATGAAAACGCCGCGATGGGCGCGCCTGGGAAATTCAAAAGCCAGAATCAAATCGTCGGGGCTAAGCGCGGTATGCTTGGGACCGAGAAAAAGCGATTCCGCCGCGACGCGCCGGATTTTGCCGGCACGGCTTATGACCGCCGCGGCCTGCTCCGCGCAGAGCGCGCAGGCGGCGTCCGCCGAAGGCGAGGCGTTGGCGCAGTTGCCGCCCAATGTCGCCATGTTGCGCAGCGGCGGGCTGGCGAAATGCCGGCAGGCCTGCGCCAATGCGGGCAGCCATTTGCGCACCGCCGGGCTGGAACAGACGGCGGCGGCGGTTTCCGCCGCGCCTATGCGGATTTTATCCCTGCCTTCGGTTATGCCTTTAAGTTCTTTGAGGCCGCTTATGTCAATCCAGACGCGATGCGCGTTTTTGCCGTGGCGCGCGTTTATGACCAAATCCGTGCCGCCAGCCAGGAATTTGAAGCCGCCTTTGGCGGCGCGCGCGGCGGCCCACACCCCTGAAAGCTTTTTCGGCTGCACGACGGTTACGGGAATCATTTCCCGCCCCGCCCGCGCAGCAGTCCGGCGGCTTTTTCCACCGCGCTGAAAATCATCTCGTAGCCCGTGCAGCGGCAGATGTTGCCGCTAAGCGCTTGCTTTATTTCAGCGCGCGAGGGCGCGGGATTGGCGAGCAACAGCGCGTACGCCGACATTATCATGCCCGGCGTGCAGAACCCGCACTGCACCGCGCCTTCGTCGGCGAAAGCCTGCACAAGCGGATGAGGGTCGCCGTTTTTGCCTTTGAGTCCCTCTATGGTAATCACTTTTTTGCCGTTGGCCTGAACCGCCATATAAAGGCAGGAGTTGACGGCTTTGCCGTCCACGACGACGACGCACGCGCCGCATTCGCCCTGATTGCAGCCCGTCTTGGTGCCGGTGAGATGCAGTTCGCCGCGCAGGAAATCAGAAAGGGTAAGCCCGCTGTCTATCGCGCGCGACACTTTGACGCCGTTGACGACGCATTTCAGCATCGGGGCGGCTGTTTTTTTCATGCTTTATCCTTCAACCTTCCCCACACTTTTTCCGGCATGAGGGGAAGCCCCGGCACGCGCGCGCCGCAGGCGTCTTTCACCGCGTTGGCGATTGCGGGGGCGGGACCTATCAGCGGCGTCTCGCCGAAACCTTTGGCGGCGTAGGGGCCGTCCTCGTAAGGGCGCTCTATCGTCGAGCAGTCGAATTCCGGCGTTTCCATTGAAGACGGCAGGACGTAATCGGACATGTTGGGGTTGAGCAGCGCGCCGTCTTTATAAACCAGGTTTTCCGACAGGGCGTAGCCGATTCCCTGAAGCGCGCCGCCGTGCATCTGGCCGAGAGCGAGCCGGGGATTGACCGCCCTGCCCAAATCGTGTGCGGCGTAAAGCTTTTCGACGCGGACCGCGCCGGTTTCGGTATCCACCGCCACTTCCGCCACGTTTGCGGAGTAAGCATAGGTCACATAGGCGTCGCCCTGCCCGTTCTCCGGCAAAAACGATGTTTTCGGCGCCGCATACCAGCCATGTTCCGCCATTTTAAGCCGCTGCGCCCAGCATTCTTTCACCGCTTCACTGAAGCTGACAGTTTTTCCGCCGGCGCGGAATTCGCCGCCGGAAGCTTCCATTGCTCCCTCCGGAGCGCCTTTGGCGGAAAGCAGTTCGCGCGCCGCCTTGAAGATGCGCCCGCGCAGCGGCTTGCAGGCGTCAATGACGGCGTTGCCGGACATCAGCGTGGTCCTGCTGGCGACGGTGGGGCCGGAATCGGGGACGCGGCTGGTGTCAACTTCCGTCATGCGCACGCCGTCATAGGGGCAATTGAGCGTCTCGGCGGCGATTTGGGAAAGCACGGTTTGCGCGCCCTGCCCCATCTCGGTGTTGCCGACGGCGGCGTAGACCGAGCCGTCCTTGCTGACTGAGACGTGCGCGCCCGCCCTGTCGAGATATTTTCCGCCCGCGCCGAGGCCGACGCCGTAATAATTGGCGGACACGCCGAGGCCTTTTTTGACCGCGCCTTCTCCGGCGAGCCTGCCGCGCCTTTTGGCCCAGCCGGATTTTTCGCGCACGGACACCAGCGCCTCCTCCAGCCCGCAGGAGCCGGTTATGACCTGGCCCGTGATGGTCTTGTCGCCGGGGCGGAGTATGTTTTTGAGGCGCAGTTCCAGCGGGTCCATGCCGAGCTTTTCGGCGAGTTTGTCGAGCAGCGATTCGTTGGCGAAACAGATTTGCGGCTGGCCGAAGCCGCGGTACGCGCCGCAGGGCGCTTTGTTGGTGGCGGCGGCGAAGGATTCAACGCTCACATTCTCGATTTTGTACGGCCCGGCGGCGTGCACCGTGCCGCGCCAGAGGACTATCGGGGAAAGCGTGGCGTACGCCCCGCCGTCGAGCACGTATTTCGCTTTGCAGGCGGTAATCGCGCCGTCTTTTCTGGCGGCGTAGACCATGCGGGTCCATGAAGGGTGGCGCCTGCTCATCGAAATAAAGTCTTCGTCCCGTTCGTAAACCAGTTTCACCGGACGGCCCGACTTGCGCGCCGCTATCGCGGCGTGGGCGGCCACCAGCGCGGGCACGTCTTCCTTTCCGCCGAAACCGCCGCCCGTGACGCGCTGGACTATGCGCACCTTGTTGTGGGTGATGTTGAGCGCCTGAGCGACGGCGTCATGCGCGTAATACGGGCATTGCAGCGAGCCGTACACCGTCATCGCGCCGCCGGCTTCGGGGAAAGCTATCGCCCCCTGCGTTTCCAGATAGACATGCACCTGGTAATTGGTGGTGAAGACGCCCTCCACCACGGCGTCCGCCGAGCGGATGGCTTCCTCCACGTCGCCGCGCTTAATCACATAGCTGGAAAAAACATTGTTGCCGCCGTAAATTTTAGGGGCGGATTTTTCGAGCGCGGCGAGCGGGTCCTCCACAAACGGCAGTTCCGCGCACAGAACCTTAACCTTCGCCGCCGCCTCGCGCGCGGCGAGCCGTGTTTCCGCAAGGACGAGCGCCAGCGTTTCGCCCTGAAAGCGGCTTTCGGTTTCCGGGAAAAACGGGCAGTCCTCTTTCACCACGGGCCAGATGTTCTTGCCGGGAATGTCGGCGGCGGAGACCAGCATGACAAAGCCGGCGACTTTTTCCGCGGCGCGGGCATCGAACCCTTTTATGCGGATATGCGGACGCGGGCTGCGCACCGCCGCCGCGTGCAGCATCCCTCCGTAGGAATAATCGTCAATATATAACGCCTCGCCGGAAGCTTTGGCCAGAGCGTCCTTGCGGGTTACGCTTTTTCCCACGCAAAAAAGGGGGTTATCGGACATTTTTCAGTTCCGTTTCCTCGCCGCCTCGCGCATGTGGCCGCCGGACCTTGAATTGGCGACTTTCAGTATCTCGGACAACACGGATATCGCTATTTCACCGGGGGTTTTGCCGCCTATATCAAGCCCTATCGGCGCGTAAACGCGGCTGTCGGTTTCCGGGTGCAGGCCTTTTTTGTTGAGCGACTTGTAAACTACCGGCAATTTGCTTGCGGAGCCTATCATGCCGATATAGGCGGCCTCCGTTTTGACGGCGCGGGCAAGGCATTCGCCGTCCAGCGAGTGGCCCCGGGTCACTATCACAATATAGGTTTTGGAGTCAACGGTATCGCGGCTGATGGCCTTGGCGGGCCGCTTAAGATGAATGGCGGAGGCTGTGGGGAACCGTTCGCGGTTGGCGAATTCGGCCCTGTCGTCGGCGACGGCGCAGGGCAGCCCGGCGCAATACGCCGCCTCGGCTATTTTAAGCCCGACGTGGCCCGCCCCCAGAATAAGCAGCTTTGCCGGAGCGGAGAAAACCTCTATGAAAACCTCGGTGCGTCCGGCGCAGACCATGCCGATGCCAGAGAGCGTCAAATCGTAAACCGCGCGGCGGTTTTTGCCGTCTTTAAGCGCAGCGAGGGAATCTTTTATGGTTAAAGCCTCAAGCTTGCCGCCGCCGACGGTGCCGGCGGAGGAACCGTCGGCGAACACCAGCATGTTGGCGCCGCTGTCGCGCGGCGTGGAACCGCCTGTCGAGATGACCGTGGCGAGCGCGGCCTCGCGCCCCGCCTCCAGCGCCTCGTCGAGCAGTTTGAACACCCGCGCGGGCTCTATCATTTTTCAGCGCCCGTAAGCGCCTTGTATTGCTCCGGCGTGTCCACATCCATGATGACGGATTCTTCGTTCACGTCAACATCCAGCACTTTGGCATCTTCGTGGTGTATGACCCAGTGCAACCCTTTGTCCGACGGGGCCCGCTGGCACAGCGGCCAGACGGAGGCGTCGAGTATCAGCGGATGTCCACGCTTGCCCTTGTAGCGCGGCAGCACCACCGCGCCGGGGTTTTTCTGCCAGACGTCTATGAGGTCTTTGTAAACCGAATCGTTGACCATGGGCTGGTCCACCAGCGCCATCACGGCGGCTTTGGCGTAGCCGGGCATGTTGGAAAGCGCTATTTTGAGCGAGGAAATCTGGCCTTCGGCGGGGTTGGGATTGACCACCACGCGCTCGCAGTTGCCGGGCCAGTTCTTTTGAATTTCCTCTGCGTGGCGGCCCAGCACGATGGTGATGTCGTAAATTCCTGCGGCGCGCATGTTGGCGCAAATCGTCTCGACAAAAGTCCTGCCTTTATAGTCCAGCAGCGCCTTGGGACTGCCCATCCTGCTCGAATCGCCCGCCGCGAGAATAATACCGCATATCATAAGTGGCTCCTTTATAGTGGGTGGCGGTCAGCCGCCGGACACGGGGGGGAAGATGTGGAGGATATCGCCCTCCCGCACCTTCGCCTGCCCCAGCTTTCTGTGGTCCAGTATTTCGGAATTGAGGGTAAGCACGAAGTGGTTTTTGACCAGCCCGTTTTCATCCAGCAAAATCCGCCCGATATCGGGTTTTTTAAGCTCGATAAGCGCGCCCAGCACCTGCGACACATCCTCCCCCTCCAGCGCAGCAACGGGAGTGTCGAGCCGGTCCTTGAGCGTGGTATAAAGCTTAACGAGAATCCTGGGCATCAGGCTGGAGTCCGAACGGCGGACTCCTCTTAAATTAAATCAATATATATGGCGGGTTTCAATAGCGGACCGGTGGCACGGGTCCGCGGTTGCGGCAATATGCCAGAAAAAAGCGCGTTCATCCCGGATTGTGCAATAGAGCAGCGGGGTTCGACGGCGGCGGGCAGGATATAGTTCTCACGCTAAATACTTTGCGGCGTAGACCAGCACCGCAGTCAGCAGGAACTGGCCGTCTACCACAGTTTCTGCCCAGACGCCGGTGGGGACGCGGTCGCGGTAATACAGCCACAGGCAGGCCAGCACGTAGCCTGTAGAGACCAGAGCGGGAAGCGCTACACCGGGCTTCCAGCCGTGGAGAGCCAGCACGCACAGCCAGCCCGCGTTCGCCAGCAAAATCGCCGACAGCGCGGCCAGCGTGAACCGGCTGCCCAGCGCTTTATAGAAACTTTCGCGCCCGACTATGAGGTCGCTTTTGACCGCGCTTATCCCAAGCAGCACCGAGCGCACCAGCACAGCTAAAATCACATAACCCAATGCCATCAGGTTGCCCGCGTCGAAACCCTCGCGGCGGTAAAACGCCGGCACGCAGGCGCACACGAAACCCCAGCCCAGCGCCGTCACCAGGTCTTTCGAGCCGGGAAAATCAATCAGCGTTTTAATTTTCAGCAGCCGCCGGAAAGGATACGCCATGCCCAGCCCCCAAAACAACGCCACTGGTAGGAATATTTTGACGCCCAGCCGCGCCGCCAGCGCGACGGAAAAAATTCCCGTCGTCAGCCCCGCCGCCACCACCAGCCGGCGGTGGCGGTGGAAAATCAGGAATTTATCCCTGTCCGACGCGCCTGCTCCGCGCTCGAACGCGCGGTTTATCATCGTAAGGCTGAACACGAAAAGCCACGCCAGCGCCATAAGCCGCAAATCCGCCGCCGCGCCCTCGAATTTCATCGCCACATAAGACAAGCAGACCGCCGCCAGCGCGGAATAGACGCCGCTGTTGATGAAAAAACCCCAGCTTTTTTCGAGCAACTCAAGCCCCGCCTCGCCCGCGTTTTTGCGAGCGGCCCGAACCGCGTTCACGACGCGCTCCGTAACCCAGCCCGGCGTGGAGGCTCCTGCGGTGACGCCTATGCGCGCCGGAGCGGCGAGTTGTTCGGGCAGCAAATCCTCTTCGCTTTCGACAAGAACCACCTGCGGGCAGAGCGCGCCGCAAAGCTGCGCCAGCCGCGCGGTGTTGGCGCTTTGTTTTCCGCCGACCACTATCACCATGTCGGCGTTCGAGGCCAGTTCGCGGGTTTCCCTCTGGCGGTCGCGCGTGGCCTGGCAAATGGTGTTGGAAACAACGCATTCGCGCGATTTTTTGCGGACGGCTTCGGCGGCGGCGAGGAAAACTTCCTCATCCTGCGTGGTCTGCGAGACCACGTTCACGCAGTCGAACGCGGGCAGCTTTTCAGCCTCCGCCGCGTCCGCGGCAACGGTTCCCCTGCCGCGCGCGTAGCCCAGCAGGCCGATGACCTCGGCGTGCCCGGCGTCGCCCACGATGACGGTATCGAAACCTTTCGCCGCGTATTCGGCGATAACATTGTGCACCCGCTTGACCAGCGGGCAAGTGGCGTCCACCACCTCCATCCCGCAGGCACGCAACTCAGCCTCCGCCTCCGGCGTGACGCCGTGGGCGCGGATGACTATGACACCGGTTTTGTTCTTGATTTCGGAAAGGGATTTCACCGCGCGGATATTTTTTTCTTCCAGCGTTTCGATTACCTGCGGATTATGAATGAGCGGGCCCAGCGTGTATATAGGCGCCTTGCCGGACTGCGCCAGCGCAAGCACGCGGTCTATCGCCTTTTTAACTCCGGGGCAGAAACCGGCGGTCTTGGCCAGCGTAACGCCGAGGTCTTTGTCTGTCATAATCAGAAAATATGGACGGATACTATTTTCCAGGCAATGCTTTTTTTGATTTTTGGGGTTCGCTCACCTGAGCGAAGTGCTGATTTATATTTTGACCGCTATTGGCGCATGCTTCTTTGGCGCGCTCGATTGCAGTCAAAAACTTGCCGTATTCCGTATAGCCAAGCAGCTTATACAAATCGCGCGCGCTCCAAAACTCACGTCCGTGCTCATTTATCTTTTTTATTCGCTCGAAAATGTTGTTTGGACCGTTCATGCGACCACCCGGAGAAAATGGATTTTGACACCCTTATTGTAGTAAAAACAGGGACTTTCGCGGTGTAAATTGCCGCGCGCGAATACCGAAAGGCCTATACCGGCATGGGCCAAACGCTGCATTACTGAGGCCTGCATCGTAATCGCCGGAGGCCGACAAGTCCCGCACGGTGGTGTTTGAGACGAGATAACTGCCGTCGTCCCATGTGGTGAAGCCGTTTTTCAGCGAGGGGTAAAACGCCAGCGCGATAACCGCCAGCGCGGTGATTGTGTAAATATTTTTTTCAAAAATGCGCGGACATCAACCGGCATGGGTTTGGCATTCCAGTTTGTTGACGCGCCTTTGGGGGCCGGTAAGACGCAAAATGCCGCCTTTGAAATCTACCCCGTCGCGCAGTCTCGGCAAATATTGGGATAATTGCGCTTTCCATGTGCACCAGTCGTGCGGCCAGTCGGTTCCCCACGGGTTGTACCAGACGGTAATGCCTTTTTCCGCCAGCAGGGCTGCGGTGAGGCGGGCTTCGTCGTTAAATGTTTCCCACGCTCCGCCGCCGTGGGCGATTATGGCGTAGCCGTAGCGCAGTTTGGCCAGCGCGGCCTCGTCGGTAATGCCGGGCAGATAGCGCAAAATATCGTTGAAATAAACGCCCCTGTCGTAGTAATCGCCTATTTCGGCCTTGATGGAATAAAAACCGCTCAGTGATATCGCCGAGTCGAAACAGCCGGGGTATTTCAGGAAAAAATTCATCGCGTGCCACGCGCCCGCGCTGTTGCCGGTGGCGAGGAATTTTTCGTCAATGCCTTCCTTTCGCAAAAAGGGGATTACATCGTTGATAATGCAGCCTTCAAAATGCTCGTGCCGTTTGGCCATCCACTCGTCGTGGACGGGTTTGAGCCATGATTCATGGTCGCGCGAATCCACGCACACAAGCTGCAAATCGCCGCTTTCTATGGACGGGCCGAAAATGTCCAGCATCCCAAAATTTTCGTAATCAAAAAACCGCCCGCCGGAGCAGGGGAACACCATAACCGGCTTGCCGGCGCGCCCGTACCGCTTAAATTCAAACTCTTGGTTTAACACGCCGCTGAATACTTTGTGATAGGTGATTTCCATATCGTTTGCCTCCTTAACAGTGGTTAAATGATATAATATAAAAATGAACTTTCTGTTCGTTTCCCCTCATTTTCCGCCTAATTACCGGAATTTCTGCGCCGCGCTCAAGCGCGAGGGCTGCACCGTGCTTGGCCTCGGCGACGGCAAGTTTTCTTGCTTTGACCCCGAGTTGAAAGCCGCGTTGGACTGGTACTGCCAAGTCGATGACATGCACAATTACGACGAGCTGGTGCGCGCCTGCGGGTTTTTGACAGGGCGATTTGGCAAGCTTGACAGAATCGAATCCCTTAACGAGTACTGGCTCTCCACCGACGCTAAATTGCGGCACGATTTTAATGTCTTCGGCGTGAAGCCGGAGAACATCCCGTTCATCCGCCATAAATCCGAGATGAAGAAAATTTTCGCGCTCTGCGGCGTGGCGCA
Source organism: Elusimicrobiales bacterium (assembly GCA_028688475.1). Classification (GTDB taxonomy): domain Bacteria; phylum Elusimicrobiota; class Elusimicrobia; order Elusimicrobiales; family Elusimicrobiaceae; genus JAQTYB01. The sequence continues at coordinate 20,951 of JAQTYB010000015.1, forward strand.
CGCCAGGGGCAGGCTGGTTCCCGATTTGGCGTCTGCGCAATCGCTTGCGGCGGAACTGGGCTATCCAGTCGTCATAAAGCCCGACGATGGCGTGGGCGCGAACATGGCTTTCCGCGTGGAATCCGCCGCAAGGCTTGAGGAACTTTGGCCGCTTACCGCGGGGCGGCATTTTATAATGGAAGAATGCCTGCACGGCGATATTTGCACTTTTGACGGGTTGACCGACAGGGACGGCAACATCATATTCTGCACCTCGCACAATTACGGACAGTCGCCCATGGACATGCTGCATTACGACGGCGACATTTCATATTATTCCGTGCGCGAAATTCCGGCTGACCTTGAGGCGGCGGGCCGCGCATTGGTGGCCGGTTTCGGCGTAAAAGAGCGGTTTTTTCATATGGAATTTTTCCGCCGCAAAGACGGCTCGCTCTGCGCTATGGAAGTGAACATGCGCCCACCCGGCGGGATGACTATGGACATGTTCAACTTCGCCTGCGATTTTGATTTGTACGGGATATGGGCCGCGCTGGTGGCGCACGGCAAGGCGGATTTCGCATGGAGCCGCAAATATTTCTGCGCCTACGCCAGCCGCAAGGACACGCGGCGCTATCTGCACTCCCACGACGATGCGCTTGCCCATTGCGGCATGATGGCCGCCTATCACGGCCCGATGCCGCAGGCCTTTAGCCGTTACATGGGCAGCTACGGCTACATTCTGCGCTCGCCCGAATTGCCGCAGCTTCTGGAGGCGTTGGACTATCTGCAAAAAACGGTTTAACGGTTGAAAGTGCAGAAATAACAACCACGGTCCCAGTTGAACCCCTCCGTCCGGCGGATGATAAATCCTCCGGCGGAGGGTTTCATTTTCTGCGGAAATTGCGGCATACCGGTTCAGAATTAACTAAAATTATCCAAAAGGCTTGCGAGGCCGTTTTCCATGTCCAAAAAAATATTGTTTGCAGGTTATCCGGCGGTAACTGCGGCGCGGATGCGCGAGATAGACAAGCTGGCGACCGAAAAGTTCTCGATATCTGCTGACCGGCTGATGGAAAACGCGGGCAAAGCCGTGGCGGACACGATATTGAAACTCACCCCCGTGCCGGCGGCGGATTTATGCTGCGTAATACTCTGCGGACGCGGCAACAACGGCGGCGACGGGCTGGTTACAGCCCGCTATTTATACAAGGCCGGGGCCGCGCCGCTGGTTTTTCTCGTGCCGCCGCAAGAAGGCGCGGATTACGGAACGCTGGTTCTGCGCAACTTAAAACGCGCGTTTTTCTCCCACGTTTCGGTGCGGAACGCGGAAAGCGATATCGCGCCGGTGCGCCGCGCGCTGTCGGCCTGCCATATCGTCGTGGACGCGCTGCTGGGCACCGGCTCGTCGGGCGCGCCTCGGGGGATTTTCGCGGAACTGATACAGGCGGCGAACGAAAGCGGCAGGACAACTGTCGCGGTTGACCTGCCCTCCGGCATGGACGCCGACACCGGAGACTGCGCGGGCGGCTGCATAAAGGCGGACCACACCTTCATGCTCGGCCTGCCTAAGATAGGATTATTGTCCCCAAAAGCGCGCAGGCATACCGGCGCGCTTAAAGTGCTCGATATCGGCTTCCCGCGCGAACTGCTGGCATGATTTTCGGGAAAATAAAGCGCTGGTTTGAAATAACAGCAGCGCAGGAACGTCCGTTCAAATTTCTGCTGTCGCGGCTTTTAATGCGCAGCGGCATCTCCCGTTTCCTGAAAATAAACAGAGGCGCATTCTCGGTTTATTTTTTCCCCTCCGCGCTTTCAGCGCAAATCTGGCTGAATCCCGCCGCGCGTTCGGACGATGAGGAGTTCGCCGCTTCCTTCCTCAAAAGAGGCGAAACTTTCGTGGATATCGGCGCCAATATAGGGCTTATCACGCTCGCCGGCGCGAAAGCCGCCGGCGCCGGCGGCAGGGTGCTGTCCGTGGAACCCGACCCCGACGTTTTCTCATACCTGAGGCGCAATATCAGACTGAACAAGCTCGCCAACGTCTCGGTCTTCAATTGCGCCATCGGCGCCGCGCCGGGAAAGCTTTATCTGAAGCGAAGCAACGCCGACGACGAAAATGCCGTTGATTTCAACTCCGGCCATGAAATAGAGGTGAGAACGCTTGATGAAATCGCCGGCGGCGCCGGACAGATAGCGCTGTTAAAGGTGGATGTGGAGGGTTTCGAGAAATATGTTTTTGAAGGCGGGAAAGCGGTCCTAAAACGCACGGAATGCGTATATTTCGAGGCGTGGGAAAAACACTATTCCCGATACAACTATTCATTCGCGGATATATTCGGACTGTTGGCCGGACACGGATTTCAACTGCTGCGCGCGGGCAACCCCGCGGACGGTTTCCTGAACTGCGCCTATGTGCCCGCGCGATGCGAAAATATAATCGCCGTCCGTTCGAAAACTCTTCTTGAAAAAACAATCGTCAGAGCCCATCTGAAATCTCATTCGTAGCGAAAGCGGCGATTTTGCCTCTGAGACGCAGCGGGCTGAGGCGAGCAGGCCTGTAGGCCTGTAAGCCGAAGACTGCGAAGTATCAGGGCAAAAGCGGCGCTTGCAGCAGAATACGGAGACTTTAGACAGGCTCTCAGGCAATAAACGCGAATTTCAGGATTGCCGCGCCTTTGCTCCATTCGCGCGCGTTTTCGCAGGCAAGGCCGCAGACCTCGCGGAAATCGGCGTAGAGCCTGGGGTCTGCAAGACCCATTGCCGGTGTATTTTTCACAAAGATGAGTATATTGTCATTTTTGTGGAACGTGGACATGTCGCCGAGGTAATCAACAAGCGCGTCCCAGTTTTTGCCGAAATCGCCCGGGAAACCCAGCGCTGCGGCGGCGTGCTCCATAAGCGCGGGCTTGGTTTTCATCAACTCGCCGTCGAGCCGAAACACGGCGAACCCTGCGGCGCGCGCCGCGGTTTCAAGCGCGGCAGACTGGCCGGGCTGAATGTCTGCGATATCCGGCGGCGCGGAGGTTGAGAGGAACTCGGAAGTCATAGCGTACGAAGCCGAATTCCGGCATCACTTCACAATCTTCAACTCTATGAAAGTGGCGTAGTGGTCCGGCGTATAGTAAATCTGCGTTCTTCCGCCGATGATAATCCTTTCGGGACCGCGCGCGCTCAGCATTTTGCCGGTCATATACTGCTTGCCGCCGATGAACACCGGCACCGGACCGTCGCCGGTCTGGCGTCCCGGAACCATAAGCGTGAATTCCTTATAATAGTCGCGATTGCTCTGCCTGGGCAGCGTGCCTTCCTTGTTGGTGAAGGTGATGCCGTCGTGCGAATAGGGCAGGGGCCGGCATTCGGCTATTTTGGCCAGGAGATCGTTTATAGTGGCGACGCGCACGTCGGCTTCGTGATTGGCGTTCTCTATTTTCGGGCTTAACTCCGTTCCCGGCGCGATATCCGGGTTCGGCTCGCAGGACGGCGCGGCCTGTTGTCCGGCGGCGAAAGCGTCCGCAGCCGCGGCGACCATCGGCGCCGGAGTTTCCGGGACAGCCTGAACAACAGACAGACCGCCGACGGCCTCAAGAGCCGCTTTTGCGCCGTTCACCGGAATGGCGGCGGGGATGGAATAAACGGCGGACGCGCCAGACAAAAGTGCGAACGCCAGCACAAGGTTGAGTTTAATTTTTTTCATCGGGCCTCACTGTATCTTAATATCCGCCGCGCCGATTGAACAGGGCCAAAAGGCCTATTTTTAACACCGCGGGCGGGGATTTATCCCCGCCCGCTTTCAATCCGTTATTTTCCCGTTTTTTCGTCTTTCTTCTCGTCCTTCTTTTCCTCTTTCTTGACCGCGTCTTTTTCCGCCGCGGGCGCGGGAGGAGGGGGCGGAGGCACTATCTCCAGGAGCGAGACTTTAAACACCAGCGTCGCGCCGCCGGGGATTTTGCGGGGACGGCCCGCGTCGCCGTACGCCGCCGAAGAGGAGCAGACAAGCGTGGCCTTCGCGCCGGCTTTCATCTTTTGCAGCGCTTCGGACCAGCAGGGGATGATGGCGTTGAGCGGAAATTCCGCCGGAGTGCCGCGCTGGATGGAGCTGTCGAAAACCGTGCCGTCTATGAGCGAGCCTTCGTAGTCAACCTTGACCGTGTCGGTGGCGGCCGGCATGGGGCCGGAGCCCTCTTTTTCGGAGATGATAATCACGCCGGAGGCGAGCTTTGCGGCTCCCTTTTCCTGAAGGCGTTTGGCCGCGTATGCTTCGCCTTTCGTTTTCTCGGACGCGGTGCGGACGGCGGCGCGCTCTTCCGCGAACACGCGCAGGTCGGCGGTTGATTCCGCAATGACATATTTGGGCTCGCTGTTGCGGGCGGCGTCAGCAAAGCCGGCCTCCAACTGCTTGTATTCCATGCTGGTGAGCATAAGCGTTTCAAAATCCACGTTCTGCCCTATGAGGTAACCCAGCGAGTAAAGCGTTTTCGAGTTGTCCTTAACCTGAACAGCGGCGGCGGGACGCTGAACTTTTTTTGCGGCTTTGACTGCCGGTTTGGGTTTTTGCGCTGGAACTGCGGCGGCGGGTTTCGCCTCGGCTGGCTTGGGCGCCGGAGTCTGCGCCGCGGCCATGACCGGAAACAAAGCCGCCGCAAGGAGAACTGCCATGCTTTTTTTCATCTCTTCATCCTCTCATGCGGTTGATTTTTCCGGCTGCTCAAAAAACAGCCGGCCTGTCGGATATGATACCAGATTTTAGCGCGCAATTCCGGCTATGCGGCCAGCCTGTTGAATTCCTCTATAAGACGGTCCCACTCGCCGGCCTGAGCGAAGGTTTCGTCCCAGAATTCGGGGTCCCAGAGTTTGCGCAGCTCGTCGGAGGTGCGCCCCTGCTGCTCCACCCAGGTGAAGTATTTCAGGTTGTGCCTCGCCTTGCGGTCCGCATAGGAAAGCTCGCGCAGATAGTCAACCGTCGTCCCCAGCAGCCTGCGCTCCATGTCGGCCAGAGCGTTGTCACGGGTATAGGCGCCGCGCGCGGCCCGCAACTCCTCCAGACGGGATTTATAAAGGTCCGACGAGTCGGTGAACACCGTGAGCACCACGTCGTTTTCATCAAGGTCGTAATATTTGGCCATCTTGACGGCGGAAAGCATGTTTGAAATGCCGGATATGCCCAGCAGCGGCAGGCTTTCGACAACGTTTTTGCCCACGCCGTAATCCGCGAGGATTTTTTTGCCTTCCTCCTCGTTGAAAAGGCGCAGCAGCCTCATGCAGGCTTCGTCGTCTATGGCGACGACCATATCGGTATTGCGCACGTTATGCACCCAGGGAATGTGCTTGTCGCCTATCCCCTCTATGCGGTGCTCGCCGAAGCCGTTTTGCAGCAGCGTGGGGCATTGCAGCGCCTCGGAGGCGGCTATTTTGACGCCGGGAAATTTCTTTTTGAGATAATCCCCCGCCGCAATCGTGCCCGCCGAGCCGGTCGCGGAGACAAACCCCGCCAGCCTGCCGTTTTTGCTCTTTATCGCGTTGAACGCCTCCTCCAGCGCGGGGCCGGTGGTATGGTAATGCCAAATCGGATTGCCGAACTCCTCGAACTGGTTGAAAACGACGCAATCCTTTCGCGTCTTTTTAATCTCCCAGCACTTGTCGTAGATTTCCTTGACGTTGGATTCCGTGCCCGGGGTGGCGATGACTTCCGCGCCTATGGATTTGAGCCATTCAAACCGCTCGCGGCTCATCCCTTCGGGCAGTATGGCCACCGCCGTCGCGCCCAGCAGCGCGCTGTCGAACGCGCCTCCCCTGCAATAATTGCCGGTGGAGGGCCAGACGGCTTTTTGCGCGGAAGGGTCGAACTCGCCGCTCACAAGCCGCGGCGCCAGGCAGCCGAACGCCGCGCCGACCTTATGCGCCCCCGTCGGAAAATATTTGCCGACAAGGCCTATGACGCGCGCCCGCGCGCCGGTAAGGCTGGAAGGAAGCTCCAAACAGTTCACTCCGCCGAAAAGGCCGGTTTTCACGTCGTTATGCCAGGTTATGCGGAACAGGTTCGCCGGATCCACGTCCCAAAGCCCGGCTTTTTTGAGCCGCGCTTTTATCTTTTCCGGGACCAGCGCGGGGTCGCGCATTTGCCGGAAAGTCGGGATGACAACGCCGCGCTCCCTGCAGCGCGCGGCTGTTTTTCTGACCACAGCTTCGTTTATTTTCAATGGGGGCATATCGCTCCTTGTCAAAATTTCAGTTCCGCAGCGAGTTTTTTAAGCTCTTCCATGTCAGGCTTTATAAGATGCGGCTTGCCGACGGATTTCATCGCGCTCTCTATATCCTTGAGGCCGTTGCCGGTTATCACGAGCGCGACGCTTTCGCCGTCTTTTATAAGCCCGTCTTTGACCGCTTTTTTGAGGCCCGCCCAGGAAGCGGCGGCGGCGGGCTCGGCGAAAACGTTGACGCCGCGCGCCAGCTCGGGGATGGCCTGCAAAATCTCCGCGTCCGTCACGGTGACTGCGAAGCCGCCCGATTCCCTTAGCGCGCCCACCGCCGCCATGCCGTCGCGCGGCAGGCTCACCGAGATGCTGTCGGCGATGGTTTTGCCGCCGACAGGGCGGATTTCCCCGTCGGCGCTCTCGAACGCCAGCTTGACGGCGTTGCTGTTTTCGGCCTGCACGGCCACCATCTGTGGCAGCTTGTCTATGATGCCGAGCTTCCTGAAATCGGTGAACCCTTTCCAGAGGCCGCTTATAATGTTGCCGTCGCCCACAGGGACCACCACTTTGTCTGGCGTTTCCCATTCGAGCTGCTCGCATATCTCGAAGGCGCAGGTCTTCTTGCCCTCGCGGGTGAACGGGTTGTAGCCGGTGTTGCGGTTGTACCAGCCGTACTCGGCGGAGGCTTTTATGCAGAGGTCGAAAGCGTCGTCGTAGGTCCCGTCCACCGCGACGATATGGGCGCCGAATACCAGCATTTGCGCCACTTTCGGCGCGGGCGCGTTGCGGGGGACGAAAATGATGGTCTTCATGTCTAGCGAGCCGGTGAGGCAGGCCAGCGAGGCCGCGGCGTTTCCCGTGGAGGCGGCGGTGATGACGGTCTCCTCCAGCTCCAGCGCGCGCGCCACGGCCACCGCGCTGGCGCGGTCCTTGAGCGAGCAGGTGGGGTTGCGCCCGTCGTCTTTGACGTAGAGCGCCGACAGGCCCAGTTCCGCGCCCAGTTTTTCGGCCTTGTACAGCGGCGTCCAGCCGACATGCACGGGCGGAATCTGGTCCGGGTCTTCCACCGGCAGAATGTCTATGTAGCGCCAGATGCTCCTGTCCGGGTTGGCGTCGAGCGTTTTCCAGGTCAGGCGCTTTTTGATGAGGTTATAGTCGTACGCCACATCGAGGTTGCCCCCGCAGGCCAGACAATTGTAACCGGCTTCCTTGAGCTTGTATTCCTTTCCGCAGCGGATGCATTGGAGACCGAGCACTTTTTTCATAATCAGGGCACGATGGTCGTGCCGGCTTTGCCTTGCAGCGTGGATTCGAAAAGCTCCGTTTTGGTGATATAGGCGACTAAACCGCCGCCGCCGATGAAGTCCATCGCCGCCTTTATTTTGGGGCCCATGCTGCCCGGCGGGAAGGGGCAGGGGGTTCTGTCGTAAAGCGCGCGCGCCTCGCTCAAGGTAAGCCTGCGCAGGTCCCGCTGGTCCGGCTGCTGGTAATTGAGCTTCGCGCCGTCCTCGCCGGTGAAAATGGTGAGGATGACTTCCAGCTCCACGCCGCTTTTCCCGGCGGATTCCAGCAGGCTGCGGCCCAGCAGCGAGGAGGCGAGGTCTTTGTCCACCACGGCTTCCACGCCGCGGTAGACGGGGGCCGGTTTCCGGCCGGGAACCTGCTTGCGGCGGAAGACCACGCCGTAGTTGGCGCGGTATATTTCCTCGGCGTCTTTCACTTCCGGCTGAACTTCCACCACCGGAATTCCGCCGCCGCCCACTGTGACCGGTATCATGCCGGCAGCCAGCACGGCCTGCACGCCGTCAAGCTCGATGATTTGCCTGGGCACTGGCGAAGGCACGACCTTGCGCCAGATTTCGGCGCCTTTTTCGTCCTTCTTGTAAAGTTTCACCAGCCAGCCCTCTTTTTCCCTGAATTCCAGCGCTTTTTCCTTCGTATAGGCGGGACCGATGTATTTGCTGGGAGTCTGGAAATCGGGGTCATGCTCGTCCACCACAATCTGCGTTACCACGCCGCAGGTTTTTTTGGTTATGCCGCGCATCTGAAGCTCGTTGTTGAGCTGCGCTATCATGTAAGCCATCGCGCCCTGCGTATCCGCGCCGCAAACGTCCAGCGGAATGGGAGGCAGTATCGGACGCGAGTATTCCGAGCGCAGGAATACGTTCCCCACCTGCGGACCGTTGCCGTGGGTGATAACATAAAGGTCCTCGGGGTGCGCCTCAATGATGCCGGCCACGAAGCGGCAGGTTTCGGCGGTTTTCACCCATTGGAGGGCGATGTCGGGCACAATTGGTTTTCCGGTGCGCCGGTCCACCTGCCCCGTGGGCGACATTTCGTTGCCGCCGAAAGAAAAAATCCTTAGAGTCTTTTTCATGCCCGTTCTCCGGTTATCAAAACGGTTTTGAGCCGCCGCGTGGTACGACGCCGCGCGGTCTGCCGCAATGTCCTAATACGAATATAGCAAGTTTGCATTTTCATTAACAGGCTGGGGGCGCCCGGCACAGGACTTCAAGCCAAGACGGCGCAACGCTCAGGCGTTGCGCCGTCTTTGGGCAGATATCGGCTGCGGTTTAGAACGCGGACAGCTGTTTGAGCGATACCGCGGAATCAAGGCGTTCCGTGTTCGGGTTGAACATGCTGTTGCTGATTTTCTGTTCCAGGGGAGACTTGGTTTCGGAGTCCTCCGGAACGTCGCGCAGGGCGATGGTCATCATGCCGAACTTCACTTCATTGGAGCTCTGGGAATAGGCGATTTTGAAAAAACCGTCCTCGCCCCAGTTGGTTCCCCAGCTGTTTTTCACGATGAAGTACTGCTCTGCGTCGTTGTAGCCGACCAGCAGGACGGCGTGGCCGCCCAGTTTCTTGCCGGTGGTATACGAGTAGACGCCGGACTTGTAGTTCTTGAAGTCCTCATACACGAAGTACGCCGTGGGCAGCGGGCCGAACTTCACGAGAGCCGCCTTGATATCGTCTATATTCACCGGCATGAACGGAAGAGAGTAGCCTATGGACGCCACGGAAACCACCCGGTTATCTTTGGCGCGGTCCTGCCAGCCGGCGGCGGCGCTGGCGCAATTGCCGTCCTGGGCGATATAAGGATAATCGCTTTCCGGCGGAAGGCCGGTGGTCTTGAGGAAATCGCCATGCAACTGTCCGCCCTTGCAGGTGCCCACGCCGCTGCACGACAGCATCACCTGCTCGGAGAGGTCGGGGTCGGACGTGTGTTTGACACGCATGAGATAAGACTCAAGGGCGGCGGTCATCGAGAAAGCCCAGCAGGAGCCGCATTTCGCCTGGTTGCGTATGCCGGAAACGAAATTGCCGCCGTTGCTTCTCCAGTCTATGCTGGGCGGAACATCTCCCTTGAGGTCCGCTTTTGAAAGCGGAGCCGCTTTTAACGGCTGGAAATCAAGGCCGACGCGAAGCATCAACTCTTCCTCTGATAAATTGGAAAGCGAGGTTTCGCCCGCCACCCATTTGCCGCCTTTTTCCTGAATCGCTTTATTGAGGCCGTCTATCTGCGCGCGGACGGCGCCCTTATCCTGGGCGAAAGACATGGCGCTCAAAAGCGCCACCGCCAGCAGGGCCGAGAATCCGGCAAACATCTTTTTGCTGTTTTTCATTCACTGTCCTCCGGTTTGGTCTGTGCCGCCGTTCACGCGGCATGCGGGCGGAGTCTCCGCTCCGTCCTGCGATACAGCATATGGTTCAGCCCGGTTAACACGCGGCATTCAAAATAAGTTGCGCAACCGAACCGCCGACACACTTGTGTGTCCAGTATACCCATTAGGCCCATTTCCCGCGTGAGTCCAAAGACCTATTGACAAGAGGGTCTAAAGACCTATTGACAAAGTGAACCATCCGTGCAGTTTGTCAAGGGGGACAGGCCGCGGGAAGAGTTATGGTAAATACGGAGCCCTTGTCCAGTTCGGATTTGACCGAAACCTCGCCGCCGTGCGCCGACGCCACTTTTCTCACGAAGGCGAGGCCGATGCCCCAGCCCTCCACCTGGCCGGAAAAAGAGTTTTCCACCTGGTAGAATTTATCGAAAATCCTGGAAAATTCCTCCGGCGGTATACCGGCGCCGTTGTCCTCAACCGACAGTTTCACCATTCCCCCCTCGTGGGAGCAGAGCAGCCTGACCAGCTTGGATTTTTTGGCGTTGAACTTGACCGCGTTATCGAGCAGGCAGGCCAGCGCCCTGGCCAGCCGCCGCCTGTCCCCCTGAAACTCGGGAACATCCGCCGCGCAATTCCTGGCAAAGGCGAGCGTGGCCTGCCCCGGCGCGGCGGGCGGCGCATTCTCCCCCGAATCCACCCGCATAATTTTATCGCCGGCGTGCGTGTCGTCGAAAAGCCTGCACGCTTCCTCCAGCAGTTCGCAAGGCTTTATGGCGGCTTTTTCAAGCGACGCCGCCGACAGTTCGTCCATGGACACAAAGCTTATCAGCTCCTCCACCAGCGCCGAGAGCTTCCTGCCCTGTCCGCCGATGGTTGCCGCCGCCTTGAGCGCGAACGGCGAGGCCGGCGCGCCGGGAGCCAGTTCCTCGCAAAGCGTCTGCGAATAGCCGTTGATGACGGTGAGCGGCGTGCGCAGCTTGTGCGAGACGAGGGAAAGGAAACTCCGCTCCAGCTGCTGCTCGGCATGGCGGGCCGTCGCGTCGCGGAAAAGCCAGAGCCAGCCTTCGCATTCGACGGCCTCCTTCTCGCCCTTGCGCTGCAATTTTATGGCCGAACCTTCAAGGAAAAGCTTTTTGGGCTTCTCGCGCTCCAGCGAAAACTCCATCACCTGCGGCTGCGCGGAAAGTATTTTGTCCAGCGCGGGGTTCATGTCCATGCCGGCGAAAGCGGCGGCGATGTCCCGGCGCGGTGCTTCACCCTGCGAAAGATAATTGCCGGCGACGTCGTTGGCCAGCAGAATCTCGCCGCCGGGGCCGGTTAGCACGGCGCCTTCGTTGGTGTTGGTGAAAAAAACCTGGAGCCGCCTTTTTTCTTCGCGCAGCGAGGAAAAAAGCCTGGCGTTTTCTATGGCCACGGCTATCTGGGAGGCGAACGCCTCGAAGGTTTGGATATCGGCCCCGGTGAACGGGCCTTCCACCCGGTTGAGCGCCTGAATCACGCCCAGCACGCGCCCCCGCATGACTATGGGGCTTGACAGTATCGAGCGCGTGACGTAGCCGGACCTGTTGTCCACCCGCTTGCTGTGCGCGGAGTCGCCGGACACGTCGTTTACCAGGATAGACTTGGCCTCCTTCGCGCACGCTCCGGCATAGCCCTCGCCTAGCTTGAAACGCATTTTCTGCACCTCGGGCGGCAGTCCGAGCGCGACGTCGAAATACAGCTCCTGCGTTTTTTCGTCGAGAAGATAAAGAGAGGCGCGTTCCGCACCCACTACCTGCGAGGCCGCGCGCACGATGTATTTGAGCAGGTCGGCCAAATCCAGCTTGGAGGAGATGAGCCTGCTTATCGTCATAAGCATGGCTGAATTTTCAGCCGGCTGCTGCATGTTCTCGGCCATATTCCCCCTTTAATGGAGCAGTGCTAAAACGCCAGATTGAACACCGCCCTGTAATAGTTGCGCCGTCCCGCGCCGCCCGGCGCCAGCAGATTGTAGCCCAGCTCAAGATTCGATTTTTCGACAATCTTCATGCGCATCCCCAGGGAGGCGACGTGCGTGCCCGGCGTGTCCCGCATATACTCCACATAATGATAGCCGAGGAACACGTTGGAATCGGGGTCGTCGGGCATGGTGCGCGTGTAGTCAAAGCCCGCGCTCCACACCGGAAAATCCGTTTCGGCGGCGAACGCGCCGAGGTACGACAGCTGGTTCTGGTCCAGCGACGCCTCCGGCTGCGCGGTGTTTTTCACCCCGCGCAGATACTGGAACGCCGCGGCGCTGAGCGCCAGGTAGAATTGCTTGAAATAATCCAGCTGGAACTGGAACTCGTAAGCCAGCTCCGGCAGCGTTTTCCGCGACGAGGAACCGTCCGCGTAGACGAACTTCGTATCCTGCGCCGCGCCGGCCAGCCCGAAAGCCAGCCGCTTTTTGACGTCGGGGTCCGGCGTTGCAAGCGCCCAGACGCGCTGGGCGTAAAGCCCGGCGGCGGAAGTGTCCACCAGCCTGTTGGGATGATAATAGAAGGGGCGAATGGTCCAAAGCCCCGCCGGCGACGCCGAAACCCACGGCAGCCGCACCGACCAGACCGCATCGGCGAGCGCCGGATTTTTGACGACAGCCAGCTCCACACCCGCCATCGAGGAGGAGGAAACCGGGGTGAAAAACGACGCAGTGTCGGCCAGATAATCATGCGCCCCGAAAGCGACTTCCTCGCGCGCCCAGCCCGCCGCGCCGGCGCAGCGCGCGGCCAGCGCCAATACCGCAAACAGCAAAACCCGTTTTTCCATAAGGCACATTATAG
>JAQTYB010000105.1 GCA_028688475.1 Elusimicrobiales bacterium
GCCGTGTGGAATCCGCCAACCGCGCGGCGGTTGATATTGCTCCCGGCGCTATGGCGGAAGATAATTTCGTCAGCGTTACGACGACGGCGCTAAACGAAGACCTGTCCGCGCTGATGCTGCAAAGCGAAAATAAGATTCTGGTTATGCCCGTAGGCCCCGCAATAAATTTCGGACCCGAAGGCACGGTATTTGCAACGCCCGCGACGCTGACGATTCCGTTTACCCGAAGCACATTGCCGCACGGCAAGACCGAACGCGACGTTGCCATATATAACTGGGATTATGCCTCGCATTCATGGCAACCGCTGGATACCAAGCTTGAGAACGGGCAGTTGGTAACGCAAGCGCAGCATTTCTCGCTGTATCAGGCGATGGTGCGCGGCGTAAATCAGGCGGCAAGCGCGGCGTTTGCGTTCCACCAGTTTTATGTCTACCCGAACCCCGCAAAAGGCGGCAACAGGCCCAGATTGCATCTTGAATGCGGCGTTGGCGATGGCGTTGACATCCGAATATACGATGTGGCAGGTGAGTTGCGCCATAACGCGCATATAGACGGCGGACCGACGGTGCTTTCGCCGGAATACGCATACGAGTACGACTGGGACATGGGCGGCGCGGGTTCCGGCGTCTACATCGCCGTGATAGAGGCGCATAGCGGCGGTGAAACCGTCAAAGCCAAAAAGAAGTTCGCGATTATAAGGTGAGGAAAATCATGAACACAAAACGCTTTATAATCGCAATGCTGATGGCAACGCTTCAACCCGCGCATGCGGCAACAACTGGCTCGGCGTTTCTTAAAATCGCCCCCGGCGCGCGCGAACAGGGTATGGCAAACGCAGTAACGGCGGCGGGGGGAAGTGTGCAGTCGGTCTATTTCAACCCCGCCACACTCGCAGGCGGCGACGGGATGGAAGCGGCGTTTTCACACGTTGAACTCGCGCAGGAAAACAAACTGGAAAACGTAACCTTCGCGCACAACGCGCTGGGCGGACGTATTGCCTACGGTTTAACCTACGCGCATTACGGCGACCTTGACGGACGCGACCTGACGGGTGCGCAAACCGGCGCATTCACGGCTTACGATATGGCGCTGCAAGCCGCCTACGCGCGCAAGTTCGGTAAGTTGTCGCTAGGCGGCGCGTTAAAAACCGTGCGCAACAAGATAGAGGAGGAATGCGGCACCGGCTACGGCTTCGGCGCAGGCGCGGTTTACGACTTCGAGCAGTTCAAGTTGGGTGCGGCAATCGTCAACGTCGGCAAATCCGGCAAGGTCGGCACGATAGACGAGAACCTTCCGGCAACGGCATCATTCGGCGCGGCAACAAAAATCAAAGAAGTAACGATTGCGGCGGATTACAAACGCAACATCCCCGAAAACCGCACAACGCTGGCAGGCGGCGCGGAAGCCGCATTGGCAAGCCTTTTGACCCTGCGTGCTGGTTACAGCCACGACATCACAAACAAAGACACCGTCCCGTCGGACAACCTGCTGGGCCTAAGCGCCGGTTTCGGAATCAAACTGTCCCCGTTCACGCTCGATTACGCCTACACTTCGCAAGGCGAACTCGGCAATAACCACAGATTCACCCTGACGGCGAAGTTTTGAGCCAGCCAGATACAATTCCAGTCGCTGGAAAAAATAATCGAATACAATCTCATACATCCGAAATATGAGATTGCCATTGCGGATATTACAGCTTCATGGGATACCCAAAACTTTCCGTAAAAAATGCCTCCAAGTGCTTTATAGACTCCTCACTGGGCTGGAATGTCTCGGTTTCCCAGCTTGAGACAGCCTGTTCGGTAACTCCCAAAGCTTGCCCTAGCTTTAACTGCGACAACCCGAGAGATTCGCGCAGAAACTTGACTCTCTGGGGGAAAGAATTGCTACGCTCTTGGTAAAGCGAGTAACCAAGAAAATCATATATCCTTGGTATAAAGCGGGAGCGAATGGGATTGTTGGCTTCCCATTCCACAATGGTATGTACAACTACATCCATTTTTTGGGCAGCTTCGCGTTGTGTGAGGCCCAGCGTCAACCGGCGGTTTCGGATATGATCACCAAGAGTGATGGGAGTTTTCAGGGGCGGTATGTATTGCGGTTTTGGGGCTGTGAGCCGCAGTTTGCAAAAAGGCAACGCAACCATTGCCTTGCAGCTTCGCGGGCTTCGGCTTACACACCCCGCCGGAGTGTGCTCGCCTCAGTCCGCTTCGCTGCAAGCCAAAATCCTGTCTTTTTGCCTCATAACCTTATTCGGGGACAAGTCTAATATTTTTTGGTTTAATTGAATGATGAAGAAGCTGAAAGCCGGAATATTGGGCGCCACCGGCACGGTGGGCCAGAAATTCGTAACGCTGCTGCGGGAGCATCCGTGGTTCGAAGTCTCCGCGCTGGGCGCGTCGGAAATTTCCGCCGGACAGACCTACGGGCAGTCCGTCGCATCCAAATGGAAGCAGAGCGCGCCCGTCCCGCCGAAAATAGCCGCCATGCGCGTCCGCGAATGCAGGCCGGAAATAATGGACTGCGATTTTGTTTTTTCCGGCCTCGACGCCGCCGTGGCGGGGGATATCGAGAAAAATTTCGCCGCCGCCGGCATGCCGGTCATTTCCAACACGAAAAATTACCGCATGGAGCCGGACATCCCGCTGCTGGTGCCGGAAGTGAACCCCGGGCACGCCGCACTCATCCCGCTGCAAAAAAAGCGCGGCTGGAAAGGCTTTATCGCGACGAACCCAAATTGCGTGGCGGTTCCGCTCGTCATGGCGCTAAAGCCGGTGCTGGATGAATTCGGCCTTTCAAAAGTAATGGTGTTTTCCATGCAGGCCATATCGGGAGCGGGCTATCCGGGCGTGCCGTCGCTCGATATACTCGACAACATCATTCCGCATATCGGCGGCGAAGAGCCGAAGGTGGAAACCGAGCCGCTAAAGATACTGGGCTCGCTCGAACGCGGGAAGGTCAGGTGCGCCGATTTCGCGATTTCGGCGCAGTGCAACCGCGTGGCGGTGAGCGACGGCCATTCGCTGAACGTCTCGTTTTCGACGCGAAAAAAAACGTCCGTCGCCAAAATCAGAAAGGCGCTGGAAAATTTCACCGCCCTGCCGCAGAAACTGCATCTGCCGTCCGCGCCGCAGCGTCCGCTGGTTTACCTCGACGGAGATTTCCGCCCCCAGCCCAGGCTCGACCGCGGCGCCGGAGGGGGGATGACGGTCAGCGCGGGCCGCTTGCGCGAATGCCCCGTGCTGGGATTTAAGATGGCGCTGCTGGGACACAACACCATACGCGGCGCGGCGGGCGCGGCGATTTTGAACGCGGAGCTGCTTTTCAAGCTGGGCTATATCAAACAGCGCTGAACTGTGCTACAATATATCCGTAGCAACTACCATCAAGAGAGGCAGAGGGACAGGCCCTGCGAAGCCTCAGCAACCTAGGGATAATCCTTAAGGTGCTAATTCCTGAAGTGATGCAGTCATCACTGAAGATGATACGGAAGAAGTTTTCAGCAAACCCTTCCCGAAACGCATTCACTCAGGGGAGGGTTTTTTCATAGCCTTCCCCCGACCGCAGCACAATCAAGGAGCAGTTATGCCCAAGACAGTGGCAGAAATAAACGAGCGCATCAAAAAAGGCGAGGCGGTCGTGCTGACCGCCGAGGAAGTGATAGAGTTCGCCGAAAAGCACGGAATCGAAAAGACGGCGCGGGAGGTGGACGTGGTGACCACCGGCACTTTCGGGCCGATGTGCTCGTCCGCCGCTTACTTCAATCTGGGACACAGCAAGCCGCGCATCAAGCTGGGCGGCGGAACCGCTACGCTAAACGGCGTGCCGGTCTACACCGGACTGGCGGCGGTGGACGTGCTGTTGGGCGCGACGGCCATGCCCGCCGATGACCCGGCAAACGAAGTCCATCCCGGAAAATTCAGCTACGGCGGCGGCCACGTCATAGAGGAACTGGCGGCGGGCAAAGACGTGCGCCTTACCGCCTCAGCCTACGGCACCGACTGCTATCCGCGCCGCGGCATAGACACGGTGATAAATCTCAAGACCATCAACGAAGCCGTGCTGTTCAACCCGCGCAACAGCTACCAGAATTACAACGTCGCGGTGAACCTGTCCGATAAAACCATATACACCTACATGGGCACGCTAAAGCCCGGGATGGCCAACGCCAATTATTGCAGCGCGGGCCAGCTTTCGCCGTTGCTCAAGGACCCGCTCTACAAAACCATCGGCATCGGCTCGCGGATATTCCTGGGCGGCGGGATAGGCTATGTGGCGTGGCAGGGAACGCAGTTCAACCCAACAGTGCCGCGCGGCGAAAACGGAGTGCCCAAACGCCCCGCCGGAACGCTGGCGGTGATAGGCGACCTCAAGCAGATGAACGCGCGCTTCCTGAAAGGCATGAGCTTCCTCGGCTACGGCACCACGCTGGGCGTGGGCATAGGCGTGCCCATACCTGTATTATCGGAAGAGATACTGCGCCGCGCCCTGGCGCGGGACTCCGAGATATTCGCCCCCGTAGTTGACTACTCGTCCGTCTACCCCAACCGCGGCCCCGAAGTCATCGCCGAGGTGAGCTACGCGGAACTGCGCAGCGGTTTCATAACCGTAAACGGGCGGAAAATACCGACGGCTTCGCTTTCGAGCCTGCCGCGGGCGCGCGAAATTGCGGGCACTCTCAAGGACTGGATAGCGCGCGGCAGCTTCCTGCTGACGGAGCCCGTGTCTCCCCTGCCCGCCGCGGATTCGGGCATCACGCTCAAGCCGCTTAACGATATCGCGCCGAAGGCCGCGGCCTGATACGCGGTACTGCATATATTCCGCCGGACGCGCGGCGGCGCTTTAGCGCCGCGCCGCCCGCGTCCGGCGGGAGGAAACAATCCATGAAATCGCCTCTTTTCGTGCCGCGCTCCTATCGCGGCAGGCATGTGCGCGGCGAGCGCCGCGCCTTCACCGTGCAATGCCGCGACACCGACCTTTGGATAGCGGCGGACGTTGCCCTTGAACCGGCGGCGCGCCGCGCGGTATTGGCTCTGCGAACGGAACTGGAGTCCTATATCGCGCTGCGCCGCGAGTTTCTCAACGCTCTGACGCCCCTGCCCGGCGACGCGGACGCGCCGCCCATAGCGCGCGAAATGCTCGCCGCGGCAAGACTGGCGGGCGTCGGCCCGATGGCGGCGGTGGCGGGCGCCATAGCCGAGGCGGTGGGGCGCGAACTGCTGGAATCGTCCTCCGAAGTCATCGTCGAGAACGGGGGCGACATATTCCTCAAATCCGAACGCCCCGTCCTGGCGGAAGTATTCGCCGGAAACTCGCCGCTTTCGGGCAAGCTGGCCTATGAGATAGAAACCGGCGCGAGCGGCTGCGGACTGTGCACCTCGTCGGGCACCGTGGGGCATTCGCTGAGCTTCGGCAAAACCGACGCGGTTACGATACTATCCGCCAGCGCGGCGATAGCGGACGCTTTCGCCACCGCCGTCGGCAACAGGGTGCAAAACAAGGATGATATCCCCGCCGCGCTGGAATACGCCAAAAAACATCCCGAAATCAAAGGCTGCGCCATAATCGTCGGCGGCGCCATAGGACTGTGCGGAGATTTGCGTGTGGTGAAACTATGAAAAGAAAACCCATCGTCGTAAAATTCGGCGGCTCGAACATGAAGACTAGCCGCGACATCCGGCTGATAGTTGACGTTATCAAACGCTACGAAACACCGCTTATCGTCGTGGTTTCCGCCCTCTACGGCCTCACCGACAGGCTGGCCGGAACGGTCCGCTCGGTGAAAGACGACGCGGGCCTTATCGTGCGGCTGCGGCAATTCCTGCTGGAAGCGAAGCGCGACATAGTGGAGCAGTTCATCTCCGACCCCGCTAAAATAAAGGCGGTGATGGACAAGCTGTCCGTGCGCGCCGGCGAGCTGGAACGGTATTTGAAAGCCATCCACCTGCTGGGCCAGACCCCCGAGTTCGCGGAGGACCTGATACTGAGCTACGGCGAGCGGCTGTCGTCGTCGCTGCTGGAATCCCTGCTGAAAGCCGAAGGCCTGGACTGCGAGGAGGTCCTGCCGGAGGACATGGGCCTGGTGACCGACGGCGAATTCAAAAACGCCAGCATAGACTGCGCCGCGTCGCGCGCGGCGGTGCGCAGGCGGCTTGGCCGGAACACAATCCACGTCGTTCCCGGCTTTTACGGGATTTCGCCCGACGGAAAGGTGAACCTGCTGGGGCGCGGCGGCAGCGATTACTCGGCGGCGGCCATCGCCCGCTGCGTGGAGGCTAAATCGCTGGATGTCTGGAAAGACGTGGACGGCTTCATGAGCGCCGACCCCGGGTCTGTGCCGGACGCGAGGCCGGTGCGCCGCATGTCCTACCGCGAGGCCTCGGAACTGGCGTATTTCGGCGCGAAGATACTCCACCCGCGCACGATGGAGCCGCTTGCCGGCACGGGCATACCCATACGGGTCCACAATATCAATGACGCCGGCGCCGGCGCGGTTTCGCTGATAGAAGAGGCCGTCCCCGCCGGCAAAGGGGGGGTGAAAAGCGTGGCTTCGACCGACCGCATCGGCGTGCTGCATCTCGACGGGCCGGGGCTGGGCACCAAGCCCGGCGTTCTGGCCAAAGCCGCCTCCGCGCTGGACGCCGCGGGAATCAACATCAAATCGGTCATCACGGCGCAGACCGCCATCACCATCCTGCTTTCTGACACCGACCTCGCCCCCGCCCTGAAAACGCTTGAGCGACTGGAATTGGCGACGGTGGCGTCAGTGAAGGGGGGCAGGGACGCCGCGCTTGTGGCCGCCGTGGGCGAGGGCATGCGCCGGCGCCACGGGATACTGGCCAGGATAACGGGCGTCCTCGCGGACGAAGGCATCAATATAAAAATTATGGCGTCAGGCCCTTCCGAGGTGGCGGCGTATCTCGTAGTCAGGCGGAGCGAACGCCGCCGCGCGGAAAACGCCATCCACCGCGCCCTGTTCCGCCGCCGCGCCAAAACGGCGGACTGACCGTCCGCCGCAAAATCCTTGTTTGAGGTCTGCATAAACAGCCCGGAAACCGTCGTTTGCGGGCGGCGCTGTTTACTGAGCTTCACACAATTCCTTAACATGTTGGCTGGCCGATTTTGCAGCGAAACAAGGAGCCTATGGCCGGACATACTGTCCGTATGTCCGGCCATAGGCGACGCGGTTGCAGCCCAAAAGCGGCCAGCCCCAAAGGGGAGGCTCACCTTTGGCCGCAGGCGTCGTTGCTCCTCCTTGACTTGCCCAGAGGGCAGGCCGGCGTCGTCGCGCCTAGCCTGCGGCCAAATCTGAGCCTCCAACATGTTAAGGAATTGTG
>JAQTYB010000016.1 GCA_028688475.1 Elusimicrobiales bacterium
TCGTATCCTTCCTTAAGCAACGGTTCCAGTTCATATCTCGCGCACATTTCGCCATGCCAGCCTTGCCAATATTTATCGGCTAACTTGCCCAAAAAGAGAACTCCAATAAATGCCGCTGTGCCGAGGATACCCCATGCCCACATTGCGATTGAGTTCTTATCAAGAAAAGCCGCCTGGTAGAAAAGTATCAACCCGACCATGAAAACTGCGCAAAGAAAACCCATCGCAAATAGTCGCTGCTTAATCTGCGACTGCAACGACTCGCCTGCGGAATGCAAAAAAGTAGTGGCGTAATAGGATTCTTTGCCTGCGTGATTCATTTATTCCCCCCGAGTCGGATGATATGGCTGAATAATCCTATAAAAACTACTAGACAATAGGCAAATAGTCATCTCTGCTATAAGGCCATAGAAGGTGCATAGAGTATCCTCTACAATTGCTTATGGCAATTATGGACAAGGATATTTATTCGTTTCTCTCGGCAAGGATAAAACAGGAAAGACTCAAATCCGGCCTCACTATAGAACGTTTAGCGGAAAATGCCGGAATAAGCCCCAGCTTCCTTGCGTGCATCCTGATAAATAAGCGCAAACCTAGCCTTGACACTATCGCCAAATTGGCTCAAGCGTTAAATATTCCCCTGCCTAAACTTTTTGAGGGCGCATCATCTGAAAATATTGATACGAATGAAAATCTGAAAAATCAAATTTTTCACATGATAGCCTCAGTAAAACCCGCACATGGAAAAATCCTGCTGGCAACTATGCGGGAATTGTCAAAGAATCTGAGTAAAAATCCTTAATTCCAAGTCATTCAACAGCTATCATGCGCCTCGCGCCTAATCCGTTAAAAAAACGTTCATGGGTGCTGCATTATAAACGCAACTCTATTTTTGAGAAACAGCTTGGTTTGCGGTTCTCGGTCTTAAAACAGCTCTTATGGAAAGAAGCAAGTTCCGAAAGTTTCGCCGTTTTTTTCTTCCAATTGGCGGGTATTATCCCACATCATCCAGCGATGATATTTGCCCTTAGTCTTCAATGCCCCGACGACAAACAAGCTGAAAAGATGGTTATTGACTATCTGAAAGCGGTAAACCTTTTGTCCTATCTGGACCGCATCGGCAAATATGCCCCAAAAATAGTTTATTTCCAGCCGACTTGGACTGTACCTTGCGGGCATATTCATATTTTTGACCTTACGCAGAATGAGCTTAACCGCCTATTTTGGGAAGCTGACAAGAAACATGGCGCAGCAAAACGCTTGGGGGCTGTTTTGAGCGCCGATATCCCGTCTCAGATGAATGAAAAACTCAGATGTAAAAAGCCGGAACTGCATCCCCATTACCAAAAGCTGCTGAAACTCAAGGAATGGCTTACGGTAGCTGCTATGGCGCAAACCCCCGGACATGCCGACGAAGTGAAACGCAAAATAGA
Source organism: Elusimicrobiales bacterium (assembly GCA_028688475.1). GTDB lineage: Bacteria > Elusimicrobiota > Elusimicrobia > Elusimicrobiales > Elusimicrobiaceae > JAQTYB01. Next base: position 1,434 of record JAQTYB010000016.1, read on the forward strand.
GCGCTTGTTCACTCCTCGTTTTTGCGCCATTCTGCTTGGCAATGCCGAACATTTATCCGAGCAGATGAAGCAGGTTATACCGCAAAACTTTATTTTTGAATCCGAAAGCCGTAAAAGCTTGGCGCATAGCACCCAAGAAAAAGCCTTTCAAGCGTTGACCGTGAGCGATTTAAGCCGAGACTGCAACAATACCATGCATTTGGCATTTCGCAAGAAGGAACTGGCCTATTATTCCAAGCTGCCTTTGCCGCAGAAAAATAAGAAGACTTCACCGGATACCGTCCATGCCGCTTATAGCAGCTATAAGCACGCGATAAAAGAGGCTCGCATGATAACCTCAAAGTATCGCAATGAGGGCGTAGCTTATGCTGCCTATTTTGAGAAGGCAAAGGAGCCAACCATTTCCGCCGCTGAATTTACCGAAATGTTTTCTTCCGATAAGCAAGCCTTGCGAACTCTGGCGTTAAATTTCACTTCCGCAAAATTAAAAATTGGCAGGGCATATTGTGAAACGCTCCAAAAAGAAGGCAGTAAATCTGCCATGATAAACGCCCGTTGGAAAGATTATTTTAACTCGTTGCTCTTGAAGATTCAGAAAGCAATAGTCTCTTCAACTCCAAAATAACAATTTGCGATTTCCCGACGGTGTGGGGAGGGTAACAGAGCTGTTGCCCTCCCCCGCGTTTTTTGATGACCGGCTCTAAACTATACGCATGAGCTGGTCGAATGAACTTATACAGGAAACAATACGGGGGTGGCAGCCGCACTATGCGGAGCCGCTCACGCGCCAGGATGCGGAGGAAATTCTTTCCAACGCGATAGGTTACATCCGCCTGCTCGAAAAATGGGATATAGAGGAAAAAACCGCTAATTCGGACTTAACAGAACAGACCGCGCAGATGACTGCACCGGCGGGTCCCCCCTGAACGGGGGGCCCGCCGGTGCGCCGTTATGTGCGGCTGGGCTTGTTAATACTGCTATATCTCAACGCTCAGAGGAAGGGTCTATATGAAATCTCGCGATAGGGTCCATGATAAGCATTTCAAATGCAAGATGATTGTCCGTAAGTATGCACGGGATGTTCGCATCTCGTTCAAAGACCTGTGTTTGGGAAGGACAAGAGGAAACTCAGGCGGCAAGAGGGCAATCACAAAATTCTCTGAACGCTCTGCGCGTGAGTTGCGTTTTGAACTTCGCAATTCCTCCGCCCTTTGGAGAGCGATGATAACGATTACCTATCCTTCGGATTTTCCCTGTGATGGCGTGGTTGTGAAAGGGCATATCAATGCTTGGTGCCAGTTTCTGCGCCGTCGGGGTATCAAGTATTTCTGGATATTGGAATTTCAGAAAAGGGGCGCGCCGCATTTCCATTTTCTCACCTCGGAAGAGATAGACAAGTGGACTGTCTCTCAACGCTGGTATGAAATTGTCGGCTCCGGCGATGAAAAGCACCTGCGGGCTGGGACACGCTGCGATACTGTGCGCAATGAGAACCAGCTATTCGGATACATGCTCAATTATCTGAAAAAACTAACCCAGAAGGTCGCGCCGAAAGACTTTGAGAATGTCGGCAGGTGGTGGGGTTGTTCACGGGACATCATGGATTTTACTTGCAGGATGTTCTCTGGCGACTTTAGGTCCATGACGGCTGAAATGCGCGATTACAGACGGTGGTATAAACATCACCTAAAAGAATTCGGGATAAACTGGAAATGGAAAGGGGCGGGGTTTACCGCGCTGGACGGGTCGGCACCCTTAGCCACGCTTTACGCTTCCAACCACATCTTCAAGGACACGCCGAAGGTGGGCTACAAGCAAATTGACGGGCAAATAAAAAAAGTTGTTTGGACAAAAGGCAAGCCCGGATTCAAAGTCTTATGAAACCCAATGACCGCGCTTGCGACGCCGCCGTTATGCGAAGAACCCGTGTTGACAATCCTATGACACCGGAACAGGTTGCCTATGTTTGGGACCATATTTCCAAAGAGCAGGCGGCATGGCTTGAGAAAAAACCCTTCTGGCGGCAAGTGGCTATAGTCCATATCCTGTTTGAACGCTGGAAATATCACGCCAAACTACATGCGAGTCGAGAGTTTAGGAGGTTGCCAGAGATTTTCAAGGATAGACCATCGTAGAGGTTGGGATATTTCGTATAAAGATGTATAATGTTGCTATATGGCAAAGCTTAAAATCAGCGACTATCTAACAGTGTCCGAGGCGGCTAAAATTTTAGGCGTCAATCCCATAACTTTGCGTCGATGGGACAAAGCCGGAAAACTCAAGGCTAATCGTAATCCGATTACCGACTATAGATTGTATTTAAAAAAAGACCTTGAAAAATTATTAGCGCATATTTCTACTGACAGGAGAGACTAATTTATGCCAGGTAAATGTCCTTTTTGTAATCAAGACGCTGAAAATATACCTGTTACAGGGTATCCTGCCACGACCTATACATGCAAATTCTGCGGCGAATTCACTCTTGCACGTAATGCTTATGACGACGAAGTATCACGAATGACAAAAGAACAAAAAATGCGAATTGCATCATTTACCAAAGCACGGACTATTCGGGGACAAGAACCTATTTGGATATTTTCAAGGCAGGAATATTGCGATCCAGAGTTTAAAGTTTCCACTGCTGGATTGGATTCCATTTTCAGGGAATTTCCGGCTGACGTATCAGATAGGCTGGACAGGATACTATTCAATTTGAATCGGTCAGCAAAATATTTTGGAGAAAAAATTTCCATTGATGTGGATAATGACTTGCCATTGTTTTTTTCATCTAACGTGGAAGAATTGTTGTTTATCTGCAAGTCGCTTCAGGAACAGGGGCTCATTGAACAGCATTTTAAGGTAAGCCGACCTGTTCAGGATGACACCGTTATTATTTCAGGAGACATAGCAATACACATCACGGCATCCGGCTTAAATCATATATCCGAATTGGAACGGGCCAATAGCGGTAATTTGAGCAACCAAGGGTTTGTCGCAATGGCATTCATTTCTAAGAAATACGACTTGAAATCGGCATTTGAGCAGGGTATTAAATTGGCGTTTGAAGATTGTAACTATAAAGCGTTTCGCACAGATTACCATGAGCACAATGATGTCATTGATGACGTTATGATAAGCGAAATACGCAAAAGCAAATTTATGGTTGCGGACTTGACAGAACATCGCAATGGGGTTTATTTTGAAGCCGGTATGATGTATGGACTAGGGCGAGAAGTTATTTACACCGTCCATGACACCGACGCCGATAATACTCATTTTGATTTGGCACATAGGAACCAAGTCCGCTGGAAAACACCTGCTGATTTAAGGGAAAAGCTTGCGAATCGTATTAAGGCGACTATTATATGACCAAAGTAATTGTTTACGTCCGAGTATCCAGTAAAGAACAGGCCGAGGAGGGGTTTTCCATTGAGGCCCAGCTAAAATTTTTGCGGCAATATGCGGCTGATAAAAATCTGGAAATTTCTAAAGAATTTGTGGAAGTGGAAAGCGCAAAACGGGCGGGGCGCACCGCTTTCAATGAAATGGTTTCATTTCTGCACCGGCAAAAACAGGTTAAAACAATCCTCTGCGAAAAAACAGACCGGCTTTATCGCAATTTTACCGACTATGTGGCTCTTGATATTGACCAGCAGGATTTAACAATCATTTTGGCGAAAGAGAGCGAGACTTTAAACAAGGATTCCCGCTCGCATCAAAAGCTGGTTCATGGCCTTAAAGTCCTGCTCGCTAAAAATTATATAGACAATCTGAAAGAGGAAACTTCCAAAGGTATGCTCGAAAAAGCGCGGCAGGGCGAATTTCCGCATAAAGCGCCGACAGGCTATACCAATAACTTGCAAACTCACCGGATAGATATTGACCGTGAGAAAGCCACACTGATACGCAAGACCTTTGAAATGTACGCCTCCGGCAATCACTCGCTGGATGATATACGCGACATAATGGCTAAAGAAGGTTTAACTACGCCGTCGGGCAAGAAGCTTGGCAAAAGCCGCATTGATTGGCTGCTCAAGAACCCGCTTTACTACGGATATTTCCGCTGGAATGGGGAACTTTATAAGGGTATCCACGAACCGATAATCAGCAAGGAGCTTTACGACAGGGTACAGGCGCAATTCGCCGGATTGAACCGCCCTAAATACCGCACTCATGATTTCGACTATGCCGGATTGCTGACCTGCTCCAAATGCGGTTGCGCAATAACTGCGGAGATAAAAAAGGGAAAGTACGTTTATTACCATTGCACGGGCGCAAAGGGCAATTGCGAGTCGGTATACGTCAATCAGGACAAGCTTGAAGAAAAGTTCGACAAGATAATCAAACGTATCACTATCTCGGACTCAAGGCTGGAATGGTTCAAACAAGGTCTTCTGGAAAGTCATCAGGATGAAAAGACCTACCACAACGCCACGCTGGAAAAGCTGGAAAAGGAATTGCACCAGTTACAGGATTGGACGGATAAGGCGTATCAGGATAAGCTCAAAGGCGTTATAACGCAGGAATACTGGCTCAAGGTATCCAACGACTGGTCTTCCCGACAGGCAACCATATTGGAAACCATTCAGCGGCACCAAAACGCCAACAGAAATTATTTTGGGACGGGAGTGCAGCTACTGGAACTGTCGAATAAGGCATATGACCTGTTTAAAGTTCGAAAGCCCCATGAAAAACGGGACCTGCTCAATAAGGTACTTTCGAACTGCAAATTGGACGGGGAAGAAGTTGATTTTACCTATAGAAAACCCTTCGACATAATTGCCGAAGGGTTTAATCGTTCAAATTGGCGCCCTCAAGGGACGATACCGAGGGGCGGACCGTTGCCCGTCGGAGAGGCGGTTTTATAACTCGCTCCGTCGTAAACGGTAGTGTATCATAATGGGTTTTAAGAACTCTTAAAATGCGAGGAGCGGAACAAAAAGCGGTACAAACCCTACAGCTTCGGTAACGCGGTTATCGCGGTGTCCAGCGTGTCTGAGCAAAGGTGGGCGTATATCTCGGTCGTGCTTGTGCTGGCGTGGCCCAGCAACTTGGAAATCGTATAAAGCGGCACTCCAGCCTGCGCGAGGTGGCTGGCAAAGGTATGGCGCAGCGTATGGATGTTGCCGGTCAGTTTGGCTTTTTTGGAAAGGCGGCGGAAATATGTCGTCATGCTGCCTATAGTTTCGCGGTGTTCACCTTGCGCAAACACATACGGCGTCTGCGCATTACGCTTAATATCAAGCAGGTGCGCTCGTAAATCGTCTGCAAGGGGTATCCAGCGGCGTTCATAGTCCTTTGGCTCCCAGCCTTCGCGCGGCGCGATATGGAGCCGTCCTTGCGCGAAATCCACATCCACCCAGCGCAACATGCGTATTTCGCCTCGGCGTAGTCCAGCGCGCGCACCGAGCAGGCAAAGCGTGCGCCACGGGCCGTTGCAGACACCCAGCAGCCGCGCCAACTCTTCCGGCGAGTAAAAGAGCAGTGTTCCCTTAGGCTCGCGGAACTTTGCCACGGCACGCCAGTTTTGCGCCGTAACCATGTTCCATTTTTCCCCCCACCGCATCATAAACTTTATGGCGCGGACGCGGCGGTTGACCGTGGCCGGCGCGAGGCCGGACTTTTTAAGCTCAACTTTGAACGCCTCCAGCAGGACCGGAGACACATCATCCAAACTGCGGATATTCCGGTATTCCTCTAACGTGGAGATGGCTTTACGTTCGCATTTAAGCGTTGCTGGGGATTTATTTGTTTCGGCCCATTCGAGATACTGTTTTTTGAAATCCAGCCAATCCGCATTCTGTGCTGCCCGCCCGAAATGCACTGCCTCGCGCAGTTCCAGCATTTTGCGCAGTTTTATTTCAGCTAGGCGGCGGTCGGTATCCAGCGCGCGGCGGATGCGCTTTCCGTTTTGCCGGAAATCGCTGTACCAGACTTTGCCGATGCGGATGACTTTAGCCATTTAATAAACCTTTGGACCAAGAAATCCATATCGGGCGAGCTTTTGTCCTGTTTGGCTATCTATAATGGTAATGGGTGCGTTGATGCCTTCATTTTGCCCACAAAATGCGGCAAGTAATGTAGTCGTGTTTCTCTTATCATCAATGTTGTATATAGACCATGTTTGTCCATAAACCTGAATCTCCAAAACACTGCAATCCACCTTCATAACTACCCCATTAGACATCAGTATCTGAACTCCCTTTTTCAAAATATCTGCTCTTGTTTCCTTTTTTACTCGCTTTTGTTTTTGTGGATTTTGCTTCGGTGATGATTTTGCATTCTCTTTATCTGACGCAGATATTGCGGATTTCGATGATGATGGGGCATACTCCCAAAAAAAGGATTCGTCTGATGTGTATGCATATACTCGTCCATTTTTCCATGCGATTTTATACGGCTTGAATCCCACATATCCGCCAAAATCATTCTTGCCATTAACCCGTAGATAGCTAATCCAGACCAATGTCGGAGTTGCATTGAAAATTTTGTTTGGGATAATATCTCGCGAAACACTATCAAATTCAAATTTAGCGGCATCTGGGTCTTTGAGCATTTGTCTTATAATTTTCACCTCAATTTCCTTATGGTTATCAGGAGGTGGAACACCATAATCTTGAATGGTCGCGGTTTTAAGCAATTCATCATGCGCTCTGGTATAGGGTAAACTGCATCCAGAAATCAAAACTGCTGTCAAAAACAAAAGCGTTGTTGATGCTACTTTTTTCATTTTACCGTCTTAAAACTTGCTGAATTTACCAGTAGCACGACCAAGTATTCGCATCTCTTCCGGCTTTACCTTGAGCGACTTAAACTTAGGATTGTCCGGCTTCAACTCTACATGGTCATCGCGCTTGTAGACACGCTTTAGCGTGCAATCCTCTCCGACGTTTATTACCGCAAGCTGTCCGTCATCTACATACCCCGTCTTTGCGACGATGATATATTCACCGTCGGAAATTTTAGGCTCCATGCAGTGTCTCTTGACTTTTAGACCGAAACATTGATGTCCAGGCGGGCATGGCGCATAAATATATTCATCAGGAACTGCCTCAAAAGAAAGTTTGAAATTTTCCGCCGAAACCGTGCCCAATACTGGAATGGGGCCAGCGGGAATAACCGCATTTGTAAGTTCGGTTGTAAGATGTTTCAGTTTATCGGGGACATGTAATTTTTTTGCAGCCTTTGTTTCTACAAAAACCTTGTTCAGTTCTTCTATGGATACGCCCAATGTTTTTGCAACTTTTGGACGTAAATCCTCAGAAGGCAGATTGCGTCCTGCAACCCACCCCGAAACAGTTGGATGAGAAATTGCAAGGGCTTCGGCAAGTCGCAGTTGTGCCCCACGCAAAATGCCGTGGTTCCACTTTTTAAGCAGTTCTTCAAAGTGCATATAACTCCGTTTACCGACGAGGAAAAATAGCTCTTGACAATTTCGCACACCGTATGTAAACTTTACATACAGTCAAATCCCGCACAGTTCGCGGGCGCAGCGCCCCGGCAGAGTCCGGTTAAAAAAATGGTCCGGCCAAAAAACAAACCTTCTGTAGATATGAGCGCGGCGCCTGCTGCTGCTCTTGACCTCACGGGTTCGTTCCTTGGCCGGACCACCCGTGAGGTTCTTTTTATTCTAGCCGTTTTGCCTTTTCGGGGCAATGTTAAAGCGGCCAGACTTTTAACATGGAGGACAATATAATGGACGCCATAAAACGCGCTATCCACGATACCATCACCCGCTACGGCGTAAAACGCCTCGCGCTTCTCCTTAATATGAGCGCGACGAATATCTACCGCTGGGGCGAAAGCGAACAGGTCAGCATCCCGCTGGTGCATTTCGTTCGCGTAAACGAGATAACCGGCGATTACGCCTCGGCAATGGCGTTATGCGAGGTTCTCGGCGGCACATTCCTTCCGGTTCCGCGCCGTGATAAAGGCGACAAGCTGGATATAAAGCTATTAAAAGAATTTGCCGAGTTTTTGCATGTGCGCGCTACGGCGCTGGCGGACGGGAAAGTAACCACCGCCGAACTGGTCCGCATTAAAAAGGAAGGCTCGGAAACCATAACAGTTATCGCGCAGGCAATGGCGGACGCCGAGCGGATTCACAATGAGGGGAAATAAAAACATGAAAGTCGCGATAGCGTCTCCGTGGATGGACAGCCGCGCGGCGGCGCGCTATGCCTGCCTGCCGGGGAAATGGGCGCACAAGACCATTGAGCGCGCGGCGCGCGCCGGACATATCAACCACGGCGACAATGGCCTGCGCCCCATGTTTACGCGCGAGCAAGTGGACCAATGGCTGATATCAAACAGCCACCGCAAACTGCGGCGCGGCAGAGGTATCGGCGCGGCAGCGTAACGGAGGGGTTATGGCACTTGGAAACTTGGAGAAGCAATTGCAGTTCGAGCTGGAGGCCTACGCCAGTTTGGCGGTGTTCGCGGAAAAGAACGGGTTGCGCGATTTGACCGCATTCGCAGACGCGCATGTTCGCAGCACGGACCTTGTGGCTGAGGCGTTGGGCATGGATTTGGTGGTGATACGATGAATCCCCGGCTCATATCGGTGCTGGTCCCGGCAAAGATAAAAGTTTTCGATGAAAACGGACGCAGTTACTGCTCAGTTTCTTGTGATTATTTCAATCCTGTCCCTATGGAGCACTATTTCTGCAAGTTGTTCAAAAAAAGCCTTCGCATTGAGTCAAGAAGGCTCTGCCGTTGCGCGGAATGTCTAGCAGCGGAATGTATCACAAACGAGGTCGGGTTGCAGGAGTTGGCGGGATGAACAATACCGTTCCGCAGTGTTTTGGAAGTCATAACGCCGTAGGCTGTGGCGGGTGCGCGGTGAGTATATCGTGTAAGCACGTCCAGCGGCGCGATGTGCCGAGGTGCGAGAAGTGCGGCAGCTTGTTTTGGAGCGAGTCGCAAAAAGAGGGCCACTATTGCCCGTCCGCCACCTCACGGACGGCAACCCGGAAGGAAGTAACCCCGCAGGGTTTGCGCCCTCCTTACCCTGCGGGGCAAATTTAGCGCGAGCAGGCGGACGGATGCGAGCCAGTTGGGAGCCAAGACGCCGGTCCAAGCCCGGAACAGACGCGAAAGCGTCGAATCCATGCAAGCAAAGCCACCGGTGAATGTGCAAGTCAACACGCCTCGGTAGCGCTGAACCGGCCCGGCGGAATCCGGGACGCTTTGGAGGGATTATGGAACGGGTCGGGAAAGACGACCTCGCCTGCGGGGAACTGGGGAGCCGCACCCGCAGGACGATTTGAAAGGAGGAGCTGAAACATGGAGGGCACAATGATAGACCTGCAAAAGTTCTGTTTACAGGATAAAACTTACACCAAACACAAAACACTTGGTCAACCGTTTGTGCGCGGTGGCCATAAGTATGCCACAAGCGGGCATATCGTAGTGCGAATTGAAACCAATGAGCCGGAATCACCCGACTACATTGGCGTTCCATTGGGTGGTTTGACATCTATATTCGTGCCGCTTGCATCTGTTGATTCTAACTCGCTGAAGCCGTGGCCGATTTCCGACGGATTAACACAAGCGCAAAAATGCCGACGCTGCTCTGGAACGGGAAAAAAGGATACCGAAACATGCCCAAAATGTGGCGGCGATTGCGCTATCGAATGCTCGGAATGTGGCCACGACTATAAATGCCCCATGTGCGACGGACACGGTGTTATTTCAAACGAGCTGGGTGCGACGTGCCCGGATTGTAGGGGGGCCAAAAATAGAATTTTCCCGGCAAACCAGCGCGTGGATATCGCGTTGATTGCAGGGGAAAACTTCAGTCTTATCTCCAAATTGCCACGCGCAATATACATTCCACCGAAGGACGCGATGGCTCCGCTACTATTTGTTTTCGACGGCGGCGAAGGCGCGGTCATGCCGATGAGGGGTTGAAGGAGAGTCTATGGAAATCGAAAAGGCCCAAAGCGAAGCTACGATAAAAGCGTTTTTGCAACAAATGTCAACACAGGACAATAGGGGAACAGGATTCCCGATTTTCTATGTAATAAGAACTTCCACATGGAAACCCACTGACGAGGAACGCACGGGCGGTGAAAGCAAAATAATCTGGTGGGATAGCGGAAACGAGATGGAATATTCGGAGGCGAAATACGCGAAACTGCCCGATGCCAGAAAAAGCAAATGTGAACGAGTTTGTGTAGAGAAAACATGGCGCGAGGAAGGATTGTTTTTAACAGAAACGGATGCCAAGGGACATCTAACACAAAACCATTATCACTATTCCGACGACGCGCATACGTTTGTAAAACATGCGTTCCGTGCACCGGAACTGGAGAGGTTTCTTACTGCGCTATTTCAGTATTTCGACGTGAAACTTCCGCCAAGATAGGCCAATTTAAGCGCGTATGACGCGCAATGTGAAAAAACGGAGGGAGGGCAATAAAATGGCAAAGGAAAGCAAGACGGCAGCCGCACCGGCGGCGCCGCAGGGTTATAAGGAGTTGGGGCGCGGCGACGCGCCGCTGGATTGTATCGAGGTGCTGCCGCGCCAGTTCCGGCGCGAGTTCAACCCGGCGCGGCTGGCGGAATTGGCGGACAGCATCGCCAAGGTCGGCGTGTTGGAGCCGATACTGGTTCGGCCAGGCGAGGAAAACGACGGCTATCACTTTTTCCTTGTGGCGGGAGAGCGCCGCTATCGCGCGGCGAAAATGGCCGGATGCGCGACCATACCATACCGGCTACTGGAGCTGAACGAGGAACAGGCAATGGAGGTCATGGCGCTGGAGAACCTGCACCGCGCGGACCTCGGCCCTGTGGAGGAAGCGCAGGCGTTCAAGACGCTGATTGACCGGGGCGGGCACACCGTCGAGGAACTGGCGAAAAAAGTAGACAAGAGCGTCGGCTACGTCTACCGCGCAGTGAAGTTGCTGGAACTGCCGGAGGAAATGCTGTCGACAATCTCCGCCGGAACGCTGACGGCGGCGCACGGCCACCAACTGCTGCGGGTGCCGGAAAAGCCGCGCGCGGAAATGATTCGGCGCGTCATGCTCCAACCGGAAAGATTAACAGCCGCGTCTTTGGGCGCGATGATAGATAGCGAATTGTCTCACAACCTGATTGACGCCATATTCCCGCTCGACGGCGAATACGCGGGGCAACCCGCCTGCTCCAACTGCCCGCACAACTCAAACAACGAGCCGGCGTTGCTGGCGGACGCGGTAGGCGGCGAGGAAAGCAACTGCATGAACGGCAAATGCTACACCGCCAAAACCAAACGCGCGCAATCGGACGCCGCCGAAAAGCTCAAAGATAAGCCGGAAAACAAGGGTATGCAGTTCCTCGGCGCGGGGAAAGAGACATGGAGCAATTCCGGCCACGGCTTCAAAGGCAAGCCGATACTGAAAGACGAGCTGAAAAAGAAACTCGCGAAAGAATTGAAAACCCACCCGGAGAAGTTCGGCGTAGGCTTGAATACGCAATCCGGCGAGCCGGTCTATACGATTGTGGATGAGGAGTTGGTCGAGCGCGTGGTCGGGAAAAAGAGCAGGACCGACGACACCGATTACGAGCGGATTAACTACATCGGCGCGGTCATCAAGGCGGAGATGTTAAAAGCCGCATGGGAAAAAGTCAAGAAGCCGGGCGTGGCGGAGTACGTTGAAATGGTGCTAGAGGGCAACCGCGTAACGCAATATCACGCGCAGTTGTTCGGCATTAAAAACGACAATCCGAAAACGCTGTCCAAACTCGGCGTTGAGAAACTGGCGAGAATGGCATGGCTTATGTCCGTCTCCGAGCACTTCGGAATTTCCGACCCGATATTAAAGCGGCTGAAAATCAATCCCGACAAGCTCCGCGCTGAAGCGAAAAAGGCCGCAGGCGCGGAATACGACGCGCGGAAAGCCGCCGAAGCCGCAAAGGGTAAAGAACCGGCGGAAGGCTCGAAATAAAATCACAAACCCCGCCCGGTAATCTCGCCGGGCGGGAAGAGGCTATATGGCTAAAGAAAATCTGGCAGATAAGTTGAAGTCAACAGTGAAGTTAGAATTCGCGTTTATCTCTATGGCTGATATCGAGGCCAGATTGCGCCGCATCGTTCGCGAGGAATTGGCTAATAAAACAAAAGGCAAAGCTCATGGGAAAAACATTCAAGCGGCGATATCGCAATAGATACGAGCGGAAGTGGCTCGAAAAGCAACCTGTGAACGAATTCGACATTCCGCGCAAGATGCCGCCGTCGCAACGGGACGATGCTTTGACGGAAAAACAAAAAGCCGCGCTGGCGGAAATCCGCAAAATGCGCAGCGCAGCCGAGGTTTGATATGCAGCAGATAACTCTCAATTTCGCGCAGCCGTTTGACCTGGCGAAGTACGCGATGTTTCTTAAGTGTAAGCAGTTGCCGGAGTCCAAGCTGAATTACGATTGGGAAACCGACAGCTATAACATCCAGACACATCCGAGATTTGCGCATCTGCTCGGCATGAAAGCGGAGGGCCGCGCTGCGGCGCAGCAACCGCTTTCGGATTTTCTATTCGACTACCAGCGGTTTATAGTCGCCCGCGCACTGGAGGCGAAACGGTACGCGATTTACGCCGATTGCGGCCTCGGCAAGACGGTGATGTTCTTGGAATATGCGCGGCACATCCTGCACAAGACCGGCGGAAAGGTGCTGATATTTTCGCCACTGCAAATCATTCTGCAAACCATAGAGGAATCGCGCCGGTTCTACGGCGGAAAACTGTCGGTGCACCAACTCAAAACCCGCGCGGAGCTGGTCGCATGGCTTAACGACGACGCCAGCCCGCACCACCTCGCCATAACCAACTACGAAAAGATGATTGACGGCGAACTGCCGGAACTGAACCGTCTGGCCGGGATGATTGCCGACGAAAGCTCAATTTTCAAAACCGGCGGCGGCGTCATAAAGTGGAACATGCTGCATAGCCTCAACGGCAAGAGCGGCATGGCGCCGCTTGGCGTGGAATACCGACTGTCCTGCACGGCCACGCCCGCGCCGAACGACATCATGGAGTACGCCTCACAGGCGTCGTTTCTGGGCAAACTGCGAACCGACGGCGAAATACTGTGGACGTATTTCAGCCGCGACAAGTTCGGCAACTGGCAAATCAAGCCATACGCCAAAGAGGGCTTTTACCGCTTTCTGGCCAGTTGGAGCATCTACATCCGAAACCCCGCCCACTACGGCTTCACCGACAATTTCAGGGACATCCCCGCGCCGCAATTCCACACGCACGAAATCGCGCAATCGCCGGAGCAGCAGCGCATGGAACTTACAATTCGCCGCCACGGCAGCGAGGGCAGCCTATTCGGCGACACCGAACTTGGCGTGGTGAAACGCTCAAAGTTGTCGCAAATCGCAAAGGGATTTGTATACCTCAAGGACCATTCCGTCCAGCGCGTGGACTCGCGCAAGCCGGCGGCGGTGGCGGAACTGATTAAGGCGGCGGTGAAATCCGGCTCGCAGGTGCTGGTCTGGACGGTCTTTGACGAGGAAGGCGAAATCATACTGGAACATCTGCGTAAAGGGCAGGCCGTGAACCTGACGGGCAAGATGTCCGAGGCAGAGCGCGCGCTGGTGATTGAGGACTTTCGGCACGGCACGCTGCCGGTGCTCATCAGCAAAGCCGGTCTGCTGGGATTCGGCCTGAATTTCCAGTTCTGCGACACGATGATATTTTCCGGCTGGAATGACAGTTATGAGCAGTTCTATCAAGCTATCAAACGCGCCCACCGCTACGGCCAGAAAAAGACGCTACAGGTGCACCTGCCGGTGATTCCACAACTTGAGGAAGCCATACTGGAAAACGTGTTGCACAAAAAGGGCAATTTCGAGCGCGACGCGCAGGAGCACGAGGACGTATACAAAAAAATTCTCAAGGACTACGGGGCGATAAAATGACGACGACGATTTACAATACCGACTGCATAAAAGGAATGGCAGACAAGCTGGCGGAAAACAGCGTTGACCTCGTCGTAACGTCAATACCATTCGGCGCGCTGTTCATGTACAGCGGAAAAAACGAGGACATCGGCAACAACCACGACGATGCCGAGTTTATGGACTGGTCCAACTTCGGTCTACATATGCGGTTTTGGACGGAGCAGTTGTTGCGCGTGATGAAGCCCGGATGCAACGTCTGTATCCACGTCCAGCAGCTTTTGAAATACAAAAACCAGCACGGCTATATGGGCAGGCGCGACTTTCGCGGCGCAGTCATCAACATCATGGAGCGCGGCGGCTTCGAGTGGAAGGGAGAGGTCGCCATTCCCAAAAACCCACAGGCAATGGCGCAGCGCATGAACCTTCACTGTCTGCTGTTCATCACCGGAAAAAAGAACGCGCGTCAACTCGCCATGGCGATGAACGACTACGTTCTTATTTTCCAAAAGCCGGGCGAATGCGCGAATCCGGTCCCGGCTATCCGCGACGAGAAAATAAATCCCGCCGGCTGGCTTACCACGGAAGACTGGATAAAGTGGGCGCGCGGCGTCTGGGACGACGTGCACGAGACCGACGTGCTGGACGGCTACCGCTCCGCGCGGGAAAGCGACCAAGAGAAGCACGTCTGCCCGCTGCAACTGGAAGTCATCCGCCGCTGCATGTTGCTTTACAGCAACCCCGGCGAGCTGGTGCTGGACCCGTTCATGGGCATAGGCTCGGTGGCGTTCGTCGCGGTGCAAAACAAGCGCAACGCGGTGGGGTTCGAGCTGAAGGAGTCATACTACCAGCAGTGCCTCGCCAACATCGCAAAGGCTGAGCGGGACCTGCTGGACGACGCGCCGCTGTTGAATCTTTGCAAGGAGTCCGAAAAATGAGTGCAACGGATAATTACTGGCGTAACAGGGACGGGAAGGTTTGCCACATCAGGACGAAGCGCGGCGGAGTTTCGCTTTGCCCGCAATGTCGGAAGCCGTTGGGCCAGTATTCAGCCCGGATTGATATGCGCGACCCCGCTGAACAGAACGCAATCCCGCGCGGACGAAATGAGACGCCGTATGTTGACCGTGTTAAACATGTTTCGACGGCGAATATCGAGGCGGACGTGCATGTCTGGTGCATTCCGATATTGCGCGAGCAACTCGGCGAATGCGCCGCCGAAAAGGAGCAGTCGCATGGAAATTAAGTTTTTCGTCCCCGCGCCGGAGAACCTGCCCAACCGGTCCGGCAGAGTGCGCGCCGCTGCGCCGAAAGCGCAGGCAAGGCCGCGCCCGGCATTTCGCGGCGGGTTTTACTCGCCCAAGACCGCATGGCACGGGTATGTGTTTGCCGCCGCGAGAAAGGCCGCGCCGCCGCAGCCGCTGGACGGGCCGATAGGCGTCAGCATGGTATTTGTCATGCCGCGCGGCGGCGGCCATAAGCACGACTACTGGCACACGGTGAAACCGGACAAAGACAATCTGGAGAAAGTGATACTGGACTCCTGCACCCGCGCCCGGATATGGACGGACGACAGCCGGGTCTGCGCTGGCGGAAGCGTAAAGGTTTACGGCGGTACGCCTGGCGCGTGGGTTGTGGTAACCGACAACCCGCTAAACCACATCCCCGCCTGTCTGGCGGAATTGGACGAGATGCGGAATGAGGTTCCATCATGAGGTTCGCGCAGGTTGAAAACAGCATGCCGGTTATGCACGATGAAGTCTTCCGTAGACAGTACACCGGTATGAAAACGTTTACTCTTCCGGTATCTACTCCAAAGTTGGACAAAGCATTACAGGACGCAGTCTGCGCCAGAATGGGCGGATGTGCGCCAATTTCGCCCGCAGGGGCCTCGTTTTGGCGAAAGTGGGCATGGATAGCCCGCGCGTTCTTTTTGATACTGGCGGGGCTTTATCTGGCGGCGCGCTTGGTTATCCGGCCGCTCACGGACAAATACATCACGCCGAAGTTTGAAAAAGCCAGTCAGTGTAGGCATTTTGTTCCTCGCGGTGGTCTGTTTTCGAGAGGGACAAATCAACATGTCGGCGGCCATGTCCAAAAATATCAACAAAATGCTGGATGAGGCCGAGCATAAAACGGGGATAGCGGACCGTGAGTTCTACGACGGAGTCCGCGCGGCCTGTTTTTCGGTCTTACGCGCAATGGCAACCCGAATGGCGGGAGAGGTAATCAAAGAGGGCGAAAATACCGACGGAGATAAGGCATGACTAAAATTCCCGGCGGATATATCTTGGTGGCGCGTAAAACGTTGGAGAGCGCCGTCATGTCCATGCCGCCGTTGTATCGCAGCATCTGGCTCTGGATATTGCTGAACGCGAATTACGATGAACGAAACGGACTCAAGCGCGGCCAGCTTCGCGCCAGTATGACCGACATAATAAAATCGTCCAGCTATAAATCCGGCTACCGAACAATTTCACCAACGTATAAAGAGGTCCGCTGCGCGCTGGAATTTTTGCGCGGGAAAAGTGCAGGGCAAAGCGGAGGGCACACGGAGGGCAAGGCGGAAGGCAACACGGCGGGCAAGATGATTACAACCAAAAGCACATCGGACGGATATATTATCACCGTCGAGAAATACGACTTTTTCCAAGACTTCAAAAATTACGGCGGAGACAACGGAGGGCAAAGCGAAGGGCAACACGGCGGACGCGCGGAGGGCAAGACGGAGGGCAACATATTAAGGAGAAAGCAGTTAATGAAAGAACGAAGGGGTGAGCGCGCGCGTGTGAATGTTAATAAAGGGGCGAGACGGCCTGTGGATAACTCCACCCCACCCCCTTCTCAAATCCGGGGAGGGGACCAACTGCCGAAGGACACACTGGCGGTGGCAGACGCTTTTATCTCCGCGCTGAAGCTGACGCGGCTGGATACGGCGGCGAAACGTGAGATATATGCGCGCGGTATCGCGGCGCAATGCGGCAAGTTGCTCACGCTGGCAGGCGGGGACGTGGAACTGGCGCGAGCGGCAATCGCGGCAAAATCTGCCGAATACCGGCGCGACGGTAAAAACTGGAAACCGGACTATATTGTGCAGGATTTCGCCGAATGGGACGAAAAGAGACAACGCCGCCAGGAAACGGAAAACCGCAGGCAGGCGGAACAGCGGCGCGATGAGCTGGAAGCGGCGGAACGCGCAAAACAACGCCGCGCCCCCGCCGCACCGCTCCCGCAGGAATGGCACGACCTACGCGCCAAAATGGCAACAGCGGCAAAACTAAAATCATTCACCGCCGTAGGGAGGGCATAATGGCTGCAAAAACAATGACGCATGACGAGTTTTTCCAAATCATACAACGCCGGTATCGTTCATCCGGTTGTGTTGTTTTGCCGGAGGTGCGAGACGGCACAGGTCATTCCACGCGCGGACGCGAAGCAGACGCACTTGTTTTCGGAGTGTGGCCGTCTCGCGGCCTCACCATTCACGGAATCGAAATAAAGACCCATAGGGGCGACTGGCTACACGAATTGAAACAACCTGAAAAGGCGGAAAGCATCGCGCAGTTCTGCGATTACTGGACAGTCTGCACTGTTCCGGGCGTAGCCAAAGCTGAAGATATGCCCGCGACATGGGGTTTGTCTGAATTCGACGGGAAAAAATGGAAGGACATAAAGCTGCCGGAAAAAATGGAGCCGAAAGAAATCAACCGCACGTTTCTCATGTCGGTGATGCGGAATGTCGAGAAAAATTATGTGCCAAAACATGCCCAGTGCGATATTGAGAAACTAGCGGAAGGAAGAGTCCAAGAACTCGTCGCCAGTTTGAAACGAGACCATGCGTATGAAATTTCCAATATAAAAAGTCGCGCGGACAGCGACGCTAAAGCACTTGATGAATTCGAGAAAGCGTCAGGCATAGACCTGCGCCGAGGTTGGGGTACGCCTCCGGCGAGATGGGGCGCGGTCGCAAAAATCCTATTGGAGAAGGATAAACTGGAAACGCTCAAAAGTCTGGTTAATGACGCGCTCAGAATGCGCTCCTTGTCGCAGATTTTAGATAGATACGAACAGGCGGTTTTTAAGGCTCCTGAAATAGAAACTATGGTTTTCGGAGTGAAGGAGCCGAAAAATGGCTGACAAACAAAAACCGCCTTTCCCGCGCTGCACGAATAGTGAGTGCAAAAAGGATGAAGGCGTGGGGAAACTGCTTTGCCAGCAGCCGGTCTATCTGGATTGCGGCGGAGACGCGCCGGAACTTATGGCGTGGGCAATCATGTGTATAAGTTGCCAGACGGTGTATGACGTAGCCTTTCACCACCCGCACAACCGCGCCTGCCGCTATACCGTGAACGAGCGTTACGGAATTTCACCGGAGCAGATAAAACAGGTCTGCGCCAAACGCCAAATGCTTAGGCTGGAGGATTTCACAAAGCTGCGCCGCGCTTGAGAGGATTATGACAAAAACGGTTCTGATTCAAATTGCATTCTGGCACGTCGAGGTGCCGGAAAAAACAGCGGCGGTCATCTGCGCCGTCGCGCTGATGGTGATGTTCGCGATAATCATCGGTATTTTCCAAAACGGATTTGAGGAGGGGCACGATGGGCATTAAAACAGGCATACAATGGGCCACGGCGACATGGAATCCGTGGATGGGCTGCACAAAGGTCAGTCCGGCGTGTGACAATTGCTACGCCGAGAGCTGGATGAAGCGGTGGGGACGGGATTTTAATAATATCTCCCACTCTAAAAGCACCTTTTGGGACCCAGAGAAGTGGAAAGAGCCTCAGCGTATTTTTGTATGCAGTCTGAGTGATTTCTTCCACCCTGTGCCGGATGATTGGCGGTATGAAGCCTTTGAAGTGATGTCCAGAGCGCCTCAACACACATATATGATTTTGACAAAACGTCCGGCTATTATGTCGCGCTGGATGGGAAAAATAAGCCGTCTAATGCGGACAAACAACATTTGGCTCGGCGTAACCGCCGAAAACCAAGAGCAGGCGGACAAAAGAATCCCGCTGTTACTCCAAATCCCGGCGGCGGTCCATTTTGTCAGCGTGGAGCCGATGCTGGGGCCGGTGGATTTGAGCAGGTATCTCGCCGGGCCGAATGGCAACGCGATTAAATGCGGGTGCGGTTGGCGCGAGAGCGAATCCGGTATTGTCGGTGCAACCCCGGAACATGAGGTGTGTCTTGTTTGTACACAGAACCCCCAACGATTTCAGCCTGTCCGATGGGTAATATGCGGCGGAGAGAGCGGCCCCGGCGCGCGGCCCATGCACCCAGACTGGGCGCGGAGTCTGCGCGACCAGTGCGCGGTGGCGCGGGTGCCGTTCTTTTTCAAACAGTGGGGCGAGTGGACAACTGATTTTCACGCGGGGGAATTGTTGGGCGCGGGGATTAAATATCCCGCAGGATGTGCCGTTCATCATCTCCCTGCTGGCCGCTCTATGTGGCGCGTGGGAAAAGACTTCACAGGCCGCCTGCTTGACGGGCGCGAGCATAACGAACTGCCGGAGGTAATGCGACATGGCGTTTAAGGGCGTAACAATTTGCGCGTTGCATAGCGAAATCCGCGCGGAGTTGGACGAGTTGAGCATGGAAAATATCAGTAACAATAAAATTCAACGCCGTATCAGGATAATAGTTGCGTTGCTGAATAAAGCTATAGATTCCGGGCAACGCATGGAGGATTGCATCGTGCGCCACCGCGAGGCATTGGAGCAAATCGCGAAAACGGCGGTGAACTCTCTATGAAAACCATCCGCGCGGTGGATATGTTCTGCGGGGCTGGCGGCACGTCCACCGGACTTTACGCGGCGGCGGACGAACTGGGCTACAGCGTAGATCTACTCGCCATAAACCACTGGAAGGTTGCCATAGCGACGCATTCGGCGAACCACAACTCGGCGCGGCACATGTGCGAAACGCTGGACAGCGTGGACCCGCGAAAGGCCATTCCGTCCGGGCATCTGCACCTGATGGTAGCCTCGCCGGAATGCACCCACCACAGCAACGCTCGCGGCGGTAAACCCATGAGCGACCAGTCCCGCGCGTCAGCCTGGCATGTCCTGCGCTGGGCGGAGGCGTTGCGGATTGACAACATTATCATAGAGAACGTGCGCGAGTTTATGAGTTGGGGTCCGCTGGGCGCGGACGGGCGTCCGCTCAAGAGCCGGCGCGGTGAAACCTTTCAGGCGTTCATCAACGCGCTGCGCTCGCTCGGTTACACAGCGGACTACCGCATACTGAACGCCGCCGACTACGGCGACCCGACCACGCGCGAACGCCTGTTCGTGCTGGCGCACCGTGGCCGCAAAGCCATCAAATGGCCGGAGCCGACACATAGCCGCGCAAAGGATACGCTTTTCCAAAAAGCGAAGCCTTGGCGCGCCGCGCGGGAAATTATCGACTGGACAATCCCCGGCAAAAGCATATTTGAGCGGGACCGTCCGCTGGCGCCGAACACGCTACGGCGTATTGAAGTCGGACTGCGCAAGTTCGGAGGCAAGGAACTGGAGCCGTTTCTGATAATGCTTTACGGCAGCAATAAAGCCCGCGATATAAAGCGACCGATGCCCACGGTTACGGCAACCGGCCAGCATGTGGCACTGTGCGAGCCGATAATAATACCCCTGAACCATGGGAAAAAAGACAGCCGCGCATATCCTGCAAACCGTCCGTTCCCGACCGTTACCAGCACAGATTCATGGAGCGTGGTTCAACCGTTTATCCTCGGCCAACAATCCTGCGCAGCGCCGCGCGGCGTGGATAAGCCGTTGCCGACCGTGGCTACGGCTGGCGCAATCTCACTCGTTGAGCCGTTCATCGTTCCGTTTTTCGGCGAACGCAAAGGGCAGAAACCGCGCTGCCACTCCGTTAAAAAGCCGCTGCCCGCCGTAACCGGCCAAGGCGCGGGTGCGTTGGTGGAACCGATACTCATACAATACTACGGCAATGGGCAGTCAACGCCGGTGAGCGCTCCGCTTCCGACGGTAACCGGCAAGGACCATTTCGCGTTGGTATCCCCAGATATGCAGGGCGCGCGACTGGACATCCGTTTCCGAATGCTCCAACCGCACGAACTGGCGCGCGCGCAGGGGTTCCCGACGGACTACAAGTTCACCGGCAACCGGGGCGAGCAGGTCAAGCAAATCGGCAACGCGGTGCCCACGCACCTCGCGCAAGCGCTCTGTCGTGCGGCTTTGGAGAATCTTTAACAACCCCCGCCCCGGCGGGAAAGGAGGAGTGATGCTGTTAAAATCGAAACCATGCCCAAAGTGTGGATATGAAAATAAGCAGGTTTTTGTCGGGCAAGGCATAGCGCAAGTAAGTTGCCCGGCTTGTGAGTTTCATGGTCCGGCGGTCCCATTGAAAGAACTGCAATGTGGTACGTTTTACAACGCCGCCGTGAAGGCTTGGAATGATTTACCAAGAAAAGGAGAGTGCTGATGAAATTCGTAGAACGTAGGGATGAGGTTGTGTTTCATGTATTCAATTATTTCTGCCTGCTTGTGGGGCTGATGATAGTCTGGGAAAGCAGTCATACTTGGACAGCCATCTGCGGCGCAATGATAGCCGCTGCGCATTGGGTAATGCCAACCAGCCAATATATTAACGTTGTCGCAATAAAGAAGGATGTTGGTGATGTCGGAAACGTAGATGCGTTTCGATGTATGGATACAAATCCGCCAGGTATTGATGTTGGACCCAAGCCTCATCTTGTAAAACAAAAACCGACGGAGGTCGAAAAAGTCCGCGCCGAGGAAAGAGCGAATGTATGTTTGGCGATAAAGAATGCGCGAGAGGTATATAGCGGAATCAGCACAGAGACTCCGACTCATATTTTGGATTATGTTGAAGCCGTACTCTCTAAGTTGGCGACGCAATAATGGCCGCACATCTCCTGTCTGCGCCGTCCTGCCCCGAATGCGGACACGCGCTTGCAACGCGCACGCATTGCGACGCTGACGGCTCCAGCAACACGTCCGTTTACTGCCACAACGTCTACTGCGCCCGTGGCCGCCGCGAGCATCCCTGCGCGGCCTCGCTGGACCACGCCGCCGAGATAAAACGCGGCGGTCTCTACCCGTGGCTTTCAAAAAAAGTCTTGACAAAAGGCGCTAATCGGCTAAAATAATATCGTAGTCAAAGCAGTCAAAAGGTCTGGCCAAAGGGGTATCTCTTTGGGCGGACCTTTTGTTTTGCCAGCCGCAACACCTACCGCAAGCAGCGCCTCCCCGGCGTTGCAGTTAAATTTTTTACAAAACAATCTCGGCGCAGAAGTGTCCGCCAATATTAAAACCGAATTCACCAGAAGTTTCATTGCTGAAGGATGCAACGGACACGATTGTTACCACGCCGGTGTAAAAAACTGTTCCCGTGTATACGACGGGAAAAAATTTATAGGTATGAAGGTCGGCTCAGAAAGCGACAGATTGAAAGTTCTTGCCCAGCACGCCAAAGATAAAAAATACCACAAGCATATCTCTAAGGTTACCGGCATTCTGGTGGAGGGAGTTTCTGGGGCGCACTGCAGGGATTTGCGGATAAAAAACTATTTTTCAATTTATCGTGTCGGGAAAATAGAGCACAACATCGTTATCGGCGTTGAGGTTTTCAGCGAACATGACGCGCAGCGGTTGCGCGAGCATCTGGCCGAAAAAGTACGCGCCAACGAAGCTATCGGCGTATTCGCAAAAACATCAATACTCCCTCCGGTTGAACAGTCTACCCGCAACAAAAGCCTGATACAGGCGATATTCAAGAGCGAAGCGGCAAAACGCTGCCGACATTTCATCAAATACTACCACTCCGACTTTCTTTCAATCGCAAACCTAGCGCCGTACGCGTGTCCTTTTACCGATGAAAAGGATGTCATGCGCTGGGCCAGCAGGTTACTGCAAAACACATTGCGAGATTTTGGTTATGTGCATTCTGGTGTTGGTGGACGGTGTCGCTGGGTGCAACCGGAAACCACTCTTATAAACGACGAGAACGATATGGACTTTTTGGAACATACCCCACATGTTCATTGCTTGCGGTCTGCAAACTGATATGAACAAAACGCTGATAAAACTTCAATGGCACACCGAGAAGCGCAAGGTCGGCGCGCTGGTGCCGTTTGAAAAGAATCCGCGCAAACTTTCCAAAGAGCAGGAAACGCAACTGAAGCAATCGCTTGAGAAATTTAACCTCGTTGAAATTCCTGCCGTGGACACTGACGGAAAGATAGTGGCCGGACATCAGCGCGTCGCCGTATTGAAACTGCTGGGCCGAGCGGAAGAGATGATTGAGGTCCGCATCCCGAACCGCAAACTCGCCGCCGCCGAATTCAAAGAGTACAACCTGCGCTCGAACAAGAACACCGGCGACTGGGACTTTTCGCTTTTGGCGGAGTTCGGCAGTGGTTTGCTCGCTGATGTGGGCTTTTCAGAAAACGACCTCGCAAGTATCCTCGGCAAAATGGATATGTCGCAGTTGTTGGACAACGACCGGATGGATGATGTGCCGCCGGTTCCCGCCAAAGCCGCCACCAAAACCGGCGACATCTGGATACTGGGCAATCACCGGCTGCTTTGCGGCGACAGTGCCAAGCCGGAGGATGTGGACCGGCTGCTGGCCGGGGCGAAAATCCACCTTATCAACACCGACCCGCCGTATAACGTCAACGTCGCGCCGCGCAGCAATGCGGCGGTCGCAATGGCGATGTCGCAGGGCAAGTTCAAAGGCCAACAGGAAATGGACGCGGCGAAACGCGGCGGCGCGTGGGGGCGGGATTGGAGCAAGAAGGGCAACGGTGTAAAGGAACTCCGCGCGAAAGACCGCCCGCTTGCAAACGACTTTTTGGACGATAAGCGATTCGCGGAACTGTTGCGGGCATGGTTCGGGAACATCGTCCGCGTACTGGAGCCGGGCCGTTCTTATTACATCTGGGGCGGATACTCCAACATCTGGAACTATCCCGCCGCGTTGAAGGCCTGCGAGTTGCATTTCAGTCAGATGATTATCTGGGTCAAGGAACATCCCGTCCTCACACGCAAAGACTTCATGGGTAACCATGAGTGGTGCTTCTACGGTTGGAAGGAAGGCGCGCCACATCACTTTTACGGGCCGAATAACACCACCGACGTGTGGAGCGTGAAGAAGGTGAACCCGCAGAGCATGGTTCACCTGACTGAGAAGCCGGCGGAACTGGCCATACGCGCCATTACATACAGCACCAAGCAATGTGAAAACGTTCTCGACCTGTTCGGTGGCTCCGGCAGCACGATGATAGCCTGCGAACAGACCGGACGCAAAGCGTTTTTAATGGAACTGGACCCACTCTACTGCGACGTCATCGTCAAACGCTATGAGCAGTTCACCGGAAAAAAGGCGGTGCAGAAATGAGCCGCGTTAATCCTTTTGAGCAGATACTTGAATCATTGCGTGGCGGCGAAGTGATTATGAACGCCTGCGCTCAATCAGGTGTAAATATTGCGGCGTTTTTTAAGAAATATAAAACCGATAAGAAATTCAGAAAGGCAGTGGAATCATCGCAAGAGGTGCGAGTTTTAATGGTGGACGACGTAGTCTATGCGATGGCGATAAAGAGGAACCTCGACGCGGCGGAAGCGTATATGCATAACCACAGCAATGGTAAATGGGAATCGTTGCGGAGGAAGCACTGATGTCTATCGCGCCGAAGCGCATGTGTCGCCATGCTTGCTGCCCTGTTCGCGTTGAGCAGGGTGAACGCTACTGCCCCAAGCATAAACACCTTTACGAGACGACAGAGAACGCACGGCGCGGGTCTGCTGCGTCGCGTGGATACGATTCAAACTGGCGTCGCCTACGCCAGTGTGTGTTGGCACAAGACCCAATATGCAAGTGGCCCGGCTGCACCCAAGCCGCAACGGACGTGGACCACATCGTGCCCAAGAGTCGCGGCGGCACTGACGACATAGAAAACTTACAAGGCCTATGCCACGAGCACCACAGCGTCAAGACGGCGCGCGAGGACGGCGGTTTCGGCAATACAGGGGTAGGGGGGTCTAAATCCTTATGACCTTTTCGCTTAGGGACCGCGTCCGAGTAAACTTCGTGCGTTGCCAAAATTCGCATAGGGGGGTAGCACTATGACGCGAGGGCGGAAATCGGCAGCTCCTGAGACTAAACGCGCCCGTGGCGACAGGGAAAGCCGCATAAATGTGCTGGCTCCCAAGTACGATTTGCTGGACGTGAACACTCCGCCGCCGGATATCCTGACCGGAGAGGTCGAAAAGGCGAAATGGAAACAACTTTGCGAAACCTTGGCTCAAAACGGCGTGCTAAAGGTTACAGACGCCGATGTTTTAACCCAATACTGCGTAGGATACGGCGTTTTTCATACGGCAAAGTTGGAAGTAGACGGCCTATCCAGTTTGGTGACGACTACGCACAACGGTTCCGAACAGCCGGCGGCAGAGATAACGACTTTGCGTAAATCCAGCGAGTTGCTTTTGCGGTTGGGCGCTGAACTGGGATTGTCGCCTTCGGCGCGAAACAAAATTACGGCGGTAAACCAAAATGACGAGCTTGCCGAGGCTTTGAAGTTCATACGCCATGGCAAAAAGATGGGTTAGACCGCAAAAGCCGCAGCGGATTACGACGGAAGGCGGCAGATACTACTTTGATGAGGATGCCGCTAATCACGCGGTAGAGTTCTTTGAAAAATGGCTTGTACACACGGAAGGCGAGTGGGCCGACCAGCCGTTCAAGCTGATGGACTGGCAACGCGAGGAAATCATCCGGCCTCTGTTTGGCTGGAAGGTTAAAAAAACC
This sequence comes from Elusimicrobiales bacterium, assembly GCA_028688475.1. GTDB lineage: Bacteria > Elusimicrobiota > Elusimicrobia > Elusimicrobiales > Elusimicrobiaceae > JAQTYB01. The sequence continues at coordinate 27,120 of JAQTYB010000016.1, forward strand.
GGATTCCGCCGTTTCAAACGGGCTTATATCGAAATCCCGAAAAAGAACGGCAAATCTGAACTCGCCTCCGGCATCGGACTGTATTTGCTGGTCGCAGACAATGAGGCGCGCGCAATGGTATACGCCGCCGCCACTTGCGAAGACCAGGCGCGGTTAGTGTTCGACGGTTCGCGCGTCGCCGTAGAGTCGTCCCGCCTGCTGAGCATGTTTTGCGAGGTTAAAAAATCGCAAATACTGGTGCCGCTCACGAAGTCGGTATACCAAGTACTTAGCAAGGCCGCTGAAAGCAAGCATGGTCTGAAGCCGAGCGGCGTAATCATAGACGAACTACACGCCTTCAAGCGGCCAGACCTGTACAACGTGTTGACCGAAGGCGCAACAGATGTGCGACGCCAGCCGATTATCTTTGTGATAACCACGGCTGGTAACGACAAGACCAGCATCGGCTGGCAGGAACATCAACACGCGGTCGACATCCTTAACGGCGAGTCCACTGATGAGGAAACGCTTGTAGTGATTTACGCGGCGGAACCGCAGGATGACTGGAAGGACCCTGCGGTCTGGCGCAAGGCGAACCCCAGCCTCGGCGTAATTTTCAGCGAGGATAAAATCCGCCACGCCTGCGACTCCGCCCGCGAGCAGCCGGCGAAACAGAACAGCTTCAAGCAGTTGCGGCTGAACATCTGGAACAGCGTTTCAAGCCGCTGGCTTTCGCAAAGCGCATGGGAAAAGTGCCGGGGTGTGGTTACTGAAGAGGAGATGCGCGGACGGCCTTGCTGGCTCGGCATGGACTTGGCGTCAACGCAGGACATCGCCGCACTGGTTGCGCTTTTCGACCTCGATGATAGGTTGGCGATACTGCCTTATTTTTTCGTTCCGCGCGATAACATCGAGGCGCGCGAAAAGGGCGACGCGGAGCGCTATAAACGCTGGGTGCAAGATGGGCATCTGATAGCGACCGACGGCCCAAGAATCCATTTCCCGCGTATCAAGGAAAAGATTCACGAGTTGAAAGGCATATTCAACATCCGCCGCTTCGGTTATGACAACTGGAATGCCCAGCAACTGACGGCGGAACTGGAAGAGGAAGGGGAACTGGAGATGATTCCGGTCGCGCAGGGAACGAAACTATCTCATCCTGCGAAAATCTTTGAAACATGGATTGCCGACGGAAAATTGATTCATCCCGGCAACCCGGTGCTGGACTGGATGGCCGGAAACGTGGAAGTCATCACCAGCTCGCTGGAAAATATCCAACTGGTCAAGCCATTTAAGCAAGGTTCGTCAACGCAACGCATAGACGGTATCGTGGCCGCGGTAATGGCAGCGGAAGTATATCTGCACCGCGATAAAGATGAGGATGATTGTCCTTACGAGAAGCACGGCGTGCGCAGATTAGGGTAGGAGAGGAATATGTCGGTGCTGAAAACTTTAAGCGTCAGATTAAAAGCAGCCGGGCAAGTGCTTGTCGGGGGTTATGTCCCGTACGGCTTCTTTCCGCGCATTATTGAAAGCATCTCCGGCGAACCCGTAACGCCGCGCACCGCGTTGCAGGTCGCCGCCGTGTTCGCCTGCATCAACGTATTGTCGCAGGACGTAAGCACCCTGCCGCTTATCGTCTACCGCCGCACCAAAGACGGCAAAGGTAAGGACCGCACCGACGGCGAGAAACTTTATCGCCTGCTCCACCTTCAACCCAACTCCGAGATGAGTTCCGTAACGTGGCGTGAGGTGATGATGATTCACACGCTTCTCTGGAGCAATCATTACAGCGAGATTGTACGCGACTGGAAAGGAAATCCCGTCGCGCTCTGGCCTATCCCCAATCCAGAATGGGTGAGATTTTGCCGCAAGGATGACAACGTATATACCCCTTTTTATCGCGTAACCATACCCGGACGCGGCGTCAAAGAGATGCCGTTCGAAAATATCCTGCACATAAAAGGCATGAGCATGGACGGCAACCTCGGTATGGAAACGCTCAGCCTCGCGCGGAACGTCATCGGACAGGCCATCGCCGCTCAAAACTACGCCGGGCGCTATTTCCGCAACGGCGCAGAGCCGAGCGCGATACTCAAATACCCGAAGCCGCTCAAGGATGACGCATATAAACGCTTGTTGCAAAGCTATAAGGACCAGACTACCGGCTCCGAGCAGCACGGCATGGTTATTTTGGAAAACGGCGCGGATTGGGTTAAAACCAGCTACTCTCCGCAGGATTCGCAACTCATCGACACCCGAAAGAACGATGTGATTGAGGTCTGCCGCTATTTCCGCGTCCCGCCGCACAAGGTGGCCGCGCTTGAGCGTTCCACCAACAACAACATCGAGCAACAGGACCTCGACTACTACAAGAGCACGCTGCGCCCGTGGCTGGTGAAAGTCGAGCAGGAGATGATGATACGTCTCCTTCCCGAAAACGACGACCGCCTTATCGAGTTCATGATAGACGGAATGCTGCGCGGCGACTATAAAACGCGCATGGACGGCTACGCGGTGGGTATCCAAAACGGCATCTATTCGCCAAATGAATGCCGCGCTATGGAAAATCTTAACCCGCGTCCCGGCGGCGAAGTATATTATCAGCCGCTCAATATGGTGGACAACACCGGAAAACAGGAGACTGCCAATGCAACCCAAAACTGAAGGCGCACCCACGGCGCGTGTTGAAGGAACGCGGGCCAAGCCCGCAGTTAAAATCCTTCCAATTTACCGCGTGAAAATATCCGCGAAAGACGGTTCCGTCATCATAGAGGGCTACGCCAACACCAAAAACCACCCGGACCGCTACGGCGACGTCCCCGCCACATACGCGCCGCTCCGCGATTACGTCTATGACGTTTCGGAGTTTCTTAAAAACCCCGTCATGTTGATAGACCACGTCAATGCGGTGGACCATGTGGCAGGTTCGATGGTTGATGTGCACGAGGATGCGACCGGATTATTTTTTCAAGCCGTTTTTTCCAAATCCGATTATCCGGTGGTGGCACACGCGCGGCAGGTTTACGAGGAAGGCCACGCGCGCGGCATCTCGATAGCGGGCCGCTTCCATTTCGAGAATCCGCAGTCGCCGGAGCAGTTGACTCTCGCGGAGATTTACGAAATCTCGCTTGTAGCCGTTCCGGCAGACCCGAACGCGCTGGCGGAAGCCATGAAAAAGGCGCTGGCTATGGCCAACAATGAAAATTCCGCCGCACCAGCCAAGGATGGCGGTCTTTCACGCGCGTTTTCCGAGATGAAAACCACCGTAGACATGATGACGCTCAACCAAAATTTGAAGGCGCTCAACCGCGCTTTTCAAAAATAATCCCGCCGACGCGGGCAAGGAGAAAAGAGAATGAACGAATACAACGAAGCGATGAACTCGATAGCCGAGCTTCGCAAAGTGCTGGATACCCGGCTCGACGACTGTATCACCCGCGAAAAGGCGGAAAAGTTGGTAGAAGCCGCAGTGCAGAAACTGCATCCCGCCCCCGCACAGCGTGCGATTCCCCCGGCGGCGCCCGAAGAGGTTATGGAACGGGCCGAGAAGTTCAAACACTCGCTGCGCAACACGCCGGAAAAGGCGTTCACCAGCGAATACGGAAAAAAATTCGGCAACATGCGCAACTTCCTGATTGCCGCGAGCGCCAAGCACTCAATGCTGCTGGACACGAAAGCGGTCCAGTCCGAAGGCACTCCCGGAGACGGCGGCTACCTCGTCCCCATAGAGTTCTACGAGGAAGTCATCCGGCTGCTGCGCGACGCATCGCCCATCATGCAAATCGCCAACATCATCCCGATGTCGACGATGAAGCGCAACATCCCGCAGCAGATAAGCAACGTCGCCGTGGGCTGGGTCGCCGAAAAAGGCACCAAGGCCACTACCTCCGTCAGCTTCGGACAGGTGCAGCAGGTCGCCAAGGTGATGGCGGCAGTTATCAAATGCACCGACGAGTTGCTGCGCGACAGCGCCATCAACCTGACGGCGTTCCTGTCCGAGCTTATCTCGGAGGCGATGGCGCTGGAAATAGAGCGCGTCGCGCTTGTCGGCGACACCAACGCGGGCGACCCGTTCACCGGCGTCATCAAGTCGTCCGGCGTCAACGTTACGGTCATGGACGGCGCGTCCGTGAGTTTCGACGACATCATTGAGCTGCTATATTCGCTCAACGCCGCCAACGCCAATAACGCGGTCATGGCAATCAACCGCACCGGCTTCAAAAAGCTGCTCAAGCTCAAGGACAATCAGGGCCGCTTCATCTACCAGCCGCCCGCAGGCACCGTTCCCGGTACCATCTGGGACGTGCCGTACGTCATCTGCCCCACCATTCCGAACACCCTCGGCACCGGCGCGGACTGCACCGCCGCGATATTCGGCAGATTCAACCGCGCGCTGCTCATTTCGCCGCGCGAAAACCTCGCCGTAAAGGTTTCGCAGGAAGCCTACGACGCAGGCGACGGTTCCAACGCGTTCATGAACGACGAGACCTGGCTGCGGTTCACCCAGGCGCTGTCCATAGACGTGGCGCAGCCGGGAGCGTTCAGCTACCTGCTGTTCAAGTAAGGAGATACGACAATATGGGTATCTACATCGTCAAAAAGCCGTTCGCGCACTACGACGCTGGCGCAACCGTCCAGCTTTCCGCCGCCGATGCCGAGAAGTACAAGGCGTTCATCGAACCGGCCAAAATCGGAAACAAAAAAACCCCCGCAGGCAATCCGAACGCCAACACCGGCGGAAATGCGGGCGGGAAATAGGAGAAAAACTGATATGCAAAAACTGTTCATCCTCGTCGCGCTTCTCGGCGCGTTCGCGCTGGCTCCGTCTCCGGTCAAAGCCGGAGACGCCACCGTCGAACTCAGCACATACTCGATAACCGACCCGGCCACTATGGCCGCGCAGATATCGGGCGCGTCCAAAATCGAAAAGCTGGTCGTTGCGAACAGCTCTTCCACGCCTACCATGGTTACGGTGTACCAAAAGTGCGCCTCCACCATGACCGTTTCGGCGGTGCTGCATGTCGAAGCCCCTGCTCAAAGCAACTCGGAGCTGGACTTCAACAACTACAACACGCCGCTGGGGTCGTATACGGACGTGTGTTTCCGCAAAGCCGACGCCGTAGACCACGTCTACGCCTCGGCGCATTACAGATAGCGCGGTCAAATACGGGGCGGACGGTTCGCGCCGTCCGCCCCGAAAGGATTAAACCATGCCGTTAAAACTGAAAACCGCGCCGACAATCGAGCCGATAAGCCTCGCCGAGCAAAAATTACACTCAAAGGTGGATTTTTCCGACGATGATGCGCTCATTTCGGCTTATATAACGGCGGCGCGCCAGCACATTGAGGACATCACCGGCGTGCGGATGATTACGCAGACCTGGCAACTGATGCTGGACAGGTTCCCCGGCTACTGTTTTTTCCCCGGAGAATATCACGAGTTTCAAGGCAGACATTCTCACGACTCGCGAGCAAAGCAGCACCAGAACGCGCGGCAAATCACCATTCCGATAGCTCCGGTGATAAATGTGTCGTCGGTGAGTTATTACGATGATACCGGCGCCGCCGCGACATTCGGCGCGGATAATTTCATCGTGGACACGGTAAGCATTCCCGCGCGTATCGCGCTAAAGCATGGTAAATATTGGCCGCAGATTGAGTTGCAATCATCCAATGGCGTTGTGATTGAGTTTGTCGCCGGTTACGGCCCTGCCGTTACTGACGTGCCGGAGCCGTTGCGCGCCGCGATACGGCTGCTGGCCGCGCATTTCTACAAAAACCGCGAAGCGGTCGTAATCGGCGCAGGTTCCTTGACGGTGCAGGAACTGCCTATGGGTGTCGAGCAACTCATATCGTCGTATCACATGTGGCAGAGATGAGCATAAGAGCGGGTCAATTGAATAAGCGCATCACGCTGCAAAAGCAGTCCGACGTGCGCGATACTACCGGCCAAAACATCATCACTTGGACGGA
>JAQTYB010000017.1 GCA_028688475.1 Elusimicrobiales bacterium
AATCTATGTCAGCAAGCTCCGTCGCAAACTTGAGGATAAAAGCCGCGCCCTGCAAGGCTTCATCATCACCGAACCCGGCGTGGGATACCGCATAAATCTCTGAACACACCGTTACTGAGCCTCTAACATGTTAAGGAATTGCGTGAAGCTCAGTAAGAGGTGTGATTATTTTGGACCGGAATATTATAAAATAAGCGTAGTCGGCATATACTTCCGGCCCGTATAATGTGCGCGAACGCCGTTTAGTCGCCGGAGGATTCTTTGTGCGGTTATTGCCAGGCCCAGTTGGCGCAGCGGTAGCGCGTTCCCTTGACATGGGAAAGGTCACAGGTTCAAATCCTGTACTGGGCACCATTTTACGACGGAAACCGGCAGTTTTTAACCGGCTCCGTTTTTTTTGTGCGGAAAATTTGTTAGCAACAACCATCATGGCGTATAATGAGAAACGGTTGCATACTATCCACCGACAGGGGTGTACTTCGTAAATGAAAAAACTTATTTTTCTGGCGGTTACGCTTCTTCCGCTGAACGTTCATGCATCGGAACCAAATGCCGCCTACAATAAACTAATCGACATGGCGGATAAGGACAAACGATGCACAGGGCAGATCATTTACTTTCCGGAAGACAATTCCACGGCAACGATTGCTCAGCTCCATGGATACTATCATGCGGCGGTTCTTACCTTCGCGCGGACGGTGTGCAGGTCGCACAAGGACCCCGTGAAACGCGCTATGCTCACAGGGAGCAGCGACCCGCAGCAGGATACGCTGATTTTTCTGAATCTAGTCAAGCCGGAGGAACTGAAACCGGCTCCCGTAGACGATAATGTCCCGCCGGACTACGATTCAGACCTGAAGAAGCTTTTTTCCGTGATATGGGCTCATGCGATTTTTGAATCAAGCGGCAACGAGGATGAGGGGCGCGACCCAAACAATCCCACCTCCGGAACCAGCGGAACTGCCGAGGCCGGACTTTTGCAGACATCATACAACGTCATCGAACTGGTGCCGCCGGATTCTAAAAAAGCTTTCTTCATGATAATGGACGAATACAAGAGGAGACCTGCCGCGTGCTTTTCCGGCCTGCTGGCCGAAAACCGCCACGACGGCGGGCCGTTTTACGGCAATCTCAATGACGAGGGCCTGAAATTCCAGAAATGGGCAAGGAGTTGCGGGGGCGGATCTCTTGAGCAGGGAGCCGTGGTCCTTCGTCATGCTGTGAGCGAATACAAGCCCATAAATCACAGATATGTCCATCCAATATGTGAAGGCCTCATAGATGACATATACGCACTCATTACCCGCGACCGCAAATCTTTCTGCAAAGGGTGGTAACTCTCCATCATATTGGAGATTTTGCAAAATTTTAAATTATGTTTTTTTCATGCGCAAAAAGGAAAAAATGACTGTCCTGTCAGTCATTTTTTTGGAAACCGCAAAGTATCGTCCGCGCTTCAGTCTTGATATAATCTAAACGGATGCGCATAACTAAAACCGAACTTGTCACCGTAGCCCTCGCGCTGCTGTTTGTGCTGCTGGCGGGGTCGGCGGGCTATGTCGTCATCGAGGGCTGGGGCTGGCTGGACGCCTTCTATATGACGGTGATAACGCTCGCCACCATCGGTTACGGCGAAATCCATCCGCTTTCGCCGCACGGGCGCATATTCACAATCTGCCTGATATTCAGCGGGCTGGGACTGATGGCCTACGCTTTTTCCGCGTTCACCGCCGCCTGGATAGGCGGCTATCTGACGGACGCTTTCAGGAGAAGAAAAATGGAATCGAGAATCCGCGCGCTAAACGCGCATTACATAGTCTGCGGAGCCAGCCGCACCGGCCTTTCGATAATGGAAGAACTAAGGAAAACCGGCAGGCCGTTTGTGATGGTTGACAGTTCCCCCGAAACCGCCAAGACGCTTGCGGACAAGGGAATGCTGGTTGTCACCGGCGACGCCACCGAGGACAAGACGCTCAAGGACGCGGGCGTTGAGCGGGCGCGCGGCATTTTCTGCTGCGTCAATAACGACAAGGACAACGCTTTTGTCGCGCTTACCGCGCGGCTGCTCAATTCCTCGGTGCGCATCATCTCCACGCAGCGCTCCGAGGACGTGCGCCAGAAACTCATGAAAAGCGGCGCGGACGTGGTCATCAACCCCGGCCATATCGGCGGCCTGCGCATGGTGTCGGAAATGGTGAGGCCCGTCACGGTTTCATTCCTCGACGCCATGTTGCGCGAGGAAAAAAGCGATTACCGTTTCGAGGACGTCACCGTCAGGCACGCCATGAAGCTGGGCGCGTTAAAAGGCGCGCAGGGCGGGGCCGCGCTGGTGGTGGCGGCGCGCGGGAAAGAGGAAAAGGCCTTCGACATGAACCCCTCGCCGGAGCGGATGCTGGGCGACGGGGACCATGTGGTCGCGCTGGGCAGCACCGCGCAGATAAAGGAGCTTCACGCCGCGCTCGGTGAACCTGCTTGAACAAGGATTGAATCATGCCAGAAGAGAACAAAGAAGAATTTTTGCATACGATGCGCCATTCCTGCTCGCACGTTCTGGCGCAGGCCGTCGTGGAACTGTTTCCGGGCACGAAGCTGGGCATCGGCCCGGCCATAGAAAACGGCTTCTACTACGATTTCGACTCGGAACACCATTTCGTCCCCGAAGACCTGCCGGCAATCGAGGCGAAAATGCGCGAGATTGTAAAGGCGAGAGAGCCTTTCGTGTCCGCCGAACACGCCCGCGCAGAGGCGTTTGACTATTTTGAAGGCCGGGGCGAAAAATACAAAATCGAGCTGATTAACGGCCTCCCCGGCGATACGGTAAATTATTACACCAACGGCAATTTCACCGATTTGTGCAAAGGCCCGCACGTTGTGGACACGGGCAGGATAAAGCATTTCCGGCTGATGTCCATCGCGGGCGCGTACTGGCGCGGCGACGAAAAACGCCCCATGCTCCAGCGCATTTACGGCATCGCCTTCGCCACCAAAGACGAGCTTGAAGCCTACGTCAAGCAGCAGGAAGAAGCCGCCAAGCGCGACCACCGCAAGATAGGCAAGGCGCTGGACATTTTCGTTTTCGACGAGGATGTCGGCCCCGGCCTGCCGCTTTGGCTGCCCAACGGCGGCGCGATGATAGAGGAGATTGAAGCGCTGGCCAAGGAAACCGAATTCAACGCCGGCTACGAGCGTGTGCGCACTCCCATGCTCGCCAAGGAAAAGATGTATCTGACCAGCGGGCATCTGCCTTATTACGCCGAGAGCATGTTTCCGCCGATGGACGTGGACGGGCAGAAGTATTACCTAAGGGCGATGAACTGCCCGCACCACCACAAGATTTTCGCCGCGCGCCAGCGCAGCTACAAGGAATTGCCGCTGCGCCTCGCCGAGTACGGCACCTGTTACCGTTATGAGCAATCCGGCGAATTGTTCGGTCTCATGCGCGTGCGCTCTATGCAGATGAACGACGCGCACATCTACTGCTCGCCGGAGAGTTTCGAGCAGGAATTCCTCAATGTCTGCAAGATGTACACTGACTATTTCAAGATATTCGGCATAGAAAAATACACCATGCGTTTTTCCACCCACGCGCCGGAGGGGTTGGGCAAAAAGTATGTAGACCAGCCGGAACTGTGGAAGAAAACGGAAGAGATGGTGGAGCGCACGCTGCAGAACGGGAACATCAATTACGTGCGAGTTCCCAACGAAGCCGCCTTCTACGGCCCTAAAATAGACGTGCAAGTCTGGAGCGCGATAGGCCGCGAGTTCACTCTGGCTACCAATCAGGTGGATTTCGCCCAGCCAGGGCGTTTCGGCCTGACGTACAAAAGCTGCGAAGGCCGCGACGAGACGCCGCTTTGCATACACCGCGCGCCGCTCAGCACCCACGAGCGGCTGCTGGGGTTTTTAATCGAGCATTACGCCGGTGTTTTCCCGCTGTGGCTGGCGCCTGTGCAGGTGAAGGTGCTCTCCATCACGTCGGGCGAGGAAACCTACGCGAAGGAAATAACCGCCGCGCTGCGCGCCGCCGGAATACGCGCGCAGTGCGATTTGCGCGCGGATAAAATCGGCCTCAAGATACGCGAGGCGCACATGATGCGCGTGCCGTACATGATTATCGTAGGCGGCAAAGAGGCGCAGTCTCGCACTCTCAGCCTGCGGCTGCGCAACGCCAGAAACGTCAACGGACTGACGCTGGACGCCGTGCTGCAAACGCTTCAGGACGAAATCCGCCGGCGCAGTTCGGCGCAACTGTTCGCCGCGCCGGAAGCCGCGTCGGCGGGAGAGGCGAAGTAGTGGGAATTTCCCCAATCTGCCGGGAGTGAAGTTCGCGCCCGCCTGTTGACGGCGGGCGCGCTTTTTCCCGGTTTTCAAGATGCCAAAACTGATTCCCGCGGTCGAAAATTCCGGCAGACTCGCTAAAACAGCGGCGGCGGTTTTTATCGCGTGCGCGTGCGGCGCGCTTTATCTGGCCCCGCGCCGGCCTTCGCCGGATTATATCCCGCAAAAATCCGTGACGGAAGCGTTCGGCGCGCTCAAAAGCGGCGACTCCGGGAGGCTGGCAGACTGGCCCGGGCTTTCCGACAAGGAAATCAGCGCGCAGTTCAACCTTTCCTGCTCAGCCGCCGCCAAAGCCGAGACCGTCATTTTTCAGACGGCGGACTCGCCCCGCGCGCTGCGGATTGCGCTGGACCCGGCGGGCAGGCTGCATTTTTATTCCGCCAGACTCTATCACGGGCGGGACCTCGCGGTAACGGATTACGAGACGCCGCCTCTGTGCCCCGCCGCTTCGCTGAAAATTGCCGTTTCCGCCGATGCGGCTGAAAACCGCGTCTCATTTTCCGTCGCGGACGCGGTTTTGCCGCAGGACGCCAAAGGCGTATTAGTCTATGACGGTTCCTCTCCACGGTTTTTCAGTTCCTCTGCCGTTGCGATAAATTCGGCTGTCGTTTCGCGCGAGTTCGCCGGCAAAAGCGTCTGGCGCGGACTGGCGCTGTTGTTTTTGAAACTTCTGTTTTGCGCCGGCACGGCTGTCAGTTTGTGTTTTGCCGCCGGCAGCTGGGCGATAGGCCGGCCTGAGCGCAAAAAATACGCGCGCGCGGCGGCAATCGCCGCCGGTTTTATTTTCCTGCTGGGCTGCGCTACGCTGTTCACTTATAAAACCGAATCCGGCAAAGGCTATTACGGCGAGTTGGCGGCCGCGTTCAGCCGGGGCAGCCTGTCGCTGCCGCGCGCCGTGCCGCCGGAACTGCTTTCCGTCCGCGACCCTTACCAGTACGGCTACGCCTGGAAATACGGCATCTGGGATTACAGCATGTACGGCGGGAAGTTTTATCTTTACTTCGGTCCCGCGCCCGCGCTGGCGCGGCTTGCGTTTTTTAACCGTCTGCCGGAGCATATCGCGCTGATCGGCTACGCGCTCGCGTGGGCGGTGTTTTTCTATCTGAGCGTGCTGTCGCTCCGGCGGCGATACTTTCCGGAGGCCGGCGGAAAAATCGCCGTGTTCGCCGGATTGACCGGGGCGTTCAATCCGCTGAATCTGTATCTGCTCAATATGCCGGGCGTTTACAGCGAGGCCGCGCTGGCGGGCGCGGCTTTCGGCGCGGGGGGGATATGTTTTTATCTTCTTGCGCGAGATAACGCGAAACCGGTTTATTACTTTATTTCGGGACTGTTTTTCGCGCTGGCGATGGCGTCGCGCGTCAGCACAGTTTTTGCGGTTTTGCCGTTCATCGCGCTTGAAACCTTGAACTCTTTGCGCGCGCGCAACTGGCGGTTTCCGGTTGCATTGTGCGCCGGGCCGTTTTGCGCGGGACTGGCGCTGCTTTTGTACAACTATGCGCGCTTTGACAACCTGTTCGAGTTCGGCGTAAGCTACCAGTATAACGCCACCCGCGCGTTTGTGGCGGCGGGCCACTTTTTTTCGGGGGAGTGGTTTGCGGGGCATATAAAGGATTATTTTCTGCGGCTGCCGCATTTTTCGCCCGGATTCCCGTTTATTTCCGGTTCCGGCCCCGGCGGCGTGGTGTCCGATACCGGCGTGTTCACGCTGTTTTTGTGGTCGCCGGTTGCGGCGCTGGGCGCGGGACTGGTTTTTCTGCGCAACCGCGCGGCGGCGTTTGAACTGGACGCGGTTTTGCTGAGTTCCCTTGCCGCCCTTGCCGTTACTGCCTGCAATGTGGCTACCGGCGTGCGCTATATGTCGGATTTCGCGTTCGGTTTCACGCTGGCCGGCGCGGCGGGGCTTTTTTCGCTTTACAGGGTTTCAAAAAAAGGCGCGCGGGCCGCGTTGGTCATGGCGGCGGTATTGACCGTTGTTATCGGCGTCTGCACGATTTTTATGGCGCTGCGCGAAACCAAACCGGAGCTCTACGCCGCGCTGATGCGGTTGTTCGGCGTGTTATGAAAAAATACATACCGGTTTTTATTTTTTTTATAGCGCTGGCGCTTTTCGCGGGCGTATTTCTCGCGCCGTCAGGCCGGGTGGCAAGTTCGCGCGGCGCGGATTTGTGGAACGCTTCCTATCCCCTCCGCGCGGCGGCGGGGAAAAGCGTGCCGTTGTGGTTCAACTCCCAGTTCTGCGGCCTGCCGCTTGCCGCAAACATCCAGCTTGGTTTTTTCTATCCGCTCAACGCGCAGTTTTTTTTGCTTGATACCGCCGCGTCGTATAACCTGGCGTTTTTGCTGCATGTTTTTCTGGCCGGGCTGGGCGCGGCGTTGTTCTTGTCCGAACTGGGGCTGGGGGCCGCCGCCGTTTTTGCGGGCGGCGTCTCGTTCATGCTGAGCGCGCCCGTGCTGTGGCGCGTGACTCTGGGGCACATAGACATTATAAGCTCGCTGGCGTGGATTGGTTTTGTTTTCGCCGGAGTGCTGCGCTTGTCAAAAAAACCCTCAGCCTCGCGGGCCGCCGCGCTGGGGCTTGCCGGGGGGATGCAGATTCTGGCGGGACATCCGCAGTATTTTTACATGACCGCGCTGGCGGCGTCAGCATACGCGGCGTTCGAGTGGTTTGCGGCGGCGCGTCCCGGAAAAAAACGGTTCGCCATCGGCTGCGGCGCCGCCTGCGCCGGAGCATTGGCGGTATCCGCCGCGGCATGGGCGCCTCTGTCGGGATTTCTGGGACTCAGTTCCCGCAGCGGCGCGGGGATGGCTTTTGCCGGCACATTTTCCATGCCGCCGGAGCAGGTGCTAAGTTTCGCCGTGCCGGGTTTTTTCGGCGGACAGATTCCCGGGCCTTACTGGGGGCGCTGGTACCCGTGGGAAATAACCGGCTACTTCGGCGCGGCGGCGCTTTTGCCGGCTTTCGCGGGATTGTTTTCGGCAGACAGGCGGGCGGTTTTTTTCAAATGGTGCGCGGGCGGCGCGTTGATACTGGCGCTGGGAAAATATCTGCCGCTGTTTCCGCTTTTATATCACGGTTTGCCGGGGATTGCGGTTTTTCGCTGCCCCGGCAGGTTTGTCGTGTTCGCGGCGTTCTCCGGCTGCGTACTGGCGGCTTTCGGGCTCGACGCGCTGCTGGCGTCTTCCCCCGAACAGTTCAGGCGGACTGTGCGGCGGATGGTTATCTTCGCCGCGGCGGTTTTCGGCGGGACGGGACTGTTTCTGGCGGTCTCCGCCGCCGGGGATTATGCGCTCTGGCGCAAGCTGCTGTCCGCCATGTCGGCGCTGCCGGACAGGATGCTGGCTTCCGCAAATTCGCTTGAAATTTACCGGCAGCTTTACGCGGGCGCGGCGAAAAGCTGGCTCGCGTCCGCGCTGGCTGCTGCGGCGCTGCTGTCGGGCTGCGTGTTTTTTCGGGACGGACGCCGCGCGCTTGGCGTGTTTATCTGCTGCGTCTGCCTGCTGGAATTATGGGCTTGCGGGCACAGCCATATAACCATGTTCGACAGTTCCAGCCTTGCGCTTGAAAAGGGCGCGAGTGAATTTCTCGCGGGCGACTCTCTGCCTCACCGCGTCGCCGGAATAGGCATACCTCCGGCGGTGATGACCGCCAGCGGCGTCGAAACCGCCGACGGCTATTATTCCGTGCGCCTGCGCGCCTATCAGGAATTTTTCAATTTCAGTCAGGGCCGTCCGGCTGAAAAAGACATGGCGCGGCTGGAGCAGCTCACGCCTATGCTGGCTTATCTGAATCTGAAATATGTTGTCAGCGCGGGGAAGCTGCCCGCCAATCCGCTGCTGAAAGAGGTTTACTCCGGCCCGTCGGCAACTGTATACCGCTGGACTCCCGGCCTTGAGCGGTTTTATTTCACGGGCAACGTGCGTTGCGCGGCGCGGGGGAAGATGCTTGCATCGCTGTCGGATTGGGAACCGGCAACGCCGCCGCTTGCGTTGACTGAAACCGAAACGGGGCTGAAAAATGCTGACGCGAAAGCGGCATTTGGCCGTGTCGAATATTCTCCCGCGCGCTCGCATGTGAGCCTGAACGCTTCCGCCGCCGGAATGCTGGTGATGAATGAGAGTTGGTATCCCGGCTGGAAGGCGTATGTCAACGGAAAGGAAGCGCCGCTGCTGCGGGTCAACTACTACGCGTGCGGCGTGGCGCTTGAGGCCGGCGAAAACGACGTGGTTTTCCGGTACAGTCCGGCGGGATTGAAGTGGTTAGCGGCGCTATCGCTGCTGTCGTTTTTCGTCCTGCTGTGGATTTGGTTTGCGGGATGACTCCGCTGCTTTGGAACTCCGCAGGCGGACGGAGAGAGAGCAGGCCTGCGCTATTATATATTCCCTGTCTGACTGCGTGTTGCGCTGCAGAGACATGATGAGCGGCGTCAGAGACTGCACAAGTTCATCTTTCGATTCGCACAACTGGTTTACCGCAAATAAATCGGATATTTGAGTATTCAATCCTTCCGCTATCTTCCTCATATTGTCCAGCGAAATGTTTTGTGCGCCGCGCTCCACTTCGCCGAGGTAATTGGGGTGGATTTGCGCGCGCCATGCCAGTTCCTCCAGCGTGAACCCCGCTTTTTTCCGCAGCGTCCTGATATGCGACCCGAATATAGTTTTGAAAACCTGTTTCTTCATAGGCCTCTCGAGCGATGTGGTTACTCTAACTAAATGCGGCAGGATGAACTACAATATGGCAATGGTATTATTGACAAAATAAATATATAAATTGTATTTTGGTTGTGGCGGCGAACCCTTGTTCCGGTGGGGGATAAAATGCGCAAAGGCAGGCTTCTCTGGTTTGCGGTGTTGTTCTTTTCAGGCGGCGCGGTGTTCGCGCAATGCGGCAATCCGGCAGGCGTGGCGGGACAGCAGAAATATAACGTCGCCGCAATCCCCAACACGATGAGCGTCTGCAACGGGACGAACTGGGTGTCGCTTAGCACCGCGCCGGGCGGCTCGGGCGGCTATGTGCAATTCAACAACTCCGGCTCCTTCGGCGGCGACTCTTCCCTGTTCTGGGATAATACAAACAAGCGGCTCGGCATTGGAACGGCTGCGCCAGCCAGTTCAGTCAGCGTTTTAAACGGCGATATTCGTATTTTCACAACTACGGGCTCGCGCGGCATAATATTTCAGGACGGCACTGTAAAGACCACAGCAACGGGCGACGCCAGGATTATAACCGGAACATACACCGGCGACGGCACTGCCTCGCAAACCATTACATTGGGATTCCGCCCGAAACTGGTTATCGTCAAAAGCGTAAACGGCACTTATGACGGACAAGGTATCGCCATTGACGGCATACCCGACAGCGCCACGCAACTCTACAGCTACAATAACGTCAACTATCCTATGGCCGCTCGAGTCGTGCCTACTGACACCGGATTTACAGCATACGGCACCGCAAACGATGCCCAATTCAATGCCAGCGCTGCGGTTTACTATTTTGTGGCATTAGGGCTCCGGTAACGGTTTATGCAATAGACTTGTCCCCGAATAAGGTTATGAGGCAAAAAGGCAGGATTTTGGTTTGCAGCACAGCGGGCGCAGGCGCGCACGCTCGAATAGGGTGTGTAAGCCGGGCGTGCGCGCCGGCGCTTCTTGCCGTCTGCCTGTTTTCTCCCGCCGCGTGCGCGCAATCCGGCGGGAGCATGAATACGTTTTACCCCTCGCCTAGCGGCTCCGTTGACAGGTACTCCGCGACAAATCTGCGTGTGATGGACAAGGACTTTACCTCGGTCGGCGTTTCCACTGTTGCGGGCATGGCGACGAACGCCGTAAATCCGGCTTACAACGGCGCTGTGTTCGATTCCAACCGGACGCTGTCCATCAAGGCGGGGCGGGACATTGTTTTTACCGCGAATCAGACGGATATAAAAGACGGTGTGCATTCCGGCGCGGGGCTGGACGCTAACGGACAGTACAAATCCGCCGTCGTGCCGGCTGACCTGCCCCGGCAGACCTACCTATCCAACCTGTGCGAGTGGAAAACCACTAAAAGCTGCGTTTTCAACGGGGTTGCCGGCACCATCATAGCGCTGGCGTGGCCGGACGCCGCCGGCAAACCCCGCATATCCTACGGTCCCTGCATGGTATGGGACAGCGCCGTTTTTTTTCTGTGCTGCAACTTCACCGCCGGCACGCTGGGAACGCCGGCCGGCTCTCCCGGTTCCCAAACGCGGAGCCAGACGCGGACCATTCCCTGCGGTTCCGGCACCATGACGCAGGTGAGCGCTTATGCCTGTCCCGGACCTGTTTATAAAGGTTGGCTAACCATTCCGCCCGCGGTCTGCGCGTCCTGCTATCCTCCGTCGCCGGAGGTGCGGCGGCAGGACTGCCCCGAAGACCCCGATGCGTTGCCCGGTTCCACCTTTACCGGGGAAATCACACAGTTGAGGACTTACACCTGCCCCGGCCCCGTGGCGGGGGAATGGAAGACAATCGCCAACACCTGCCGGACGCACCGGCCCTGCAAGCCCCTGCCTTCCGAGGTGCGGACGCGGACATGCTCTATGTACGGAGACAGTTCCATCTGGAATGGCGCCTATTACAGTGGCAATGGTGTCTATCATCTGAACGGGGTTGAAACTCAGACAAGAACATGGTCGTGCGTCAACAACATGCCGGTAGCGAGCGAGTGGGCAACGGTGCCGGGCACCGGATGCGTGACGCCATGCATCCCTTCAGGTTATATCATAGGAACTACTCCGGCGGGAAAGTTTCCAGGATGGCCCGAAATAGATCCTGCTACCGGCGAGTATTCTCTCTACGGACAGAAGTGCTGCTCGCGCAAGAATTATGTTACTGGACTTTGCGCAGATGGGCGGTGCCATATAGCATGCCAATGAAAACGCTATCGTGGCGGAGTCTGGCGAATAGCCGAGAGGAACATCGGTTCTTTATTCATGGAGGGGCCGCGTTCTGTTGCGCATTATCAGTCTGGCTGCTGCCCGGCGTGTCGCATGCCGGCGAGACCATGGTTCTTAAAGCTTATTATCCGCCGGCTTCCATAGTCGCCAGAAACGCCGTATCCTCCGATTTGCAACTATTCGCGGGGGACAAAAATATACTGTCGCTGATTGGACCCTCCGCGGCCGACTCCGGCGTTCCCGCCGGAATACTGAATACGGGCGATTCGGGCGCGGACATGAACGCGGTCGCGGCGGGAGGGTACATTTATCTCGCCCCCGCGGGCCGGAAAGTGACCTTCGCCTCCGGCGGCATCGCCGATTTTTGCGTCTGGAAAGCCCTGGATTCCGCCAACGCGCTCACACAATGCCCTTGCGAAAAACCTTTCCTCCTCGCCATGGGGGACATAAACAGGCATGTGACTTACGATGTCAACGACATGGCCGGCGGTTTCGGATACCTGCTGTGCTGCGCGGCGAACATAATCGAACCGTTCACCGATTCTCCGCCGCCGGCGGCAAACGCGTTCGCGCAAACCACGCAGTTGCCGCCGGCGCAGACCGCCTGCTATCCCCAAGAGCCGCGCGTGTGGTCCGTGGCAAACCGCGACTGCCCCGCCGGACAGACCGGAACGGTTACCTATATCCAGTTTTACACCTGCCCCGACCAGACTCCCGGTCCGGCGAATATAATCGGCAACTCCTGTCTGCCCGCGGATTACGACTGCGTGCTTCCCAAAGACGAGATTCAGGAACTGAACTGCGCCTGGGGCGTGCAGGGGAGAATTCTCCAAAAAAGGAAATGGCGCTGCCAGGGCGCGCCCTCCGCCGCCGCGCCGGACCCCTGGGAAACTATTTTGAACACTTGCGAGAACACCTGTTGCGGTTACGGAAGCTGCATGTGTACTCCTTGTTCGGGGAGATTCCGCTATTTTGGGAATTGGTTTTGCAGCGGGAACCTCGGCGCCGACTAATACCGGAGAGAGGCGGTGAGAGGAACGCGAGGGCATGAAAATATGGAGAACCATGTTTCCGAAATGATATGTTTATCCCGCATTTCGTTTCGGGAGATGCTGACATTTTCGACGGCGCTGGCGGCGCTTTTGTTCTTTTCGGCGCTCGGCTGCGGGGAAGAATTCTCCGTCACCTCCTCCTGGCCGCCGCCTTACTCTAGAATCAAAACGGGGCGCGTTTATAAATTCGCCGAAGGCGGCATCGGGGGGGCCGCCGCGGACAGGATATATCTCGGCAACCTCGGCATGGCGAAAAGCGCGTATTCACTAAACGACCCGTCGGGCGCGGTCAAAGACACGCTTTACGGCGTCTACAAACCCTCGGGGGATTTGATTTTCACGTCCGGCAGCGACGGCAGCCTCGAGTTGGCTGCCGGCGGGAATGTCAGACTGTCCAATGGCACCGTGTTTGGCAGACTGTGCAAATGGTTTCCGGACCCCATGAATCCGAACGGCTCCGCCGGTCCCCAATGCCCCGGCCCCGACAGCGGCGAAGTATGGACCCCGGTGGCGATGGGCTCCACCGCGTTTGACGGCAGCGTCGTGCAATTCCTCCCCAATACGCTTTTCGGCGGCGTGTTATGCTGCCGGTTTTCGGCGGGCGCCACGGTGGCGGTCGGACTGTACGACCTGTGCGTCCCTTATGACGAAGTGCGTCTTTTCGCCTGCGCCACCAACGGGATTGCGGACGGCAGGTCCGGCTCGGTTACCAAGACGATGAGGTGGAACTGTCCCGGTCTTGCCGGCAAACCGGTGGCGTCGGGCGTATGGGTGCCGGTGCCGGGGTCGGATACCTGCGCCTGCGCCCTGCCCGCGCCGGTGGTGACAAATGCCGCGTGCCCCGCCGGCGATGTGGCGGGAGCCATAGCGAATATGGCGTCTTACGCCTGCTCCGGCGCCACGGCGGTGCTGGGCAAGGCTGCCGAAATTTCAAACACCTGCATGCCTCCGCCGCCCGATCCGCCCTGCGTTCTGCCGTCGCCGAATCCGGCCATACGCACTTTGAGCTGCTGTTCGGGTTTTGATGGTTACACCACGTGGTCGGTGACATACAGTTGCGTCAACGGCACTCCCCAGGAGAGCTCCTGGCAAAAAATCGGCGATGCATGTTATTTGCCCTGGTGGTGCAGCTATAACGGGGCATGCCCCTATGGCATGGCGTGCTGGGGAGCATGTATTAACCAGCCTTGTTACAGACCGTCGTAATGGCAGCACGTTGAGGAGGAAACAATGCGGTTGTTGATTTCGATGTGTCTGCTGTCTGCGATTGCCGGCGCCGCGTCCGCGCCGGGAATTACGAAACAGCAATTCAAAGATATCCAGCGGCAGGAGACGGAAAAGCTTGCCGCGGCCATTTCCGCCATGCAAAAACTCAGGGACTGCTTCGCGGCCTCCCACGATATAGAGGAGATGCGCCGCTGCGGCTCCGCATACGCAAGCGACAAAAAAGCCGTTTCCGTCTTCGCTTCGTTTTGTTCGTCTTTGCCCGGCGCAAGTCAGACGTGCAGAACCGGCGCGGCGGCTTACCCCGGAAATCCGTGGATGCCGGGCGGCGCGAACTTGCCGCCTCAAAACTCAGGGGACTTCAAAGGCCATCCGTAAATGCGGAATATCCGCTATTTGTTCTCCGGCTCGAGCGGCATTATGAAGTACGCCAGCAGGTATGCCAGTCCGAAGGGGACGAATCCGGTGCAGACGAGCAGCAGCAGGAATATGAGCCGGAACAGCGTCGCGTCCTTGCCGAAATATTCCGCCAATCCGCCGCAAATTCCCAGGAATGTGCGGTTGGCGCGGGACCGGTAAAGCTTTTTCTCTTCCATGACATCCTCCGGTGAAACTGTTTGCCGTCGTTATGAATACGAGCCCGCGCGCGGAAAAGTTACATGAGATTTCCTCCCCGCGGGAAAACGGCGGAAAGGTTGACACGTCCGTTGATGTCTGCTAGCTTTGGATTATAGCGTGTTGCGCGCGCATATGGCACGGGAAGCGGGCTGTCTGCGCGGATTCAGCGGAGGTGAAAATGAGGCTTTATTTGGCGGCCGGCTTGTCGGCGTGGCTGTGCGTTGCGGTCTGCGCCGCCGCGTCCGGCGGAGAGCAGTTCAAGGCAGCCCGAATGGGCGAGCTGGAAAAACTCGGCGCGGCGATTGCGAACCTGCAACAAGAGCGGGATTGTCTTGCCGCCGCGCAAGACCAAAACGCGGGGGAGGCATGCCGCGAATTATCGTCCGCCGGCGAGACTGCGCAGGCCGGAGCGTCCGGCGTCGATGTCCGCGCGAAAAGTCCCTATCCCGCTCTCACCAAAGAGCAATTCGCCGCCGTCAAAGCTGAAAAAATCAAGGACTCGGACAGCGTCATCTCCCTTTTGCGGAAACTGCGGTGCTGCGTATCCGCCGCCAAACATGGCAGCGCGCTTGATGTCTGCCACAAGGCCGCTGCTGATTCTTCCAGGCCGCAGGCCGCGCGGCCTCCCGTCCTTGCGCCTCCCGTGCCCGCACGCCGTTCCGCAAAGCCTGGCTTCAAGTCCTTGAAAGAGGGCGAGCTTGAACGGATAGCCGCCGAACTCGCCGGCAAGAGAAAGTATCGGGATTGCGTTGCGGAGGCCAAAAATCAGAAGGCCGGCGTCGCCTGTCTGAAAGCGGCGATGGCGGACGCGGGAACTCCTCCGCCCGTGCGGTCCGGCGCGAACGCGCAGCCGGAGTTTGTCAGGATGTCACGGGAGCAGTTCGAGACCATGCGAAAGTATTTCCTGGCTCAGTCAGACGACATGATTGCGACCTTGCAAACGCTGGAAACCTGCGTTACCGCGGCTGCGGACAAAAAAGCGCTGTCAGGGTGCCTCGGGGCGCATATTGCGGCGGCGCGCAATATCATGTCAAGGCCTTCTCCCATAAAGTGAAGCCGCACGTTCGTGTTGAAAAACCGGGTATCATCTGATAGGCTATGTTGACGGTGTGTCCGGCGGGATTCGTCTATGCGTTTGCGGGGTGGAATTTATCTTGCGGGAAAAGTTGCGGCTCGCGCCGCGGTTTGCGCGGCGGCGTTTGTTTTATGCTGCCTGTCCGCGCCCGCCTTCGCCCAACAAGTCTCCGTGCATTCGCATTACCCCTCGCCGGCGGGAAGCGTGAACCGGTACGCCGCCACTCAGATATACGCGGGCCAACCCGGCCAAGCCTCGGTCGGCATAACCACCGGCGCGGCGGCGTTAGCTCCGGGAGCCAAACCGGGGGCCGCATCGGACGCGCTGTTTTCCTCAAACGCCGCGCCCCTGTCGTTTTCCGCCGCGTCCGCGGGAAGCAATATCGTGTTCACCGCCAATCCTGACGGCGGGGCTGACGCGGATTTCCAGAGCAAATCCGCGGTCATCGCCGATGTCAACGCGGCGAACAAGCAGGTGTTTTATTCGGATATCTGCGCGTGGAAAAAGAAGTCGGACGGCTGCGACGGCACCATACTGGAGCTGGCGTTTCCCGGAGACAAGGGGACTACGGTGATTGCGTACGGCCTGTGCAAGAATTATGCCGCGGCCACGCATATCCTGTGTTGCAAAGTCAAAATCTCCAGCGCGCCCGCGAGAAAGGATATGCCTCTCAGAACCGGGACCGAACAAAAGGTCACAAACTGTCCCAACAGCGATTTTCCGGGCGTCGCCTGGCAGCGCACGTACACCTGTTCGGGGGCGAATCCCGAGATAGGGCCGTGGGTGCAGGTTTCGACAAATTGCGCGAACTATTGCGTGGCGCCGTCGCCCGAGTTCAAGACGGAAAGCTGCGCGGCGGGCTACGTGGGGACCATAGTGAAAATGCGTTCCTACACGTGTCCCGGCCCGAGCGCGGGCGCGTGGACGAAGCTGATAGACAGTTGCATGCCGGAGCCCAAGTGGGACGATTGCGCGGTGCCCGCGCCGGAGACCAGGAGCGTGGCATGCGGCGGCGGTCCCGGCGTCGTCACCTACCGGAGAGTCTGGAAATGCGTCAATAACTCCCCCGTGGCCGGAGACTGGTATGAGGTTTCCCGCACCTGCCGGCGGAACTGTCTGGAGAGCGGCTCTGTCTTCGCCTCGGCTCCCGCCTGCTGTTCCGGGAGCACCTATATAAACTGGCTGTGCTATTCCTGCCCCGTTTGCAATTGAGGGCGGCGCGCGGCGTTGCGGGAGAGATGTTATGCTGAACTTAAAGACCGGACGGAGAGCGATACGGGCCATGATTTGCGCCGCGTCCGCCGCCGTTTTGCCGCCCGGGGCGTTCTGCGGGCAGAAACTGACGCTCAAGACTTATTATCCCGCGCCGGTCATAGTGTCTGAGTACGCCGCGTCATCCACGTTGAATTTTTTCGATAAGGACGGCATCAGAAAGCTTGGCCTTTACGCCTCTCCGGGCGGCGCCGGATTCGTGGAGGCGCAAACGGGGGACCTTAACGTCGCGGCCGCGTCCGGCTACATCTGGCTGGCGCCGTCGGGCCGGGGGGTGAGCGTGGGCAACGGCCTGCTGGACTGGTGCGGATACAAGCCTCTGGCGGCGGACGGCGAGACCTTCTGTTCCGTGGACAAGCCGTATGCCTTCGCGGTTACCGACCCCGGCGTGAACATAACCTACGACATCAATGATATAGCCGGCGGCGGCTATCTGCTCTGCTGCGCCGCGGGAGTGAACAAACCCGAATTCGCCGGCGGAACGCCGCCGGTTACGCCGTCGCAGGACACGTCGTCGAACACTCCCTGCACGCCGCATCCGCCGGACGTTCGGGTCCAGGAGTGCCCCGACGGCCAGAAAGGCGCGCTTGCGCAGATAAGGTACTACACCTGCCCCGCGCAAACCCCCGGAGAGTGGATGACTATGGGCGGCACCTGCCTTGCTCCGCCCACGCCAAACCCCTGCGTGCCGCCGGCGCCGATGGTGCAGGTGCTGGAGTGCCCTTATCCCCAAAACCGCCAGTTGAACGGCTATATATACCAAAGCAAGGTCTGGAGCTGCGACGGTTCGCTTCCCGTCACCAACGGCTGGGTAACCACCAAAAACACCTGCGGCCAGGAATGCGCGCACGACGGGCAGTTGGCGAGCGGACACATCAACAGTTGCTGTTCCGGCATTCGCAGGGCCAACTTCACTCTTGACGGAAATTGGGTGTATTGCTCGGGGGAACAGGCCGCCGCCACCGGACAGTGAAAAGAGCGGTGCCGTCGGAGCGCGAAAATATGCGAAACGCCAAATCGGCAAAAGCGTTGTACCTGTTGCTGGCGGTTGCTCCGCTTCTTTCCGCGGCAGCGGGCGCGGAGACTTTTTCCGTGGAGACCAGGCAGCCGCCGTCTTACTCCTCGATAAACAACGTTTCGGTGCGCCAGACGCCGGACGGCAAAAGCGGCGGCTTCGCCGAAGGCGGCGTGAGCGTGTCCAGCCCCGGCCCGGCGGGCGCGTCCGATAAAATCTATATCGGCAATCTGGAGATGGCCAAAGCGGCTTACGGTTTGCCCGACGCCGGAAAGCCGGTTGTAACGCCGGGGCTCTACGGCATTTACAAGCCGTCCGGGGATTTGGTGCTGGCGACGCAAAGCGGCGACGGCGGAACGATAACGCTGTCCGCCGGCGCGGCCTGGGTGAAGCTGGCGCCCAATACCCTGCTGGGCAGGCTGTGCAAATGGGTGCCTTATGACGAGAAGAAGGGAGGCCTTACCTGCGCCGCGCCCGATGAGCATTGGACCGTGCTGGGGATGGGCACCGGAGACGAGACCGGGACCGGCAGCTATATCAGATTTTCGACCACGACCTACGCCCCCGCGGCACTGTGCTGCCGGTTTGCGACGGATAAGAGTTTTGAGATATCGGCGCCGCCGCCCTGCCAGGTCCCGCAGGACGATTTCCGCACTACCATGTGTCCCGACGGCGCAATGGGCGCCGTAACAGAGTCCCGCACTTACACCTGCCCCGGCCCCGTGGTCGGGCCGTGGGGACAGGTGTCCAACACCTGCCCGCCGCCGTGCAAGCCGTATTCGCAAACGCGCAAGATACCGTGCCCCGATGTCGTTGTTCCCGCCAGTTGCTCACCGTTCGCGCCCGGCGCCGGCTGCACGCAGTTGTCCGGCACCGCCTGGCTTTGCGGCGCGACATATGTAACCTGTTCCGCGGCCACCACTCAGCCGCAGACGGGCACCATTACCCAGACGCGCAACTACACCTGCCCCGGCCCCGTTGACAACGGCTGGATTGACACTGCCAAAAACTGCATGAAGCCGTGCACTCTGCCGCCGGATAACACTTCCAACAAGGACTGTCCCGCGGGGCAGGTGGGCAGCATTACGCTTACGCAGCATTTCACCTGCCAGCCCTGCGGTACCGGCGGCGCGTCCTGCCCCACCCCCGGCCCCTGGGTGGAAACCGCAAACACTTGCTACACCCCTTGCCGCGCCAACGGAGCAACCTGCATGAAGCATGACGACTGCTGCAACGGCTGCTGCAATTTCAGCGCCAATGTCCAAGTATGCGGACCGGTGCAGGAGTGTCCTGTGTGCGGCGTCATTGCCTGCGTGAAGTAGCTGTCATACTGCGCCATTTAAGGAGAATGTTATGGAAACTGACAACGAAAAAGACGGGTTCCTGCCCAAAGTGAAGCGCGACCTGAGCGTGTTCCTTTCCAGCGAGGAAGGGAAAATACTCAAGAAGGACGTGGTGGAGGCGGCAGCCGTGCTGGGCATACTCGGCGCGGGATTGCTGCACGCGGACACGGCCCTGGCCGACACCGTGAAAACGCATTCCAATTCTCTGCACAATTCCTTCAACAATGGGGCAGGGGACAAGGTGATGATAGGTTCGCATATGAATCTCTGGACTACGGTGGAGACGGCGCCCGCGTCTCAGCAGACGTCCTGCACGCCGCCCGCGGCGGAGACGCGGACGCAGAACTGTCCTTCAGGCCAGACCGGCAGCATAACGGAGACCCGCACCTGGACGTGCACGAGCGCCACCGGTACCCCCGTCGTCGGCAACTGGACGCAGACTTCAAATACCTGCCATGCGACATGCGCCGCGGCGGCAACGGCTTGCAGTTGCCCCAATGCTAGTACCGGAGGTGGCGGCACGCTCTGTGAAACTTCTGCCTGTTGCTCCGGCATATGCGCCTGGACTGGCGGATGGCCTATGCGCTATGCCTGCCGCTAGTTGCTAAATATAGGGAATGCTGATGCGGGTGGGTTCGGGTTTGGGTTTCCAGGCGAACTCTGAGCGCTGAAGCTCGATGGCTATGCTGAGGAAAACCTTCAGCATGCACGTCACCGGCATGGCGAAGATTACGCCCCATATCCCGAAAAGCTCCGCGCCCGCGAGCAGCGAGAAAACAATCACAATCGGATGCACTTTAACGGCCCGTTCCAGTATGAAGGGCTGCAAAAACCAGTCGTCTATAAACCTTAGCGCCACAAACAGCAGCAGCACCTGCAGCACCGGCGTTATTGACGAAAACTGTATGAAAGCCGCCGCTCCGCCCAGCACCGCGCCCACTATCGGCCCGACGTAGGGGATGAGGCTGCTCAGCCCCATTATGACCGCGACGGCGCCCGCGTATTCCAGTTGCAGCCAGGTGAGCCCCACAAGCGCCAGCGCGAACAGTATCGTGGCGTCCACCAGCACGCCGCGCAGGTAGTTGCCCAGCGACTGGTCTATTTCCGACAGTATGTGCAGCGACATCTCCACATGGCGCGACGGCAGCAAATCCAGAAAACCGTCTAGCATCCGGTGCCCGTCCACCAGCAGAAAAAACGTTATGAACGGTACCAGCACCACAAGCACCAGCCCGGGTATCAGGCCGATGATGAACATCGGCAGCGCCTCCGCGAACGAGGCCAGCTTCTGCCCCGCCAGCGCGCCCAGATTGTTGTACATCTCCCTCGGAAACGGCGTGCTTTTCGCCAGCCTGTCCGGCAATCCCGCTGCGAGAGCTTTTATTTTCACCAGATAGACCGGCCAGTTGGCCTGGAAAAGCTCCACCTCCTTGAGCATGAGGCCGTAGAGGCTGTAAAGCGCGAAGAAGGCGGTCAAACCCGCCAGCAGGTATATCGTCCCGACGATATGCCCCCGCCTGAATCCCCGGCTTTCAAAAAACACCACCACAGGGTTTATGAGATACGCCAGCGCCACGCTCAGCACGAACGGGAAAACCGCCGCCTTGGCCGAGCCGGCGAGATATATCGTGCCGGCCAGCAGCACGAACGGCAGGATGAGCTGCGTCAGCCGGTTTTTTTGCGGGGTCGCGTTCATTTGGCCGGAGGCTGGGGGTTTTTGGATTGCTCCATGACGGCGCGCAGCCGCGCCGAAAGCGTGCGCGCGAGGTAGTGGATGATGACCACCCCGATGCGCGGGTGGTTGTAGAGGAGATGCTCCAGCTTGTTTTTATAGAACAGGTAGACTTTGGTTTTCTCCGCCGCCACCGCGCCGGCGGTGCGCGGCATTTCCTCAAGCAGCGCCATTTCGCCGAAAATTTCCCCCGGGCGCACCTCGGCGATGGCTTCGCCGCGGCCTTCCGCGTTCTTGCGCAGCAACTGGACGTTGCCGGCGGCCACTATGAAGAGCGCGCGCCCGATGTCGCCCTCCTCGAACAGCGTCTCGCCCTTGAGGTAGACCCGCTCGTCGAGCGTCTGCAGCAGGTAGGTGAAGTCGTTTTTGCGCAGCCCCTGGAACAGCGGCAGACGGGTGAGAAAATCCCGCTGCTCATAGTGGTCTGTGTCGCGGAAAAACGCGGCGAGCTTGGACAGATGCATGGCTTCTCAACAGCCTTTGCGCAACCCCGCCACGAAGGAGGCGGCGAACTGCGCGGTCTTGAACCAGAAAGAGCGCACCGAGTCGGAAACCAGGCCGACCGCGTCGAACAGGCCGCGCGTGGCCTCCACTTTCTCGTTGGCGTTTATGGCCAGCGTCTCGATGGCGCGCGCCGTGGCGCGCACCTGCTTGAGCGTAGCCACCGCGTTCAGCGCCGCCCACACCAGCGCCGCCGTTATGAGTCCGGCGCAAACCGCATAAAATATTTCCATTGCACTCACCTCCGTATATTCGCTATGAGCAATTAAATCAGTTTGGAAACGGCAGGGTCAAGGCAGAAGAATTATAATATAATCAGGGGCAAGAGGTTTTCGCAACGGGCCGTTCCCGGAGGGGTCATGCAGGCCACTGAGATAATTTGCGTAGTGTCGGGAAGGAAAAAAATTTACTACAGCGCCGTAAAGATAGCGGCGGAATATATTGACGGCGCCGGCGCCGTAGAGGGGACGGAGGGCGCGGTGCCCGACGGTCCCGTGGAGGAATTTTGCGCCGCGCAACTCAAATCATTCACGCGCTCCAGCGGCCTCCTTGAAGGCGCCTGCCGCGTCTATGATCCGGCCACCGGCGCGCTGCTGCGCGAGGAAAACTACAGCCAGGGCGCCCTCGACGGCCCGCGCAGGGTTTACTTCGAAAACGGCCGCCTCCGCTCGGAGGAAACATATAAAAACGGCAAACTCGCGGGGGAGGCCAGGGAATACTATCCGTCCGGCAGCATCCGCATGATAGATTCCTACGAGGATTGCGTTTTCAGCGGCAGAAAGGAGTTCGCCGACATACTCGACGCTCCGCCGCTGTCCGCGCATTCCAAAACCGCGCCTCTCGCGGCCGCGGCGACCGCGAAAAGCGGTTTGCGCGCGGTATCCGGCGGTTCGCCCGCGGGGGCGGCCGCAAAACGTGAAACCGTAAAAGCGCCTCCGCCGGGGCTCTCCGCCCCTGCCGCCGGTCCCGCCGGACAGGTCCCGCCGTCCGGCGCGCAGCCCGAAGAGGAAAAAGGCGTGGTGCGCAAGGTGTCGGACAATACCCGCGTTTACGTCCGCGGCGGCGACGAGCTGGCGCGCGAGATACTGGGCCGCGGCGGCGAGGTCACCGAGATAATCGGCGCCATTCCCGACGGCCCCGTCTCCGAATTCTACCGCAGCGGAAAGCTGAAGTTCTCTGAAACCTACCGGGACGGCAGGCTCAACGGCCCGCGCAAAAAATACGACGAGTTGGGCCGCCTCTGGGCGGAGGAAACCTACGTTGACGGCAAGCTCGACGGCCTCGTCAAAATCCACAATTATTTCAAGGACAAGGTTTTCGACGAGGAGGCTTCGTTCAAAAACAACAAGCTCGACGGCACGCGCAAAACCTGCTATCCCAACGGCAATATCAGCGTCGAGGAAAATTACAGGGACGGCAAGCTGTCCGGGCTGCGCCGCTCGTTCTACGAGAACGGGCAGGTCAACAGCGAGGAAAATTACGCCGATGACCGGCTCAGCGGCCCGCGCCGGCGCTACTACGACAACGGAAAGCTGTGGAACGAGGAGAATTACGCCGACGGGCGTCTGGAGGGCGCGCGCAAGGACTATTATCCGACCGGCGTGCCGCGCCTGCAGGAAAATTACAAGACCGGCAGGCTCTCCGGCGAGCGCAAGTTTTACTACGACAACGGGCACCTTATGTATGAGGAAACCTATCTCGAGGGAAAGCTGCAGCGCCGCACCGAATACAAAAGCAAAGGCCCCGGCGCGGTCTAGCCGCGGCCGTAGTCGTCTTCCAGCCGGATTATGTCGTCTTCGCCGAGGTAGGGTCCCGACTGCACTTCGATGATTGTGAGTATCTTTTCCGTCCGGTTGCGCACGCAGTGCGCCGTGCAGGGCGGGATGTCTATCGAGCTTTTTTCCCGCAGTTGCAGCACCAAATCCCCTTTGGTGACTTCCGCCTCTCCCCCGATTATGGTCCAGTGCTCGGAGCGCTTGCGGTGGAACTGGAGGCTGATTTTCTGCCCGGGGTTTATCTCCAGCCGCTTCACTTTCCAGGCGGCGGCGTTTTCCAGCAGCGTATAGGCGCCCCACGGGCGGCGCACCGTCAGGTGCTCGTCGGCCTGGCTGCGGCGTTTCAGGCGCAGCTCCGCCACGATTTTTTTGACTTCCTGCGAGCGCGACAGCGGGCAGGCCAGCACCGCGTCCGCCGTCTCGATGATGGCGGTGTCTTTGAGCCCTATCGCGGCCACCAGGCGGCCCTCGCTGTGAATCATGCTGCCGCGGCAATCGCTGGCCATCACTTCGCCGCGCAGCACGTTGCCCCGCGCGTCCTTTTTTGAAATCTGGTGCAGGCACAGCCAGCTGCCGAGGTCGTTCCAGCCGATATCGCCGCAGGCCATGACGCGCACCAGCCTGGATTTCTCCATCACGCCGTAATCTATGGATACCGAGGGCATCTTATGGAAAACGCGCGCCAGTTCCTTCGGCTTGATTGCGCCGCCTGAAAACGCCCGCTTCTCGATTTCATTGAGCAGGGAATGCACGCGCGGCAGATGGCGTTTTATCTCGGAGAGTATGACGCTGGCCTTGAAAACAAAGATGCCGCAGTTCCACAGATAATCGCCCGCCTCAAGATAGCGTTTTGCCGTCTCGAAATCCGGCTTTTCCACGAAACGGCGCACGGGCAGCGATTTTTCCGCGCGGGTTTCGGCGGGGGAAAACTGCATATAGCCGTAGCCGGTTTCGGGATGGGTGGGTTTTATCCCCAGCGTTATTATATGGCCCTTGCGCGCCTCGTCCGCGGCGGTTTTGAGCATGCGCCGGAACGCGGGGACGTTCGTGATTATCTGGTCTGAGGGCAGGACTATAAGCACCGGGTCTCCGCCGGCGCGCATGGCGAACTTCGCCGCAAGGCCGATGGCGGGCGCGGTGTTGCGCCCCTCGGGTTCGATAATCAACTGATACGGCTTGAGGATGTGATGCGCCGCGCCCCAGGCGTGGTCGCGGTTGACCACCGCTATGATGCCGCCCTCGCCCACAAGCGGCGCCACTCGGGCTATCGTCGCCTCGAAAAGGGATTTGCCGTCGAGGATATTGATGAACTGCTTGGGGAAAAGCTGCCGGCTCAGCGGCCACAGCCGCGTGCCGCTGCCGCCCGCCAGTATTACGGCCGCAGTCTCATTTTTTTTCATAAGCCCGCCGTGAAGAGCAGGGCGGCGGCGGCCGCCGCGAGCAGTCCCAGCGCGAAAAGCAGCGCCTTCAGCGGCACGTAACGCCCCAGCGAAAGTTCGTAGAGCCCCGCGGCGGCCTCAAGCGTTACCTTGAGGCTGAGTTTGCTTTCGCCCGCGGTGCGCGGTCTAAAGACATATCCCGCCTCCGCCACCCGCGCGCCGTCGGGAAGGTTTTGCAGGACGTCCATGAAAATCTTGAAACCTCTGGGATGCAGCTTCGGTTTGGCCTGCTCGAACGCCGCGCGCTCGACGAGGAAAAAACCGCTCATCAAATCGGTGCAGCGGCGTTTCAGGAGCAGGCTGGCGGATTTATTGGCCAGCCGGCTTGCCAGCAGCCGCGTCCCGCTCCAGCCCGCCGTGCCGCCGCCCCCGGTGTAGCGCGAGGCCACGACCAGTTGCGCGCCGTTCTGCGCCAGTTCCAGCATGCGGGGGAGTATTTTTTCGTCGTGCTGGAGGTCCGCGTCCATCACCGCCAGATACTTGCCGGAGGCGTTTGCGAAGCCTTCCATAACGGCGGGGTAGAGGCCCCGGTCCGCCGTGCGGCGGATTACTTTCAAATGCGGGATTCGCGCGCAAAGCTCCTGCACTTTTTTCCAGGTGAGGTCGGGAGAATCGTCGTCGGCGACTATTATCTCGTGCGGCGTCGCAGCCAGTACGCCGGACAGGCGCTCAACGATGACGGCGATATTGCCGGCCTCGTTGTAAGTTGGCAGCACAACGCTTAAAAGCGGTTTATCTGTCTGCACTGTAACCTCGTATGTACGGAGCGGTTTC
This sequence comes from Elusimicrobiales bacterium, assembly GCA_028688475.1. Classification (GTDB taxonomy): domain Bacteria; phylum Elusimicrobiota; class Elusimicrobia; order Elusimicrobiales; family Elusimicrobiaceae; genus JAQTYB01. Next base: position 25,079 of record JAQTYB010000017.1, read on the forward strand.
GCATTCGTAGCAATACCCTGCGGTGAAACTGCGCCCCGGCTCGCACTGCCACGGCTGCGTCTTGTACATAAACTCAAGCGGCATTGTTATGAAAGGGTCGCCTTCAAAGCCGCATATTTTCTCATTTTCCAATTTTTTGGCGAGCCAGGCAATGTCCATCATGCGCGCGGAGGTTTCGTCATGCCAGCCTTGCAGGAAATGGAAAGGACGGCGTTGTTTAGGCGCGGCTATCTCGGAGCAGGAAACCAGCAGCGCCGTCGCAGCGCAAAGCGCCAGAAACGCGCGGGTTTTGACTCCGCTGCGCCGCAGATAATCCGGCAGGAAAACCGCCGCCGCGAAGACGAAAACGAAAAACGGCAGTATATAGTAGCGCATCGAGTTGGTGTTGCGGAAAATCGTGAACACGGCGGCCATGCCGGCCAGCGTTATCGCGGTGAAAAGCCTTTCATCGGATTCCCCGCCGTTTTCAAGCGCGCCGAATGCCGCGGAAAACACCGCGCCGGTTATAATCGCGGCCCAGATAAAAAGCGCCGTCGCCGCAACCAGTCCCAAATCCAGCGAGAACAGCCGCCTGAAAACGTTGTAGCCGGAAAAAGTTCCCATAAACGCGGTTGCGTGGAACCAAAGACAGGCCAGCAATCCGGTTATGGCGAGCCAGCGCAAAGCCCCGCGCGCTTTATCCGATGAATGGATGCGGTTTGCCAGCGCGGCGGCGGTTTCGCCGCATTTTTCCCGCCAACGCCACACTGCCAGTGCGGCGAGCGCGGGGAGTCCCGCAAATAATGCGGTCACCGGCAGTTTATGAGCCAGCCAGAAACTGTCGGAAAGATGTTTCTTAGCAATCAGCAGCGCCAGCGCGCAGGCGACATTGGCTGCCGCGGCGACGGTAAGGTTTCCGAACCGTCTGTTTCCGCTCTCCGCCTGCCACGCAAAGAATCCGAAAGCCAGCCCGAAAGGAAAAGCTATGAAAATCAGATGGTTAATGCTGCCCATGGCTGAGGCGTAAAAAAGCGCAAGCAAACTCAGGAGTCCCGCGCGACCTTGCCTGGCGATTTGCCAGGTGGCAATCAGCGAAACCGCAGCCAGAATATTTTGCAGGGCGCAGACTTCCCACGCTATGCGCGACTCGAAAATATAAAACGGCGAAGCCAGCATAAGCGCGGCGAAAACAAAAAACGATTCGAGGCCAAACGCCAGCGCGACAAAGAGCGCCATCCCGCCCGCGGCGGCGACATTCAAAACAGCTCCCGTCAGCCGCAACTGGAAAACACCCGCGCCGAAGACAGCGAAAATTTTAGACACCAGCAGCGTGTGGAACGGTCCCGTGTACCAGTTCATCCCGTGCGGCGTGAACAAGCCCGCTTTCTGGATATCCAGCGCGCGCAACCCGACCCACGCTTCGTCCAGATTGAGCCCCGGCAGCGCGCCCAGACGGGCGCAGACCAGCCCGCCCAGCAACAGGGTGAAGCCGATGGCCAGCAAAGCTTTCTTTACGGCGTCTTTTTGCATTTTTTTAGCGGAACGCATAATATTGTAACATTAAAACATACTCTTCTTTGGAGGCTGCCGTGGCGGTAATCCCGGGAAAAAAGAATCTGAAACTCAATTTAGGCTGCGGAGCCGTGAAGAAAGAAGGCTTTCTCGGCGTTGACTGGGCCGCCGGCGGCGCGGCGGACATCGTGGCCGATTTGAACTCGTTTCCGTGGCCGTTCGAGGATTCCTGCTGCGTCGAAATTATTGCGGAACATCTGCTGGAGCATATCGCCAATCCCGACGCCGCCATGCGCGAAATCCACCGCATATCCGCGCCGGACTGCGTTGTCAAAATAATAACGCCGCATTTTTCGTCCTACCAGTCGTACGGCGACATGAGCCACCGCATGCACGCCAGCCTTTCAATACTTCTGCCCTACTGCAAGCCGGATATAAGCTGGAACAGCTTCGGCGCGGCGGGCGGCGCGCTGTTTGTCGCGGAGGGCAGGCGGCTTACCTTCGGCTCAAGCCCGCTCGGCTGGCCGGGGCGGCTGCTGGCGTTTTTCTCGCCGGAATTTTACGAGAAGTATTTCGCGTTCATGTTCCCCTGCCGCAATATCGAATTTACGCTGAAGGCGAACAAAACAAGGCCATGAAACGCGCCGGATTCTGTGCCGGAGTGTGGGCAAGGCTCGTCTCGTTTTTCGGCAGGACCGCTAAAATCAGGCGCGGCGACGGCGTGCTCGCGGCGGTTTCCGGCGGGCCGGATTCGGTGTGCCTGCTGCACTTTTTAAGCAGAATGTCGGCGCGGTACGGTTTCCGGCTGGCGGTTTGCCATGTAAACCACGGCATACGCGGAAAAAAAGCCGACGCGGATGCCAAATTCGTCGGGCAGCTCTGCCTTGCGGAAAAAATTCCGTATGTCTGCGCGGTTGTGGACGCGAAGGCCGCCGCGAAAAAACAGGGCTTGAGTCTTGAGCACGCCGCGCGCAACCTGCGTTATCGCGCGCTTTATAAAGCCGCCAAAAAATTCCGCTGTTCAAAAATCGCTTTTGGGCATCACCTCGACGACCACGCGGAAACCATACTGCTCAACTTGCTGCGCGGCACCAATCCAAAGGGATTGCTCGGCATTCCGGCGCGCCGTCCGCTTGGCGCGGGATTTGAGGGAGTGGAGCTCATCCGCCCGCTTTTATGCGTGACCCGCGGGGAGATTATGGAGTATGTCCGCCACAATAATCTTTCATACCGCACGGACGAGACTAACGAATCCGAAGAGTATACCCGCAACTGGGTGCGCAAAACGCTGCTGCCGCTTATCGAGAAGAAACAGCCGCAATTCCGCGCGCACCTGCTGGAATTTTCGTCGAAACTGTCCGCATTGATTGGGGATTAAAGAGAGACACGCTTTTATGAACAACACCCGCGCATTCGACTCCGTTGACACGCTTTCCGTCAGCACTATACGCATGCTGGCGGCGGATATGGTGGAAAAAGCCAATTCCGGGCACCCCGGCCTGCCGCTTGGCGCGGCGCCGATGGCGTATGTTCTGTGGCGTTACGCGCTGCGCCACAGCCCGTCCGCCCCGCTCTGGTTTGACCGAGACCGGTTCGTGCTTTCCGCCGGGCACGGCTCGGCGCTTTTGTACTCGCTGCTGCATCTGTCCGGCTATAACCTGCCGCTTGAGGAGTTGAAACGCTTCCGCCAGTGGCAAAGCAAAACGCCGGGTCATCCCGAATTCGGGCACACCGCCGGGGTTGAAACCACCACCGGCCCGCTCGGGCAGGGACTGGCAAACGCCGCCGGCATGGCGCTGGCGGAGAAACTGCTGGCTCAAAAATACAACAAGTCGGGCCATGAAATAATCAACCACCGCACCTTCGTCATCGCCGGCGACGGCGACATGATGGAGGGGATTGCGCAGGAAGCCGTTTCGCTGGCGGGGCATTTGAAGCTGAATAAGCTCATCATTCTCTACGACGACAACAGCATTACTATTGAAGGCAAAACAGAGCTCGCTTTTTCCGAGGATATTCCCGCGCGGCTGCGCGCCTGCGGCTGGAACGCGCTGGCGGTTTCTGACGGCAACTCGCTGCCGGAAATCCATGCCGCCCTTTCGCGGGCGGTTGGGGAGAGGGAAAAACCGACCATAATCTGCGTGAAAACCTGTATCGGCTGCGGCAGTCCCAAACAAGACAGCGAAAAAGCGCACGGCGAGCCGCTGGGCGCGCAGGCGCTCAAAGCCACCCGCGAGTTTTACAAATGGCCCGATGAAACTTTTTACATTCCGCCGCAGGCCGCGCAACGGCTGGGCGAACTGGCCGCCTCCGGCGAAGCCGCCCGTAAGGACTGGGAAAACCGGCTTGCCGCCTACGCGCGCGAGTATCCGGCGGAGTCCGCCGAACTGGCGTCGCGCATCAAAGGCGAAATGCCGGCGGACCTCGCAAAAGCGCTGCCGGATTTTTCCGCCGCGCCAGCTATGGCCACGCGCGAAGCGTCCGGCAAGGCAATCAACGCGCTGGCGGAGGCGCTGCCCGGTTTTTACGGCGGCTCGGCGGACCTCGCCCCTTCAAATAAAACCGCTTTCCTCAAGTATCCAGAGCGCACGCTGCATTTCGGCATCAGGGAACACGGCATGGCCGCCGCCGTGAACGGCATGGCGCTGCACGGCGGTTTCATCCCGTTCGGCGCGACGTTTCTGGTGTTCGCAGACTACATGCGCCCCTCGCTGCGCCTCGCCGCCTTGATGAAATGCCATTCCATATTCGTGTTCACGCACGACAGCATCGGCGTCGGCGAAGACGGCCCCACACATCAGCCGGTGGAGCAGCTGTCTTCGCTTCGCGTGGTTCCCGGCCTGACTGTGCTGCGCCCGGCGGACGCGCGCGAAACCGCCGCCGCGTGGGAAGCCGCCGTCGTCCGCAAAGGCCCCGTCTGCCTCGCCCTCACCCGCCAGAAACTGCCGCCGCTTGATACCGCGGCGGACATCCGCTCCGGCGTGCTGAAAGGCGCGTACGTCGTAGCGGACTGCGCCGGTTTGCCGGAGATTATCATTCTCGCCAGCGGCTCGGAAGTCCGGCTTGCTGTCGCCGCCGCGAAAGAATTGAATATGCGCGGGAAAAAAACGCGCGCGGTGTCCATGCCGTCCATGGAAATTTTCGCGGAGCAGCCGCGCGAGTACCGCGACAGCGTGCTGCCGCCCGCCGTGACAAAACGCCTCGCCGTGGAGGCCGCCTCGCCGATGAGCTGGCATAAATGGACAGGCTCCGGCGGCGGGACGCTCTGCATAGAAACTTTCGGGGCCAGCGCTCCGGCGGAAACCGTGTTTGAGAAATACGGCTTCACGGCGGAAAACGCCGTCAAAAAGGCGCTGGAACTTTAGGAGACAGTATGTCTTTCATCTCCGCCGTGCTGACATTGTTTTTCGTGATGGACCCGCTGGGCAACGTGCCGCTGTTCATCACCGCGCTAAAGGACGTGCCGCCGGAGCGAAAAAACAAGGTGGTGGCGCGCGAGCTTTTAATCGCGCTCGGCGTGCTGCTGTTCACATTGTTTTTCGGGCAGAAATTTCTGGCCTGGATGAACATAGACCAGCCTTCGCTCGGGATTGCGGGGGGGATAATACTGTTCCTCATCGCGCTGAAAATGATTTTTCCGATGAAAGACGACGGCTTCGCCTCCGGCCCCGAGGGCGAGCCTTTCATCGTGCCGCTGGCGGTGCCGCTGATAGTGGGGCCGTCAACGATGAGCGTGGTGCTCATAATGGCGATGCGCGAACCGTCGCGCATGGCGCAATGGACCGGCGCGGTGGCGGTGGCGTGGCTGCTGAACTCGCTGATACTGTTATGCTCGTTTCAAATCAACAAACTGCTGGGCGAGCGGGCGATGATTGCTGTCACGCGCCTGATGGGAATGCTGCTGACGGCCATGTCGGTGCAGATGTTCATGCTGGGCCTGCGCCAGTTCCTGGCGAAGTGACAATAAAGAACTGGCTTACTGTGTCATAAACAGCTACCTCTTTAATGAATACAAGCCACGAAACACACGAAATGCACGAAAGAGGAACAAACAACGGAGTTTTAGCCGCAGATGAACGCAGATATTCGCAGATTAAAAACAAAACTGCTTTTGTCCGCCTTTATCCGCGAAAATCTGCGTTCATCTGCGGCTGAGTGCTGTTGTTGTAATTGAAAAGGCTCTTTTTTGTGTATTTCGTGTGTTTCGTGGCTAAAATGCAGCCCTGTAGCTTTGTTGTGTTTATGTCGCAGCAAGACTAGATACCGCAGCAGTGTTCGCTGTCGCAGGAGTTTTCGCGTTTTTCGGTTTCGATTTGCAGTGTGGTGTGGGAAATGTTGAAATTCCGGCCCAGCGCGCAGTCAGCCTCGCCTAAAATCCTGTCAGACTCCGCGGTGTTTTCGACCAGCAGGTGCGCGCTCAGCGCCTCGCGCCCGCTGGTGAGCGTCCACAGATGAAGTTCGTGCACGCCGCGCACGCCCGGTATTGCGGCAAGCGCCTTGCGCACTTCCTCGCGGTCTATATGCGCGGGCGCGCCTTCCATAAGTATATGAACCGAATCGCGCACCAAGCCCCATGAACTCCAAAGCGTAAGCGCCACTATCGCGAGCGACAGCAGCGGGTCCGCCGCCTTCCAGCCGGTGAACATTATTATCAGCGCGGCGGCGATTACCGCCACAGAGCCCAGCAAATCCGTCAGCACATGCAGGAACGCGCCGCGCACGTTGATGCTGCGCTCATGCTCCCCGTGCAGAATCCACGCGCAGGCTATGTTGGCGGCAAGCCCCGCCGCCGCCACGGCCAGCATCGGGCCCGCGGCGATGTCCGACGATGAATGGAAACGGTCCCAGGCCTCGCGGATGATGAACCCGCAGATGAGCCACAGCGTGATGCCGTTTGCCAGCGCGGAGAGCACCTCCGCGCGGTGGTAGCCGAAAGTTTTTTCCGCCGAGCCTTTTTTTGCGCTCATGGAAAACGCGAAAAGGCTCAGGCCCAGCGCGGCGGCGTCGGTCAGCATGTGCGCCGCGTCGGAGACGAGCGCCAGGCTGCCGGTCAGCAGTCCGCCCGCCAGTTCCACGGCCATGAAAGCCGCCGTTATGGCGAACGTTATTTTAAGCGCGCGCCCGCGCGGCGTTTCGCGCCGGTCATGGTGATGGTGTCCGCTGTGTTCGTGCATAAAACTGCCGGTCCGCCATCAGATTATATGCAATTTATTGACCTTTGCCTGCAAAAAACGGAGAATTAACTACAGCTTTGCCTGGAGGGTGCCGGGATGGAAGAAACGATGCAGGCCGTAATCACAATCGTCGTGCAGCGCAAGGACGGCGCTGCCGTGGCGGACGCCATGCTGCGCGCCGGGGCCGCCGGCGTCACCTATTATTACGCGCGCGGCAGCGGCATGCGCCAGAAACTGGGATTCTGGGGCCGCCTTATCGAGGGCGAAAAACAGGTGGTGCTGGCGGCGGCGCCCGAATACGCGGCGGAAAAAATCCTCAACAGCGTAATCGCTGAAACAGGGCTTGACCAGCCGGGGCAGCTTTTCGCTTACATCCAGCCCGCCTCCCGCGTTTTCGGCTCGCTGGCGGATAACTGACCATATATTATGCGCGGCGCTTTTTTCAGCATGTGCGTTATGATATTGATGTCGGTAGTCATGCTGTCGGTGCCGTCCATGATGAGCCGGCGCGCAACCGCGCAGGGCGGTCCGCTCGGCGCGTACGCCTCCGGCGCGGCAAAGCCGGACGCGGCGGGTATCCTCGACCTGGACGGGGGGCTGCAAAAAGAGCTGGCTTCCATGACTCCCGAAGAACGCAATTTCTACGTCAAGACCTCGCCCGCCGCGGCGCTTGCCTTCACTTCGCTCGAACGCAAACGGGAGCGGAGGAAACATTTCATCGCCCTGTTCAAGCGCAATCCGGCGCTGGAGCGGGCGCTGCTGTACGCCGTAGCGGCAAAGGAGCGCGTTATCGTCACGCGGCTGACTTTGATGGAGTACAAGCGCGCGATAGCGGTTTCGCTGTCCGCGCTGCCTTCGCTGCTGCTTGTCTGCGGGGCGCTCATGGCCGCGCTGGGGAGATTCGGCTGGTCCCGGCTTCTGGGCATGGCCTGCCTGCGGCTGATGACCTCCATTTTACTGTCGGTGTCGGTCCTGTCGCTGGCCTGCCAGATGTTTCTGGGGCTGGACAGTTTTTATCTCGCCCCCGGGTTTCTCTGGATTGCGCCGGCGTGCGGGATAGCGGCGGCGTCCGCCTATCTGCGCGCGCTGGACATGAATTTTCCCGTCTGGGATTTCGCGCTGCGGGCGTTAGCCGTGCCGCTGGCCTGCGCCGCCGTGGCTCTTGTCTGGAGCCTTGCGATACCCGGTTTCATCTGAATTGCGGCTTG
>JAQTYB010000106.1 GCA_028688475.1 Elusimicrobiales bacterium
CTTTCGCGGCGGCTATGCTGGCGGGGCTGTTCCTCTACAGGAAAAGAATCGAGGAAGGCGGCGGCGCTCTCGCGGCGGCAGGTCTGGCGCTGGTGGCCGGAGGAGCGCTCGGCAACCTGTGGGACAGGATTGCCTACGGAGCGGTTACGGATTTCATAGATTTCAGGGTGTGGCCTGTTTTCAATGCGGCGGATTCGTTCATCAGCGTTGGCGCGGCGCTTATGGCGTTCGCGTTTTGCTTCAACGGCGCGGACAAACCGCCTTCCGAGGAGACAAAATGAATAGAGGAATGTTTTTGGTTTCGCTGCTGGCGTTGCTGTTTGCGGGCTGCGCCCGCAAGGAACTGCTTGAGCAGGCAAACGACAAGCTCAGGGCCGGCTCCTGGTTCGAGGCCATAGCGCTTTATGACAAGGCGCTGTCGGCGAGGCCCGGTTGCGCGCCGGCGCTCAACAACCGCGGCCTCGCCCATGAAAAGAATCAGGACCGGCAGCTTGCCGCGCGGGATTACGAGCTTGCCATAAAGGCAGACCCTGCATATTTCGAGGCGTACAACAACCTGGGCGCGCTTTACGTTGACATGGCCCTTTATCCCAAAGCGGTCGAAACGCTTTCAAAAGCCATAAGCATTAAGCCCGACTATGCGCTGGCTTACCTCAACCGCGGCTCGGCCTATTACGGCATGGGGGTAATACCCTCCGCCCTGGACGATTTCAACCGCGCGCTCGCCCTGGATAATGGCCTGCCGCTGGCGTACTATAACAGGGGCATGATCTTTTTCGCGCTCAAAAACCTGCCGGCGGCGCTCAATGATCTAAATAGGGCCGTGGAACTCAAACGGGGATTCTACGCCGCCTACCGTATGCGCGGGCTGGTGCGGCAGGCCGGGCGGGATTTCGACGGCGCGATTGAGGATTTCGGAAAGCTGACAAAGCTTTCTCCTGAGAATTTCGAGGGCAACTACCTGCGCGCCCGCGCCATGCTGTCCGCGGGATACACCGAAGGCGTGCTGGACGATATCGTCAACGCGCGCGAACACGCGCCGTCGAGCGCCGCGGTATTGTCCCTGGTCGGCGACTACTACGCCCGGGTGGGAAATGCCGACCATGCGATGCGCGCCTATGCCGCCGCAAAGAAGGCGGACCCGATAAACGCGGCGCAGTATGACGCGATAATTTCGGCCCTCAAAAACAATCCTTCCAATCCTCATGCGGATGAGGACATTCATTCGCACCAGCCTGGCGCGGAGGACACCCATACACACTAGCCGGACGCAAGCTGAAAACCGCGCGGCTTTTGGACAGCCGGGCAACGTAACCAATATATGAACCAGCCAAACAACGACGCTTTGACGAACGGCGCCAAGCCGAAAGGTTTTCTGGCGCAAATGCGCCTTATGCGCATGGTGATGGAGAGCATCTACTTCGAAAAGGAAGCCGTCACCCCCGTTTCCAACGAGGACAAAAGGCCCGAAGTCTGGAAAGGGCTGCTTGGGGTTATAGCCATCGCGCTGGTGCAGACGCTGCTGCTGGCGCTGTGGGTGGGCCGCGACAACCGCCAGTTGGACGCCTCTGAAATCGCCGCGCTGTCCAACGCGCAGTATTATTCCCAGACGCTCGCCAAAGGCGACATCATGGGCATGCTCAAATCGCCTCCGTCCGCGGACGGACTGCCGGCGGCGCCGTTTTATTACTGGACGCTGGTTCCGGTTGTGCGGCACTGGCCGGCCAAAGCAGTGGGTGCGGCGATGATGCTCAACTCGTTTTACATCCTGCTGTTGTGCGCCTCGGTCTATCTCATCGTGCGCCGCTGCAGGATAAACCAGGCCGCGCTGCTGGCGGCGGCCATAGTGTCGAGCCTGCCTTTCGTGCTGGAAAGCGCGCAGCGTATTTCGCCGGACCTCGCGCTCATCGCCTTCACCGCCGGCACATACGCGACTTTCATCTGGACGGAGGAATTCCGCACGCCGGTGTGGACTTACCTGTGGGGGCTTTGCTCGCTGGCGGGCCTTCTCACCTCCTGGGCGTTTCCGGTTTGCGTATTCCCGGTCTTGAACATGCTCCCGTACGGCATGCTCAGCCATGTCACCCGCAGCCTGATAATGCGCGTGTTCTTTGCGTGCCTGGGGATTTACGCGCTCTGGCTGCTGACCAATTTTTCCGGTCTCGCGCTGTGGTTCACGGCGCATATCATGCCGGCGCTGGCGGCTTTCGACTCGTCGCGCCTGATGCAGCATTTGCCTGAGCACGTCTACGCGGTGCTTGGCAACATGCGCTGGTATGCGTACAAATCCGTGGACGCCCTGCAACTGCCGTTCGCGCTGGCGTCTGTGGCGCTGGGCGCGTGGTTTTTCACCGCGCGTTTCGCGGCGTTTCCCTTTCGGACGGATATCGCCTACTGGTTCGGCGCGCCGCTTGTGCTGCTGAGCGTGTTCTCCGTGCGGGAGACGGCGTTCTATCTGCCTTCGCTCACCGGCTGCGCCGTGGCCTGCGCGGTCATGCTGCCGCCGCCGCTGCGGCTGGCGGCCTGGCCGGCGCTGGCGGTGTTCAGCCTAGCTTATCAGGCGGGCATTTTGCTGCCCGCCCATATCTATATCAAGGGCCGCCCCGTCGCCGTGTGGGAAGGGCGCCAGGCTTCCCGCTCCGGCGCCAATTTCGACTCCATGCTGGCATCGCTACGCGGCCTGCCGCCGGCGGCGAACGGCGCCGAGGCCGTGGTTGCCGTCGTGAAAAGTCCGTCCGTGAAACCGTATTACCTCAACTGGCGCGCGAGCCGGCTGGGCGTTTCCGGCGTGACCTTCATAGACGAAAGCTCCTCCCCCGCCGTTTACCCGGAGTTGCTGCTGGCCCCGGTGGACACCTCCACTCAGGCGCTCGCCGCGCGGTTTGGAGACATTGCCAATCCCGCCGGCTGGTTCGCCGCGGTTTACGAAAAGAAATCCCAATACCAGTTCGATAACGGCGAATCCGCCGTTTTGTACGCGCAGCGCAAATTCCCGGCCCAGCCTTATCCGAGCGGACGGCTGGCGCTGAAAACCATGAGCCTGGGCGGTCTTACCGTCAACGAGGTGGAGCTTGAGTTAGGCCCCTGGAACGCGCAGAAACAGGTTTACGACTGGGCCAAAGTCGCCTTCGGCGTGGTTTATTCCGGCCAGGCGGAGATATACGGCATACGCCTGCAACTGAAAGACATCGCTTTCACGGTAGACGATGTGGGCAGGACCAACGCCATCAAAGTGCTCAAGCTCGCCGCCCTTAAAGTGGAGGACGCCTCGATAAGCGACCGCTTCGCGATTGAATATCTGCCGAGACTCGTTGCCGGGCTCCAGCAGTTCAAGGTGGCATTCGGCGGCGCGCCGCCGGCATCGGGCGAGCCGCCGCAGAACAATCCCGACGCCGATATCGCGGCAGTGGAAGGCAAATACCGGGACGTGCAGTTCAGCGGCAAGGCTTATATAAAAAAGGACGCGGCCTCCGGCGGTATCGCCGTCACGTTCAAAACGCTGAGGATGGGGGGCTTTTCGCTCCCGGACTTCATGCTCGCGCATGTAAGGTACGACATTCCGGCGAAAGCCTCTCTGGAGCGTCCGTTCGCGGTTTATGTGGATGAGATTTCCTATATTTCCTCCATGCTCAGCATACACTCCAGGATGTGAAGGACTCCGCGGCGTGATGAAGCGATTGCCCCGTTTTTTGCCGTTGTGCGCGCTGTTTCTCTGCTCCTGCGTGGATGTGCCGGTGCAGGAGGCGCAGCCCGCGCGCGCGCGGGCGGTGCGCGTGAGCCAGTTCGGCATACAGTCCGGCCTTTCCGAAACGCAGACGCTGCATTTCATAGTGCGCGCCTCCTCTTCCGCCGACGCCGAGCGCTACGGCAAGCTGGCCGAGCAGGATTACGAGGCCGTGATGCGCGCCACCGGCCTTTATTCGTTCCTCTCGGACAACGCCTACGAGCTTGTGGTCTACTCCACGCGCGAGGAATATCTGGCCAAAAGCGGCCAGCCGGCGTGGTCGGCGGGGACGACGCTGCACAACGCGATAATGCTCTACGACGGCACCGACGCGCAGCGCGTGCTGGCCCACGAGATGACCCACGTCATTTTCGGCGAGTTCATGGGCAGGCCGCGCCCCGATTTGCGCTGGCTTAACGAGGGGCTGGCGGTATATATGGAAACCTCTGCCATCGCGGGCGACACGCTCGGCGCTTTCCGCGCGGACGCCGCCGCGGCCATACGGACCGGCGCGATGAATTTCACCATGCTGACGGGCTATTCCCCCATGCAGGACGATTCCAGCCGCCTGCGCGACAACTGGTACATGCAGTGCGAAAGCGTTGTGCGCTACCTGCTAGACGAGGGCGGGCAGCTGTCGTTCGCGGTGTTCCTCAAGGCGCTCAAGGAAAATTCAGATATAGACAACGCGGCCCAGCTCGCCTGGCGCGGCAAATGGCAGGGCCTGTCCGGCATCGAAGCCGGCTGGCGCAAAGCCAACGGGCTGAATTAGACTTGCCATGCCGGATAAAATAAAGCTCGTCATGCCGCTGGAGGGGGTGCATTGCGCCTCCTGCGTCATGCGCATAGAGCGCGTGGTGGCGGCGATAGGCGGCGTCGAGTCGGTTTCGGTCCATCTTCCCACCAGAACGGCCTATATAACCTACGACACGGCTCTCACCGGCCCGGATGAGATAAAAGCCGTAATCGAACGGCTCGGCTATAAAGTGCTGGAGGTTTCGGAGCAGTCCGGCCCGCGCGAGAACCTTGTCATCCTCGGACTGGAGCGCGAGGCGAAAATGTATCTCTCGCGCTTTCTGGGCGCGGCCGCGCTTTCGGTTTTCATACTTTCGGCTGGATATTTTTCGCTTTCGCCTTATACCGTGTGGCTGGCGGCCACGGTGGTATGGGCGTGGTGCGCGGCGCATTTCCACGCCGGGTTTTTGCGCGCCTCGCGCGCGCTTTCGCCGGACATGAACACCCTCGTCAGCATGAGCGCCACCACGGCCTACGCCTACAGCGCCGCGCTGGCCGCGTTTCCGGGGCTGCTGCCGGCGGGCTCCGTGCCGCTTTGGGCCGACATGGCGCTGCTCGTCACCTTCATCAACTTCGGGCGCTGGCTGGAAAGCCGCTCCAAAAAAAGCGCCGGCTCGGCCATACTGCGCCTGATGCGCATGGCGCCGAGGTTCGCGCGGATAGTGGAAAACGGAAAGGAAAAAACAGTGCGCGCCGCGCTGCTAAGGCCGGGGCAGGTATTCCTGGTGAGCCCCGGCGAGCAGTTTCCGGCGGACGGCGAGGTGTTGACGGGCGTTTCCTCGGCGGACGAGTCGCTGCTCACCGGCGAGAGCCTGCCCGCAGACAAGATGCCCGGCTCGCGCGTTTTCGGCGGCACCATCAACAAGCAGGGCGCGCTGGCCTGCCGCGCCACAGGCACGGGAGAAAACACCGCGCTTTCCAAAATAATAGAAGCCGTACGCCGCAGCCAGATTGAGAAAGCGCCGGTGGAGCATATGGTGGACCGGATTTCCTACTATTTCGTGCCCGCGGTTTTCGTGGTCGCGGTGGCGGCGGGGCTGTTGTGGATGAAGTTCGGCGGCGCGGATTCGTTTTCGCGGGGGATAAGCGTTTTCGTGGCGGTGCTCGCCGTGGCCTGCCCCTGCGCGATGGGGCTGGCGGTGCCTATGGCGGTGGCGGTTGGTTTCGACCGCGCCGCCGGCATGGGAGTGCTGATACGCAATTCCGAGGCGCTCGAGCGCGCCGGCGGACTCGGCGTGGTGGTGCTAGACAAGACTGGCACGCTTACCATGGGCGATATCGCCGTGGAAAAAGTCCTGCCGGAGGGCTGCTCGGAAGATTTCCTGCTGCGCCACGCGCTTATGGCGGAGTCCGCGTCGGAACATCCCTTCGCGGAGGCCGTGCGCAAATATTGCGCCGCGCGCGGCATCGCCGCCCAGCGTCCGGATTCGGCGCAGGCGTATCCCGGCTTGGGGATAAAAGCGTCTTTCGGCGCGGCGGAGATACTGGCGGGAAAACCGGAATGGCTCGCGGCCAACGGCGTCAAACTGCCGCCGGAAACCGGCGCGGCGCACAGCCGCTCCGTGGTGGCGGTGGCCGCCGGCGGCGCATTTCTGGGGCGCATACTGCTTTCCGACCGGCTCAGGCCGTCGGCCAAAGCCGCCGTGGAGCGGCTGCGCGGCATGGGGCTCGAGGTGGCGCTGGTTTCGGGCGACAGGAAGGAAGCCGTCGCCTCCGCGGCGGCGCAAGCCGGTATACGGGAATTCTACGGCGAGGTGCTGCCGGAGGAAAAGGCGCGCCTGGTGGCCGAGTTGCAGGGCAAGGGCCGCCGCGCCGCCATGGTGGGCGACGGCTTCAACGACGCGCCCGCGCTTTCCCGCGCCGACATCGGCATCGCGTTCTCATCGGGCACCGACGTGGCGGTCGAGGCGGCGGACATGGTGCTGGTGCGCCCCAGCCTCGACGCGGTGGGCGATGCGATAGTCCTGAGCCGGCTGATAATGCGCGTCATCCGCCAGAATCTTTTCTGGGCGTTTTTCTACAACATCGTTTTGATACCCATGGCGGCGGGCGCGTTTTATCCGTGGACGCATATCCTGGTGCCGCCGTCGCTGGCCGCCGCGGCCATGGCGCTCAGCTCGGTTTCCGTCGTGCTGAATTCTCTAAGGCTGAGGAGCATGAAATTATGAAAAGCAAAAACGTCTACGGCTACACCGCCGCGCATGCCGCCAAAGGCAACAGGGTTTCGCTGCCGCCGCTGGAATGCTGGCAGAACCAGTACCGCCGCGATTACGAGATAAAAATAGTCAATCCCGAATTCACCTCGGTCTGTCCCAAGACGGGGCTCCCCGATTTCGGCGTAATTACCATCGAATACGTGCCGGACAAACTGTGCCTGGAGCTTAAGTCCCTGAAATATTACCTGCTGGCCTACCGCGACACTGGCATCTTCATGGAAAACATCGCCAACCGCATTCTCGACGATGCCGTCCGCGCCGCCAGCCCCAAAAAAATCACCGTGACCGGCGATTTCACGCCGCGCGGCGGACTGCGCTCCGTCGTAACGGCGAGTTGGAAAAAAAGCCGGAGGTCCCCAATCCTCAGGTAAGGTGTAGTTGAGCGGGCAGTAGGTGGTTATTTCCGTTTTTTAGGCACTATTTTTCTTGCAACGCATTTTATAAGGCTGTTTTGTCGCGCGTTTTGTGTGTTTTGACGCAT
>JAQTYB010000107.1 GCA_028688475.1 Elusimicrobiales bacterium
CATTATCTGGCGAGGCTGCGCAGACGGACTTTTTGCTATTCGAAGACCTGGCACATGTTATTTCTGAGCGTTCTGCTTTTATTCCACAAAGAGCATGTTTTATCGTATCTATATGATTAGCAACGCCTAAAAATGCCGCATAGGTCTAAAGGGCACTTTGGCATGGGCCAAAAAACATTTTGCTTTTGGGCCTTTAGACTCTAGTGAGGGAACGGGAAATACGCTAGCCTTTTATTACTGAGCTTCACACAATTCCTTAACATGTTGGCTGGCCGGCGTCGTCGCGCCTAGCCTGCGGCCAAATCTGAGCCTCCAACATGTTAAGGAATTGTGTGAAGCTCAGTAGATAGCGGTTTAACCTCAGCGGAGATTTTCAAGGGGAATTGATGAAACTCATACCGGCGGTATTCGGAACGGCCCTGCTGTGCGCCGCGGCGGCCTGCGGTTACGCGGGCGGCTCTTTTGACGAGTTGAGCAGAACGGCGGGCCCCAAAAACCTGGAAGCGGCGGAAAGCCTTGCCGTTCCCTCCCTCAATTCGGTCGAAGCGTCCGTTGACACCTGGCTGATAGACAAAGTGAGGGAGGCCAAAGCCAATCCCGACAAATTTATAGACGAGGAGGATTCGGACGTGGTGGGCCTCGTCTTCGGCCTGCCCGACAGCATACAATCCTCGGGACGCTTCCCCGTTCCGCTCGATATCGCGCAAAAAGCCGCCGTGCGAATCACCGTGGACCTGGCCAGACAGCGGCTCACGGTGGTGTCCGCGGACCTCAACGGCACCTTTCCCATATCCTCCGGCGCGGCCGGCCACCGCACGCCCGGCCGCGGCAACTGCTACGCTCCCGACTTTCTCGACGCGAGCCACCGCTCCAGCCTGTACGGCAACGCGCCCATGCCCAACGCGGTGTTTTTCAACGGCAACATCGCCATCCACGCGACCGAGCATGAAGACCTGCTGGGGCAGCCCGCCTCGCACGGCTGCGTGCGCGTGTCGCTGGCAACCTCCAAGCTGATATTTCCGGTAGTGAAAAAAGCCCTCGCGCAGGGCGGCAAGACTAACGCCAGCGTCTGCCTGGAAGGCTATCCGCCGAAGTGAACTTGCCAATCAGGACTTTCCCCCGATTTGGTAGAATTTGCGCATGAAAACAATAGACTTGCTCCCGAATAAGGTTTATGAGGCAAAAAGACAGGATTTTGGCTTGCAACGAAGCGGGCGCAGGCGAGCACACTCCGGCGGGGTGTGTGAGCCGAAGCCCGCGAAGCTGCAAGCTAAAAGCCGTGATTTTTGCCCAAAAAATTATTCGGGAGCAAGTCTAATACGCCCCGTTTGCGCGGCGTCCGTTGCGCTGTTGTTTTTCTGCGGCACCGTCTGCGCAAAAACCGTCGAATTCGTGGAAACCGGCACCGGCTCTTCCTCCAAATACGAGCGGCTCCTGGACGCCCAGAACCGCGCCGAGCAGGACGCGCTTTCAAAAGCGCTGGCTAAAAACGGAGTGGACGTTTTTTACGGCTATCACGATTTGGCGGCGCAGGGCGGCGCGGCTTCGCAATTCATAGCCAGCGTGCTGAGCGTGTTCTCGTCGGGCGTCGCGCAATACGAGCGCAGCGCGGGGCCGGAGTGCGTTCTCGGCAGGGACGGAGACGCCTCCTGCACCGTCACGCTCGCGGGAAAGATAACTTTCAGGGGCGAGCCGGACGCCGGATTCGAGATTTCGCTGGACGGTTTGCGCCCGGAATACTGCGAGGGTGACGCCGTTTCCGTTTCGCTCAAAGCCACGCGGGATTCCTGGCTGAATATAATTTCAGTTGACGAAGGCAAAAACGCCGCGCTGATTTTTCCTTATGCCGGGGCGCGCTTCGACAAACTCAAGGCAGGGGAAACCTTTCAGTTCCCCCCCAAAGACGAGGCCGCGCTGGAGGCGGTTCTGCCCGAAGGCGCGGCGGAGAGCTTTGAGCTGTTCCAGATAATCATGACCAAAAAAGAGCCTCTTTTCGAGGCAGCCGCCGCCCCGGGCGCGGCGGCGGGCCCCGGCGATTTCATGGCCGTGTCCAAACGGCTTGCCGGGCTTGAGCGGTCCGCCTGGGCTATGAGATTGCTGCCGTACCGCATCGTAAAATGCGCGAACAAAAAAACGGAATCCAAAAAACAGCCATAGCCGTACACCGGGAGATTACCATGAGACGTTTTTTCGCAACCGCGGCCGCGCTGATTGTTTTTTTCACCGGAACCGCGCCCGCTCAAACGATAGGACAGGGACCGGCGCAGGATAATGACGTCAACAATCGTCCGCACAAGGCAAAACCGGCAACCGCAGGGGCACATGCCGGTTTCGCCGTTCAGCAGGCGGCGCGGGAACGCAGGAAAGCGATTGCGGGGCAGCACGCGCGCAACCCCGCCTCCGCCAGCGTCCGCCCGGAAAAACCCGCCGTCCCCGGCGTTCAGGCGCCGCTTAAGACGCGGCCTGAACACGCGAACCGTTCCGCCATTCTGCGAAACCCAAACGTCTTTTACGGCACCCGCAGAAGGCCGGATACAGTCAGAACGGCTCAGTCCGGCAAAGGTTTCTCGTACTCGACCGAATCCGCGCGGCGGGACCCTGTCCAGGCGCTCAAGTGGTACATGCGCGCGGCGGCGCGCGGCGACCGGCGGGCGGACGCCAGGATGCGCGCGCTGCAAGACAGGCTGACGCCGCAGCAGGTCGGCCAGGCGCGCATGCTGTCCGGCGTGCCGGCCGGCCAAATCATCATCATTGGAAATACCGCGCAGTCCGCATATCCGGCGGAGGACGCCGCCGCGCCGCAAAGCGCTCCGCCCGCAGGCGGCGGGGAGCAGATATCCGGTGAAAGCGCTCCGCAGCAGGAAGAAGAGTTTTTCGGTACGCCGCGGTATGAAACTGGCTTGAACCGCGGGATGGAGGTGGTCGGCGCAATAACCGGCGAAAGCGAGACTGTCGGCGTCTCCGCGTCCGCCGCGCCGGAGCTTGCCGCGAAATGGGAGTTCGAAATACCCGCCGGCAAGCCCAACCCCGACGCGATAGGCGTCATAATGGCGCCGTCCGCGTATGTCAACAAAGACATTCCCGCCGTAAAATACGCGCTCGCCGACGCGCGGCTGATGCGGGATTATTTCGTGAAAGCTTTCGGCATTCCCGAAGGAAACATAATCTACGCGGAAAACCCCACGCTGGCGCAGTTCAACCGCATTTTCGGCACGCGGGACAATTCTCAGGGGCAGGTGTCAAATTACGTCAAGTCCGGGAAATCCGACGTGTTCGTCTATTACGCCGGGCACGGCGCGCCGGACACGAACGACGGGAAGGCTTACTTCATTCCCGTGGACGGCTCGCCCGATTATGTCAAAACGGACGGCTATCCGCTTGACGTGTTATATAAAAACCTCGCCAAACTGCCCGCCCGCACGGTCAATGTTTTTATTGACGCCTGCTTTTCCGGCGGCTCTCCGGCGGGCACGCTGCTGAAAAGCGCCAGCCCGCTGGCGCTGCGCCCGAAACAGGATGTCCTGGCCAATATCAACGTGTTCACCTCGTCGTCCGGCAGCCAGATTTCCAGCTGGTATGACGGCAAGGGGCATTCCCTCTTCACCTACTACCTGCTGGGGCAGATATCAGCGAAAGCGGCGCAGGGCGGCAAACTGGATTTCGACGCGCTGACGCAGGCTGTCGCCGAGGATGTGACCTACGTGGCCCGCCGGGATTTCGGGCGCGACCAGGTTCCGCAGTTCCACGGCAAAAAGGACGCGGTGCTGCTTCAGTACAAGTAACGCAATTTTATTTCGAGATTTCCTTCAGTTTTTTGAGGACGGCTTTCATCAGCGCGGCGGCGGAGTTTTCCGACGCGGCGGACAGGCTGTCGCCCGTCCCGCGCGCGGACGCGCTCCAGAGGATTTCGCCGGTCTGCGCGTCCACCAGCCGCGCCGAAATTCCCGCCCGGGCGGGCAGGGTCTGGGTTTCCGGCAGCACCTGGCTTGTGTGGCTGGCGTTGTAGCCTGTTATCACGTTCTGGGTGGTTTGCACCGTTTCGTTTCCACGCCGGCTCGTGGTGACCACCTGTCCGAAAATGGGGTCCATCTGCTCCTGCACCACGTCCACCAGCACCGTTTGACGGCTCACGTCGGAAAATTCCGTGATGTTGCCCATAGCCAGCGCGTCAACGCCCAGCAGCCTGCCTATGCTGCGCAGTTCGGTCTGGTCTATCGCGCCCGAGACATTCAAGGACTGCTCTTTCAATATCTGCGCCACCTGCCGCCGTTCGACCACGGCGTAACCCGCGTCGAGCAGATATTTCTCAAAGGTGCCCGCCGCTATTTCGCCTGAGCCCTGCATGCCGGGATAGTCCGTGAACGCGAGCAGCGCCACCCGCCGGACCGAAGCGGCATTGTAGTTTTTGCTCACGGCCACCACCGCGTTTGAAAAACAGCCCGAAAACGCGCAGCAAAGCGCCAGAAGCATGGGCGGCAGCGCTTTTCTCATTGAGCGCCCCCCTCCTGTTTTTGCGCGTCGCGCAACTGGTCCGGCGTCAACGCGTTTTTGAGTCTGGCGGCGGCGTCAAGCGCGGGCTTGAAGCCTTTTTTGGACGCGGCGAGATACCAGCGGTAAGCCGCGACGCTGTCCTTTGGCGCGCCGCGCCCGAGTTCGTAAATCCTGCCTAGCTTGTACTGCGCGAATGCGCTCCCCGACGCGGCGGATTTGGCGTACCAGTCAAACGTCTCCTTAGGGGCGCCGGACCTGCTCCAGCCGGCCTCGGCCATGATGGCGAGGTTTTGCTCCGCCGCGGGAAGACCCTGTTCTGCGGCCTGGCGGTAATATTGCGCCGCTGCGGCGGTATCGCGCTCCACGCCGAAGCCGCGCTCGTAAAGGTAGCCGAGATTGTTCATGGCGTAAAGATTGCCGCCCTGCGCGGCTTTGCGGTAGCACTCGGCGGCTTTTTTGTAGTCCTTAGCGGTTCCGTGTCCGTGAAAATACATATTGCCGATATTGCTCCAGGACATGGCCCGGATATCAGACGGAGAGTCCGCGTTTTGCGCGGCTTTTTCATACCAAGCGAAAGCCTTTTTGTAATCCTGCCCTACGCCCTGGCCCGTATAATAGAGATAGCCGAGATTGTTCTGCGCGGCGGCGTTTCCCTGCGCCGCGGCCTTAAGATACCACTCAGCCGCTTTCTTGTAATCCCGCTCCACGCCGCGCCCGCGTTCGTACATTATGCCCACACCGTGCTGCGCCTGAGCGTTTCCGGCCTCCGCCGCCATGAGCATAAATTTCTGCGCCTGCGCGAAATCCCCCGCCTCGTAAGCCTTGCGCGAGTCGGCCATAGGGTCGGCCAGCGCTTGCGCGGGCAGCAGGAGCGTTATCATGGCCAGGAAAAGAAGCGCGGCTTTCATACGCTATATTTTACAACAATAATGAGCGAAAAGCCGGCGCAGGCTTTTGCGCTGCGCCGGCTTTACTTGCAAATGCTTCGATTAGAACGCGGACAGTTGTCTCAGCGGCAGCGCGGCGTCCGGACGGTCCATGTTGAAACCGCTGGCTTCCAGCTTCTGCTGCAGCGGCGAGGCGGCGCTGGAGAGCGTCTCCTGCATGGCCACGGTTGCCATGCCGAATCTGACCTCGTTGTCCATCTGCGAGTAGGCTATTCGGAAATAGCCGTCTTCGCCCCAGTCGGTTCCCCAACTGTTTTTCACGATGAAATACTGCTCCGCGTCGTTATAGCCCACCAGCAGCACGGCATGGCCCTGGGGCAGGGTGCCTGCGACATGGGTGTATATTCCCGACCTGTAGTGCTCAAGGTCCTGGAATACCAGCAGCGCCGTAGGCAGAGGACCGAATTTCACAAGGGCCGCTTTGAGGGCGGAGAGTTCCTGGGGGATGGAACTCCAGGACATTATCTTTTCAGTCCGCTGCTGCCAGCCCTGCGCCGCATCGGAGCAGTTGCCGTTGGCGACGATATAAGGGTAGTCTTTTTCCGGCGGCAGACCGGTGGTCTTGATGTAGTCGCCGTCGAGCGTCATGGCGCCTTTGCAGTCTCCCAGTCCGCTGCAGGACAGCATCACCTGTTCGGATAAGTCCGGGTCGGCGCCGGGGCGGTGCTTGGTGCGCATGACGTAGGCTTCCAGTCCGGCGGTCAGCGAGAACGCCCAGCAGGAGCCGCAGCCTCCCTGGTTGCGTATGCCGGAAACATAATTTCCGCCGTTGTCTCTCCAGTCTATGGAAGCGGGAGTGTCTATCTTGAGCTCGGACCTGGCGATGGGCGGCGCTTTTAGCGGCCTGAAGTTGAGGCCGTTTCTCAACGCCCACTCTTCCGGCGACAACCGGGAAAGGGACGTGATACCCGCCACCCAGCCGGGCTTCCCGCCTTTTTTTGCGAGCAGCGCATTGATTTTCGCCACCTGCTCTTCCGGCGTGAGCGAGGATATATCCTGAGCGAAAGAAATTCCGGCGAACACAAGCAGCGCCAGAATGGACGGCAACAGCTTCAGCAAGTTTTTTCTGTTTTTGCGCACGCAACGCCTCCTGGTGATTTACGGCTCCAAACTCAAAACGTCGGCAGGACGGACCTTATACCGGAATTGAGTTGCAAAACATCCGTCCTTCCGCCGCTGGATAAACCCAGTTTACGGCGGAACACAGATATTGCTGGTTTTGTTATAGCGCCAGAAGACCTATCCCGCATGGGCCAAAGGACCTATATGGTATATAGGTCTAAAGGGCAACAGGCGTAGGTCCTGCAATAGACTATGAGAGGTTTGCGTTACCGGTTTATTCTGCCGAGGAGACGCAGTATGCCGTCGAGAATGGTGAGCGGATGAGGCGGGCAGCCGGGGATATAGAGGCTTACGGGAATATCGGCGGGAATACCGCGGGTTTCGGAGTGTCCAGAATATATCCCCCCTGAAATCGCGCAGGCGCCGGCGGCTATAACTATTTTCGGCGACGGCACGGCGTCATATGTTGCGCGCAGGGCGGACTCCATATTTTTCGTCACGGGGCCGGTAACCAGCAGCCCGTCGGCGTGCCGCGGCGACGCGACAAACTGGACGCCGAATCGTCCCAAATCGAACACGGGAGTTCCCAAAACGTTGACATCGGCCTCGCAGGCGCCGCAGCCTCCCA
>JAQTYB010000108.1 GCA_028688475.1 Elusimicrobiales bacterium
TTCGCGTACGTTCTAAGTCGCTGCCGCTAAAAACCGGATGTCAAAACCCATTTTCCGAACTATTCCCGGTTCAGGGCGGAGTTTGGAAAAAACAGGACTAAAATAGAGGGGTTTTTCTGCGGAATCTCTACTGTTCCAAAATAGACGATTGTCCGCGGTTGAACGGCAATTTTTGTTGAAAGGCGTGTTGTTCCTCACTTACGCGCTGGCTGCGTTATGGCTGTGGCCGCATTTCCGGTATTACGGCGATACGCCGACTTATCTGAAGGCGCATCCGGCAAGACCTCCTCTCTTTTTTCTGATTTTCAGTGTCTTGCGCCGCTTGTGCGGCAGCGCGCATGCCTATGCGGCAATTTCCATTTTTCAAACGACGGCCCAAATTTTCGCGCTGCATCTTTGCGTTTCAGCCATCCGACGGCGCCTGAATGCGGGGGCCGTTGTAACCGCGCTATGCGGCGGGTATGCGTTTTATTGGATTCAACATTATAACTATCTGGCATCCGAACCGTTGGCGCTGGCCTTCTGGCTTTATATATGCGCGGTGACGGCGGACCTGGCGTTCAACTTTTCCTGGAAGCGCTGGACGTTTGTCTGCGCCGCAACCGCCTCTGCCACACTGCTGCGCCCCCAGTTTTTTTATGTATACCCCGCGCTTTTCGTTTTCGCCGCCTGTGTTTTCGGAAGGCGGCGGCCCGTTCAAATTGGAAAAGCCTCCGCTCTCATCGCGTTATGCGCCATTGCCGCTGTTGCGGCGGAATGCGTATATAATAAGGTTCACTTCGGTTTTTTCGGCAAGCATCAGCGTATGAACAGCCACCTGGCCACGGTAATGCTCTTCGTTGCCCCCGGGGCGTCCGATTCGCGTTTGTTCCAATCGGACAAATACAGCGCCGAAATAGCCGCATTATACGCCAAATTGAGCAAAGACAACGCTCTTCCCGGACAGTCTTCTCTTGCGCGCAGACACTTGGAAATGCAGGGAAAATTCGAATGGGTGCGCACCCCCGGGAACAATTTTTTTGCGGAAAAATTCCCCTGCGTCTCTGCCGATACGGTCTGGTCGCATATCTGGCGCACTCTGCTGAAAAATTACCCCGGACGCACCGCCATTTTCGTCTTAACAGGGACGTTCGAGGGTATGCTCATCACCCCGCAGGCAGCGGCGCGCACCGCAGCCATGATTATTGCGGCGGCGCTGCTTTTCCTCCGCAAAACCCGGCGGGAAATAAAAACCCTGACTGCGTTTTGCCTGTCCGCCTTCCTTTTCAACCATCTGTTGATAGCTGTTACCACTATTGTACATCCGATATACACTCACTATACGGATATTATGGCGTTTTGCGTCCCTGTGCTGGCGGCGGCTTACGCTGTGCGCGCTCGCCGGCGCCTAAATCTGGCATAATAGTGCCATGCGGGAACGCTATATCGTCCATGCCGATATGGACGCGTTTTTCGCTGCGGTGGAGCAGCGGGACAATCCCGCCCTGCGCGGAAAACCCGTGGTGGTGGGCGCCGAGCCGAAAGGCGGCGCGGGGCGCGGCGTCGTGTCCACCTGTTCCTACGAGGCGCGCGCTTTCGGCATACGCTCGGCGATGCCTGTCTCGCAGGCGTGGCGGCTTTGCCCGCATGCTGTGTTCATCAGCGGGAATCACGCGAATTACGGCAAAATCTCAAAACAGATTTACGAAATATTCTCGCGCTTCACGCCGGATATCGAGCCGGTAAGCGTGGACGAGGCGTTTCTGGACATAACCGGCTCGTGGAAACTGTTCGGCAAAACGCCGGCGCAGACGTGCCTCAGGCTCAAGGAAACCGTCAGGGCGGAAACGGGACTGGTTGTTTCGGTAGGACTCGCGCCCTGCAAGATGGCGGCCAAAATCGCCTCGGACCTCAAAAAGCCGGACGGGTTTGTGGAGGTTGCGCGAAAGGGGCTGCTGGCCTTCCTGCGTCCGCTGGATATCGGCAAAATCTCCGGTCTCGGCCCGAAAGCCAAAGCCGCGCTGAACGCGCGCGGCATAAAAACAATCGGCGAGCTGGGGCTGCGCCGCCCGGAGGAACTAAACGAAATGCTCGGCTCCTCGTCGGGGGAATATTTCTGGCGGCTGGCCAACGGCTTCGACGAGCGCCCGCTTTCTGCGGAGCATGAAACCAAATCACTGAGCGCCGAGACGACTTTCGGGAAGGATTTGTCCGACCAGGCAAAGCTCGAGGCCGCGCTGCTTGCGCTTTCCGAAAAGGTGGCCGCGCGGCTCAGAAAAGAGGGGCTGCGCGCTGCGCAAATCGGGCTTAAAGTGCGGCTTGCGGGTTTTGAAACATACACCCGCGCCGCCCCCGCGCGCGAGCCCACGCAGTACGCCGACGATATCTACGCCGACGCGGCAGCGCTCTTGCGCAAATTCAGGCGCGGCGGCGCCTCCGTGCGGCTGCTGGGCGTGCGTGCCGGCGGGCTTATAGCCGAAGAAGACGACTTGCGGCTTTTCCGTCCGCCGGGGGAGGAGGAAAAAAAAGCGCTCTCCGCCGCGCTCGACGAAATCCGCAAAAAATACGGTTTCCGCGCGGTAATCCGCGCACGGCTCAAGGAAGCGGGATAAACCCGGAAATCACAGTTGCTGCGATTTCCGGGTAAACTTTTTCAAAACGGCAGCAGCGGCTGGCGCTTGTTGTCGTTTGTGAGGCGGGTTATTCGCCGAATAGGAGTTTGCAGTAGCTTTGCTCGACGAGCGGCTTGGCCTGCGCGGGAAGTATTCCGTCCTGGCAGGCGCTGGACCAGGGAGCGCATATCAGCCGCGCGAGCCGGCTGTTCTGCGCGTCCAGCGTCGCGCACTGGCCGCACAGCGGGATGAACGCTTTCTGCACCTGCCGCGCTTTGGCCTCGGTCAGGACCTGCAAAAACTGCCGGGTGTCGTTTTGCAGGCGTCCGGCCAGCGTCGGCGTGGCGTAAACGCCGGCGAAATTGGTGTTGCAATCTTTGGGCCAGGAGCCGGACAGGTATTTCGCGGCGGTGTTGAGCTCGAACCGGCTCAGCACGTTTTTGCGCAGCGCGGCGGGAGCGGCATTGTCCGGCGAGTATTTGCTGAAAGAATAAAACCCACCGAAGAAATCCACCTTCGCTCTGGGGCATAACTCGGGGTCGGGGTAGAACGCGGTTTTAGCGTCAAGCAAAAAGCCGCCCCTGGCGTTGCCCGCGCCTGCGAACACGAATCCCAGCACGTTTTTGAGCGCAAGCGCGCCCGCCACGTCGTCGGGCTTCATATCCCGGTACAATTCCACTTCCGCGGAGGGATAGAGTGCCTTGACTGCGTCCGGCAGTTGGTTGAGCACGTCGTCGCAGCCTTTCTCCGAGATGCGCGATACGGATTTGGGTTTCCTGCCGCCGCAGTAGCCCCGCACCAGTATCACTTTGCCTTTGCGGCAGAAATCCATATCCGGTTGCGCCGTCCCCTGCCTGTTGAACGAGTGGAAGTCGCCGAAAGCGGCGCCAGCCGCCGGCAGCAAAGCGCATAAACACGCCAACAGCAGTTTTTTCATAAAGCGGATACCCACCTCAGCAACGCTCAACGTGTGAGTGTTTCCGAATTATACAACACTTGCGTTGGCCTTTTTCCGCTAAAAATAGCGGGACCCTTGAAAATGCGGGGAAATGGGCTATAATATAAACAAATTAATTCATTCGCATGCTCTACGGTAGGGGTTCTCGCAATGTTCACCGATTTCATAAAAAAACTGTCCTCCATCGGACGCGCGCTCGCCGGCGGTCTTGTCGGACTGGACCGCGCCGGGAAAGAAAACACCGACCGGCTCAACGATCTCACCATGACGACCCGCCGCCTCGGCGTAACCAACAAGCTTTTGGCGGAGCAGATGCGCAGCCTTCTTGAAACCCGCGCGGAACTGGAAAAAAACAAGGAAAACTTTCAGGCGTTTTTCGACGCGCTCGACACCATAGTGGTGGTGCTCGACATTTCCGGCAGAATCATCAGGACGAATCCGGCGGTGCAGCGCAAACTCGGATTTTCCCGTCCGGAAGTGGAGGGGCTGCCTTTCGCAATTCTTTTCCCGAAGGAACGCCGCATAGAGCTTTCCGAGGCGCTGATGCGGGCTTCTCGCGACAGGTTTTCCAGAACGGACACTCCGCTGAAGGTGAAAGGCGGCGGTGCCATGCCCGCGGAGACGACCATCATGCGCGGGCGCTGGAGCTCCGCCGAGGCCTTTTTCGCCGTGTCGCGCGACCTCACCGAACTCAAAAAAGCGGAGGAGGGGATGCTGCAGAGCGAGCTCAAATTCAAAAAAATAGCGGAGGTGTCGCCAGCCGGGTTCTGGCTGGCCTCCCCGGGCCTCAAGCGGTTCCTTTATATAAGCCCCGCGTTCGAAAGCATCCACGAGATGCCCGCCGCAGAGCTGT
Source organism: Elusimicrobiales bacterium (assembly GCA_028688475.1). Lineage (GTDB taxonomy): Bacteria > Elusimicrobiota > Elusimicrobia > Elusimicrobiales > Elusimicrobiaceae > JAQTYB01. The sequence goes on from JAQTYB010000108.1 coordinate 4,403, forward strand.
CCGCCAATCCGCAGCGCTGGGCGGAGCTAATCCATCCCGACGACAGGGCGGAAGCCGTAAACGCGCTGTCCATGAACTGGCCGGAAACGCTGGAGCAGGAATACCGGATAATCACGCCGAAGGGCCGCGTAAAATGGGTGCGCGCCGTCATATCGCCCATTTTCGGCCGCGCCGGCGAGGTTATTTTCCTGTCCGGCTACTGCGAGGATGTGACGGCGCGCCGCAACCTCATGCGCGCGGTGCGCGAGAGCGAGGTTAAATATTCCACTCTGGTGGAAAACGCGCGGGAAGGCGTCTCCATCTCCTGCGGCGGCAGGATAGTTTTCATAAACTCCGCCGGAGCGGCCATGCTGGGACGGGACCGCTCGGAACTGCTGGAGAAAAGCCTGGAGGAATTCGCCGCTCCCGGAGAAAGGGAGGCTCTGGCAAAATGCGAGGGGGAGGTGCTCGACGGAAAGCCGGGCATGAGGGAATTCCAGCTGCTCCACAAGGACGGCGGCGCGGTTTTCGTCGAAATAAGCGCGGATAAAATCGCCTACAAGGGCCAGCCCGCCGTGATGTGCATAGGCCGAGACGTCACCGCCCGCAAGCGCATGGAGGAGGAAATCATAAAAGCGCGCGACGCCGCCGAATCCGCCAGCCGCGCCAAGGCCGAGTTCATAGCCAACATGAGCCACGAGATACGCACCCCCCTCAACGCGATAACCGGCATGGCCGAACTGCTCGCGGGCACCGCGCTCACCAGCGACCAGCGGGAGTTCGTGTCCGCCGTTTCCTCGGCGGCGGAGCATCTGCTCGGCGTGGTAAACGACATCCTCGATTTTTCGCAGATAGAGGCGGGCGCGCGCAAACTCAAAGTCCAGAATTTCGACCCCCGCGAGACGGTATCGTCCACGTGCAAAATGTTTTCGGCGCGCGCCGCCGCCAAGGGACTCAATTTTGAATGCGCTGCCTCCAACTCGCTTCCGCTCAGGCTCTCCGGCGACCCAAACGCGGTGCGCCAGATTATCGTCAACCTGGTTGTCAACGCCATCAAGTTCACCAACAGCGGCACCGTCCGGGTGCAGGCCGGCTACTCGGACGCTGCCGGCGCCGCGGGCCTCACGCTGGACGTCACCGACACCGGCATCGGCATGTCCCCCGGGGAGACGGACAAGGCGTTCGAGCGGTTCCGCCAGGTGGACGGCTCCTACACCAGGCGCTACGGCGGGACGGGGCTGGGGCTTTCCCTGACTAAATCTCTTGTGGATTTGGCCGGCGGGAAAATATGGGTGGAATCCCAAAAAGGCGAAGGCTCGGCGTTCCATGTGCTGCTGCCGTTTGCCCTGGCGCAGGAAAAGTTTCAGCCCGCGCCGTCCGCTCCGCCGGCTATCGCGCGAACGGGGCACGGGCGCGTGCTGGTGGTGGAGGATAACGCGATAAACCTGAGGCTGGCCGGCCTCATGCTTTCAAAAGCGGGTTACGAGGTGGACACGGCGATAAACGGGCTTCTCGCCGTGGAGCTTGCCCGCGAAAACCGCTACAGCGCCATTTTGATGGATATACACATGCCCGTGATGGACGGCTCCACCGCCGTGGTGGAGATACGCCGCCACGAGGCGGAGCGCACGCTGCCGCGCACGCCGGTGATAGCGCTCACCGCCGACGCCACCCCGCAGGCCATGGAATATTGCAAGCGCAACGGCATGGACGACTACATAGTGAAGCCCGTGCACGGACAGACGCTTCTGGATACGCTCGCGAAATGGACGGAGCGTCAGAGAGACGGCCAGGGTCCGCAAACTCCGCCCCCCGCGCACACGGGGAGACACAAGAAACCGGAGCAGGAACAAGGACCGCAGGAGTAATCCCCGCAGTTCTCAACGCATATAGCGCCCGCCGCCGGCAAATCCCGCTACTCTATTGCACGATCCGGGTTCATGTTAGTCTTACCGTGTCATAGAAACAACAAGACCACAGAGGGCTGCATTTTAGCCACGAAACACACGAAATACACGAAAGAGGAACAAACAACACAAACAACGGAGTTTTAGCCGCAGATGAACGCAGATTTTCGCAGATAAAGGCAAACAAAAGCAGTTTTGTATTTAATCTGCGGAAATCTGTGTTAATCTGCGGCTGAGTTTTGCTGTTGCAATTGAGAAGCCCCTCAGTTTTCGTGTGTTTCGTGGCTCGTATTCATCAAGAAATAGTGTTTATGACACAGTAAGATTAGTATTTGAACTGGCCGTTTTCGTAGATTGTCACCAGTTTGCCGCCGGACAGCGTTGCGGTGACGCGCTTGTCCTGCGTGTTCACTATGTCCCAGTGCAGCGCGGAGTCGTTGAAGCCCAGGCGGGCTTTGGCGGCCTTGTCGAGTTTTCTGAGGTCGCCGGCGAAAGTGTCGGGATAGGAGAAACCGACGGCCACGTGGCAGTTGCCGTGTTTGCCGCCGTAGTTTTCGTCGAACAGCGTGTCCGCCATGAAGCGGTCTATTTTGGAGAACCGCCTGTCGGTGAGCGAAAACTCGCCCAGCGCGGAGGCTCCGGCGTCCATCGCCAGCATTTTTTTGACAAACCCGCCGCCCTTTTCGGCGGTGATTTTCACCGCCTTGCCGTTCTCGAAAACGAGGCGTATGCCCTTTACGTAATTGCCGTTCTTAAACGATGGGAAATCGGCGTAATAAACTCCGCGCGTGCCGCGCCAGTCCGGGGAGGTGAATATTTCAAACGACGGGATGT
>JAQTYB010000109.1 GCA_028688475.1 Elusimicrobiales bacterium
CGGCCAGCCCCGAAGGGGAGGCCTGCCTTTGGCCGCGGACGTCGTTGCTCCTCCTTGGCGTGCATACAGCACGCCGCGTCGTCGCGCCTAGTCTGCGGCTCAAACTCAGGCCTCCGGATAGGTCATTATTTATGCAGGACTCAGTAATTTGTATAATTTCTCTCAGGATAGTTGCGGACCGGATAAAAAATATGACAACCGTTCTCGTGGCGGACGACGATTCCAGCATACTCGACCTGGTGCAGTTGGAGCTTTCCGGCGGCGGCTATAAACCCCTGCTTGCGTCCGACGGCCTCAGCGCGTGGCGCACGCTCACCGGGGAGGGCGCGGACATGCTCGTCGCCGATATAAACATGCCGGGGCTTGACGGCTATCAATTGCTGCGCAAGGTGCGCGCGGACAAACGCTTCGCCGCCATGCCGGTGATGATTCTCACCATCCGGGGCGACGCCATGAGCGCGCTCAAGGGCCTGGAAACCGGCGCGGACGAGTATTTGCCAAAACCCTTCAGCAAAAACGAATTTCTGGCACGCATCCGGCGCATGGAAGTAAAACTGCCGCTGCGACCTCCAGACAACCGCTAAATGAAGTTACCATTCCGCAGAATCGCCGGCACGCTGGCTGTTACCGCGGCAGTGCTGGGCGCGCCCTGGCTGGGCTCAAGGCTGGCCCTGAGAATGGCCTGTTCTCAAGCGTCTCCATCCGGCAAACTGAAGCTGCTTTCAATAGCCTCCGCGCTGGGCAGCACGGAAGCCTCGGCCATGCGCGCGATAGAATATTTCGATGCCGGAAAATACGCCGAAGCCAAAGTCGGTTTCGACAAGGGCATCAAACGCCTGCCCTCATATCCCGTCTTCTACCTCTATCGCGCCGAAATTTACAAATCCCAGGGAAATCTGCGCGCCGCGCTCGGTGATTACGACAAAGCCTATATCCTCATGGGACCGTTCCTGCGCGAGCAGGTCGCTAAAAGCGGGGATATCGCGCGGGCGGCGGCGGACCGCGGCGCCACGCTGGCCGCCGTGTCGCGCGGACTGCACAGCAGGCTGCTGCGCGGGCGCTGCGCGGTCTACGCCTCGCTCGGCAGGTTCGGCGACGCGCTGGTGGATGTTGAAACCGCCGCGCGAATATCTCCGGCGGATTGGCGGATTCACGCCGCCAGGGCGGCGGCATACTCGCTCATCTTCCAGGAAAAACGCGCGGTTGATGATATAAAGCTGGCTTATAAGCTGGGCGCGGACAAGGCGGGACTGGAGGAGGAAATAGCGTCATTTCCCGCCCCGGCGCTGAAAAAACTTTCGCGGGAAATCCGCAAAAACGAGATTCGCCCTACACCGCCGCCGCGGGGGCGGACGCCGTAAGGCGAACCTGTTTTGGCAGACTACGTTATTCAACCAGCGCTGACTGGCAACTCCCGACGGCAGCCACCTAAGCAAAAGCCGACCTAAACCCCTTCAGCCGGCTAACCCCTCCCACCGCAACCACCCTGCCTTTATCCTAGTATATACAATTTAGGAAAAAATTCAAGGCTTATTTTTCAAACATAGGAATTTTTAAGACGGAAACATAGTTTCATTTTTAGGAATAAAAGCGGAACCTCTCTCTTGATCACATTAATTCAATACCTGAACCAGGGCTTGCCCGAAGAGGACAGCTTTCGCGAGTTCGCAAATATTTTGCCGAAAAAAACCGACTGTCTGTCCGCCACATACAGCCAGCCGCCGGAACCGGTTACGGCGTCGCCATGGTCGGCATAAGTGTCCCGCTGGATAAGCCGCACCGCGCAAGACGAAACATGCCCCGGAAATTCAAACGGGGGAATGGCGTCGAGATAAACGCCCGCGAGAGACGAGGGATTGTCGGGATAGCGGCCCTTGTCGAATTTGTACGCCTCCAGCGCGGCGCGCAACTCGGCCAGCGCGCCGGCGACTATCGCGTCGCGCAGCGCGCGGGCGGCCGCGCCGGACGAGCGCGCCAATTTGCCGCGCGCGCAAACGCGCGTTTCTTTCGCGGCTTTTACTTTGGCTTTCAGTTTTTTTCTGGCGACGCCCGCGGCGTCCAGGTCATCGGCGCCGAGCCGGCGCGCGGCCGTATCCAGCGCGGACAGCGCCGACAGCAGCCGGTCCGCGCGCTCCGGCGAAAGCTTTGCGGAATATTTGGAAAGAACGTCCGAATCCTTGCGCAGCAGCTCCGCGTTGGTCTTGAAATCCAGGCGTCCCTTGTCTTGCAGCCGCCCGCCAAGAGTTTCGCGCGCCGCCCGCCGGAAATCATATATCGTGTTCATAAGTCCGGGCGGCGGCTCCGCGCCTGCGCGGGCCGCGGCGGTTATACGGCGCAGTTGCCCGGAAAATCCGGCCAGCGCGGCGGCGAGTCCGGCGGAGCTGCCGGACACACGCGAAGCGTCAACAGCGCCCGAAGACTCCGCGACAGCAGCCGTGACAGTGTCAATAACAACGATTACCGGAGGCGGAAAAGCCTCAGGCTGCCGCTGAGCGCGAACCGGCGCGGAAATCAGCAGAGCCGCCAGCAAGGCGATTATGAACATTGGCAAAGTATATCAATTCCTCCATCACCATGCAGACCGCGCGCCTGTTGTGCTAAAATCAGCGCATGCCGTTTTCCTGGATTTTCAGGGCGCTTTTCTTCTGCGCCGCGTTCGCGGCGATTTTCCACTCCGGCGCGCGGGGGGGGGAAATAGACGCAAGCGTCGTCAAAGAGGATTTCTGCGACACGGAAATGGTTGTATCCACAGCCGCTTTCTGCGGCAGGGGGGAAGACCTGAGCCCGCAATTCGACTCGTTCATGGATTTGTCCGAATATTACCTCACGCCGGAAAATATTTCACGGATGCGAAAGTACAAGATAGTTTTCGTGGCGGGGCTGCTGTCGGACTTCTACAAAGCCGTCAAGATAGGCGGACGCACATTCAGGCACGGCCGCTATTTTCAGGACCAGGAACGCTGGCTGACCGCTGCGGGCATCGGCTGGACGACGGCGGAGATAGGCTCGCAATCGCCGCCGGAGGAAAACGCGCGCGCGGTGGCCGCCGCGGTGCTGGATTCGACGCAGCCGGTCATCATCGTGGCGCATTCCAAGGGCGGTCTGGACGCGCTGGAGGCGCTGCTGGATAATCCGGCGGCAGCCCGGAAAACAGCCGCTTTCTACGCCGTGCAGACGCCGTTTCTCGGCTCGCCGGTGGCGGACTGGTTCGACAGGGAGGAACTGCGCCAGAAATTCGCGGAAACGCTGCTGAACTGGACGGGCGGAGACAAACGCACGCTGCTGACGCTCACTTCTTATTACCGCCGGAACTGGTTTTTGCGCAGGCGCGGCCCGCTGGACCGGCTGCGCGGGCGGCTGCGGTTCGTCTGCGTGGCGTCCTGGAAAAGCGACGCGCCCGGCGTGGACACGGTTTTCGAGGTGTCGCGCGATATCATGCTCAAGCGCGGCCTCGGCCCCAACGACGGGCTGGTGCCGCTCGATTCCGCCCTGCTGCCGGATTGCGATTACGCGCTGCTGCCGGAAACGGACCACAGGGCCACCGTGGTGGCGGATTCCTTCAACCACTTCGACCGCGCCGCGTTCATGAAAGCCGTGCTGCTTCTGGCTTTGGATATGCGCGGCGAACTATCGGGACCGCGCCTGCCGGAAAACTGATTACCAGCCCCCCGCGCATCTTTCCTCGAAGCGCGAAAAAACAGCCTCCACAATCCGCGCCACGGAGCCGCGCGCCGAGGCGCCGTCGCGCCAGTTGAAAAGGGAGACGAACTCCAGCGCCGCCGCTATGGCGTTGGCTTTGGGCGCGGAAAGCTGTTCGGCTGTGAAGCTTTTCAGCACGGCCGCCGACTCCACGCGGGCGACGGCCTCGCCTCCTCCGGCGTGAACGGGGGACAAAGCCTGCAGCCTGCGCTGCGCCGCGCGGTGCAGCAGTATATGGACGTTCAGTCCGCAATCCAGCCGCAGCCTGCGATAAAAGCAATCCGTGAACAGGAAAAACCGCGCTATCAGCTCTACCGCCGATTCCAGCGGCAGCACCCGGCCCGCCCCGTCGGAAGGAAGGCCGTAGTCCTCCCTGATGACAGAGCGCCAGGCGAACCCGCCGCTGCGGTAGGCGCGCGCGCATTCCAGCGAAACCGGCGTTGAATACACATACTGGACGCCGCCGGGGAAAACCCCGTAGCCGCGGGGCTGGAAAAACCAGAAGCCGTTGCCGGCGAACTGCGCCGCGTCGAAAAGTTTTTTGAGGCCGGCGGGCCGTATCCTGTCCGGCTTGTATACGGACGGGTAGGTCATCAGCTCCCAGTAGCCGTATTTCGAGAACTCGCCCTCGGACTTGGAATTGAAAAACCCGGCGGACTGCGCCAGCTCCGACATTATCCCCGGCGAACCCCCGGCCTGAAACCCTTTTTTGCGCAATGCGTCGTCAACAACGCGGCGTATGGCGGCGCGCATGGCGTCCACGCCGGCGGATTTCTCGCTTCCGCCGGAGTGCGCGCGCACGTAGACCGCGCCGGATTCCAGGATTTTCGAGCGTCCGTCGGGACTGGCAACGTCGGCGATGCAGATGACCGGATAGCCCGACAGTCCGGGCACGTCTATTACCGCCACATTCCTCATTTTTTCCAGATACTTCATGCGCAGCTTGTGCACGCGGCACCGGAACTCGGGCAATGTGAACCCATTGAGGAATTCATTGAAGGAGTCCGCGTTCAGCGCGGCGGATTCCTCGCGCGAAAGCCCCTTCACGCCGTCCTCGGTCACGCCGAACAGCAGCCAGCCGCCGCCGGCGTTGGCCAGCGCCATGGCGTCGCGCACGCAGCGGGCCCTGGCGCAATCATCGGCTTTTTCCCAATTGAAACCAGGCTGGAACGCGGTATAGCGGTCCAGGCGCAGCGCGTTGAGCCGCTCGAGCACTTTCTTTTCGCTTATCTCGTCTTGCTGCGACATGGCGTCTCCATAGCGTGCAATGAAAGTCATCAATAAAGCTTACACCGGACAGGGCGGAATTTCAACTCCGCCTTGACTCATGCAAAAATCAACGCATTATCTGTATTCTGCCTATCGAGGGCTGCGGCAGCAGCGCCTTCGTGAGCGCGCTGACACCTTCCCCGACATAAAGGCCCGCTATAAGCACCGCAGCGGCCAGCAGTATGCCCACCGCCGCGTTGCCGCGCTGCAACTCCGCGCCGAGGCGCATTTCCGGATGAACCCGCCGCGTCATCTTGCCGAACAGCCTCAAAGTGAACGATATCGTAAACACCGCCGCCGACAGGGAAAGCGCCATGTCGCCCAGAATGTAAAGCGCGCCCTTCCAGACGGGAAACGCGTCAGGCTGGGACGACAGCTGCATGCGGAACATCGTGACCGCCGCCGCCAGCCCGCGCTGAAGCATTATCGAAGCGGACACCAGTATGCCGCCCATCAGCACGCCGACGGCGACATTGCCTTTCTCTATTTCCTCCTCCATGTTGAAGTCGGGGTTGGCTTTCACGAAAACGCGGTAGGTGATATAAATCACCACCGCGGACATCACCGCCATCAGAGCCAGCTCGAAGAGTCCCGCCGCGACTTTTATCAGATACATTGCTCCTCCATTGAACGCATAATCAAACGAACGGCTCAAGCCGGAAACCGTCGCCCGCCTCAAGCAACTGGGCCGTATGCTCGCCCACGCTGCCCGGCGCGAGCCATGCCGGCCCCGCGGGCTCGAGCAGCACGTATTTTTCGCCCTGGTACTCCACAAACATCTCGCCCTTGGCCGGATTCTGCCGCATTGCCAGCAGATAATGCTCCGGCACTCCCACGCCCAGCAGCTTCACCCCGGGCCAGTTCGACAGCAGCGCTCCCAGCAGCGCGCTTTTCGTGTCGCAATCTCCCTTGCCCAGCGCCAGCGCCTCAAGCGGAGGCCAGATGCCGCCGGTGTGGCGGCCCTGCGCGTCCACATCCGGCGGAACCGCGTACAAAACCGCCGTCTGCACCAGCGAGAGCGCCGCGCCCACGGTGTCCTGCGAGTCGTAATTTTTGGCGGCGGCGATATTTTCCAGCGCCTGCGCCACGGAGTTGAGCGGCGCCGCGTTGCGCCTGACGACAGCCGGTATATCCACGGCCACCGTATTTGCGCCCTCCAGCCTGAAACCGCGCGTCACTATGAAATACTGGCGCTTCGCCTTGAAATCGAACTCGATGTCTTTGCAAAGCTGGTTGTAGCGGGCCTGCGTCAGATGCTCGCTCAGAGCGCGGGCGTAGGCGTCTTTCAGCGCTTTCCGGCGTTCGCGGTCAATGGCGTTTAGTTCGGCGTCCGTGTAGCCATAGTCCTTGCCGTAGCGGCGCAGGTCCGCGCCGGAGACGGCGTAGGAAATGCGCAGCTCGTCTCCGCTGAAATTGGTGAAACCGTATTCCGCGCGGATTACGCCGCCGCGTTCGCGGATATCCTGAAAGGTTTTTTCCACGGGCCGCGCCTTTCGGGGAGGAGCGGGCTGAGCTTCAGGCGCGGCGGCGGGCGGCGTTTCTTCCGGACGGGTGGTGAACACGACTTTTTGAAACTCGCCGAAACTCTGGCCGTAAACGCGCATCCCGCCGGAAACTTCGGACGCGGATAACGCTGCCTGCCGGGTCCGGCTCAACTGCGCGCAAAGGCACAGCGCCGCGGCAAACGTCATGCCCCAGCCGAACAAAGAAGCCGTCCGAACGCGTCCCATGCCGGATACGATTGTCCGTTTTTACAGCCCCGCTGTCAAGCGGACGGCGCGACTGCATTGCGCGGCTGCAATTTAGTAGAATTTTTTCAAGTCAGGGGGGACGGCTGACCGGTCAAAGGACGGCCGCTAATTAAGGAGACGACATGAAATCATACTTTTGGAAAAAGGGGACACGGAAAAAGGGGACACAATACTGGAAAAGATTCCGCAGAAAAACCCCTTGTATTTTTTCAAGTGGCACTCATCTGATGTAATATTGCCTGTCAAGCCAAATAAGAATCGTACCGTAATCGTCGGTGCGAGATTTCTTTTTCCGTCTCAAGACCG
>JAQTYB010000110.1 GCA_028688475.1 Elusimicrobiales bacterium
TCACCTCACGGGTGAAAAGTTACAGCTTTTCACGTCCGCCCAAAGGCGGATAGTCCTTCGTCGGGACCGTGAGGCTATTTTATGTTTCTTGGAAGTTACTGCGCCCGCTTGCCTGAGGATTGGGGGAGGTGAAACTGTTTTCAGTCCCGTTGCTATCTATGGTATAATAGCGTTGTTGCTTTAAGCGCCCGTAGCTCAGTGGTAGAGCATCCGCCTTTTAAGCGGGGGGCCGCGCGTTCGAGCCGCGCCGGGCGCACATAAATTCGCATACCGCGCCGGCCGCTACGCGGCCTGGCGTACCTTGAGAAGAGGATTAACGGATTGGGGGAGGGGAACGATATGAATAGCAAACGCAATGCCGGCTTCACGCTCATCGAGTTGCTGGTCGTGGTTTTGATTGTGGGCATTCTGGCTTCCATAGCGGTGCCGCAGTATTTCAAGGTCGTTGAAAAAGCCCGCGTGTCGGAGGCGATGTCTCTGGCGTCCGCGATAAAATCGGCGCAGGAGCGTTATCTGGCCGGCGGCGGGACTTACGGCACCGATTTCACCAAGCTGGATATTTCGTATCCCAATATGAACTCCAGTATTATCACGCTGAAGTATTTTTCGGCTTCTCTTGCTCAGAGCAGCGGTTCCGGCAACTCGCCGGGTTATAAGCTGACTCTCGCCCGGCATACCGGTGGCGGCAGCGTGGCTCCCCGCTACGGCTTATACACCATCACCATAGACGTTCCCAACAATCCGATACCCACCATCGGCACGTGCGGCGGAGGCGATATAACCATCTGCAGCGAACTGGTCAACTAGGGCCCGCCCTTTTCTAAAAAAGAGGCGCCATTCGGCGCCTCTTTTTTATTGGTGCAATAGTAACCATGCGCCTAATTTGGGATAATAAAATATGCGAAAGACGCTTTTTATCATAGCCGGTTTCGCGCTCAGCCTGCTGCTGCTTTTTCTTGCCGTGCGCAAAATAGACCCCGCCGCGGTGCTGGCTGTTTATTCCCGTCCGAAATTGGCGGAAATGGCGGTGGTCGGCGCGATAATACTGTTCACGCTTTTCATGCGCGGGCTGCGCTGGAAACTGCTGCTTTCTCCCTGCGCCGCGGCCAGCGCAATGACCATGATGAAGCTGGAAACCATCGGCATGGCGCTCAATAACGTGCTGCCGCTGCGGCTGGGCGAGATAGGGCGCGCCACCATAGGTGTTTCGCTGGCGGGGGCGCCGTTTCTAACGCTGCTTTCCACCATTCTGGTCGAGCGCGTGCTTGACACCATCACGCTCGGCGTGATATTCGCCGTCGCGCTCAAGCTGGGCGCGGCGGGGAAACTGGCGGCGTACGGGCATATCGTCTGGGCTATGGTGGCCGCCGTCGTCACCGCGCTGGCCGCGCTGATTTTCCTTGAAGAGATGCTTGAACGCAGCGGCGCGCTGAGAAATTTCCTCGCGCGCATGCCAAAGGCGGACAAACTCGCGCGGCAGGTCGCGATGGGCGCGCAGGCGCTGCGGAACTGGAAGCTGGCGGCGGCGATAATCGCGCTTGGCATACCGCTTTGGCTGAGCGACGCGCTGGGCTATTTCTGGGCGGCGCGCATAATCGGCCTCGAACCTGCGCTGGCTTTCGGGCAGGGCATGGTGCTCTTGTGCGCGGCGGCGGTTTCCGTGGCGCTGCCCAGCATGCCGGGCTATTTCGGCGCGTTCGAGCTGGCCCTGCAGCAGGTGCTGGTGGGCTGGGGGGCGGACCCGCAGGCGGCGTTCACCTACGCGACTTTCGTGCATCTCAACGGCTATATCGCCATTACGCTGCTGGGCATAATCTTCCTTTACGGCGCCGGACATTCGCTCGGCGGAATCTGGAAACGTCTTTCCGGGGGTGGTTGTTCGAATGCGGACGCGGCTGGTTGAACTGCTCGCCTGCCCCGGCTGCCGGGGAGGGCTGGAACTCCTTGACGCCCGCTCCGAGGGCGACTGGGTGGAGTCGGGGCATCTGCGCTGCTCCGGCTGCGGCTGCTCGTACCCGGTGGAAAAAGGCATACCCCGCATGCTGCCCGTGGAGACGCTTTCGGGCCTGCCGCCCGAAGACGCAGGGGGGGGCGCTCCCGCGCCGTTTCCCGAAAAAAATTTTCTGGACGAAACCCTGCTTGATTACAAAGCCTGGAAGGGGCGGCTGGCGCTTTGCTGTGGTTGCTGCGCGCGCCCGCTGCGCGCGCTCGCGCTCGGCGCCGAGACGGCGGTTTTGGAAAAAGAAGTCTCCGTTTTCCTGCTGCGCGGCGCCGCCAGGGAAAACCGCAAGCTGCATCCGGTGCAGGGCGATGTTTCCCGCCCGCCGTTCAAAAACGCCGTTTTCGATTTAGCCGCGCTGGACGGCTCGCTGGACGGGGTGGAGTATCCTTACAGCGCTTTCACCGCGTTGGCCCGCGCGGTGCGCGGCGACGGCAGGCTCTGCGTTTCTTTTTTCGCCGTGGCGGGAGCGGCGGAGGATTTCGCCCGCCTGTTCGGCGCGTCCTCCGGCGCGCTCCGGCTGCGCGCGCGGCTGCGCGGCGCGTGGCGGAAATTTCTGCTGTCGGCGCCCTCGTTTGCGAGAACAGCCGCGGCGTACGCTCTGTCGCTGCCGGGATTTGGCGTTTTGAGTTTTTCGGACGAGGCAGAGTTTGCCGCGCGCCGCGCTGAAAATCTGGCGCTCCTCAGTCCCGGAAAACGCAATTTCGTCACCCCCGCGCAGGCGCTGGACTGGCTCAGGGACGCCGGTTTCCGGGTGGAGAAATCCGCGTTGAATCCGGCCCGGCTGCGCGCGCGCCTGCTGGCCAGAAAATCATGAATGATATTTCGGTCGTGATGCTCATCGCCGGCTTCCATCCCTATATCGGCGGCGCCGAGCGGCAGACGCTGGAAATTTCGCGCGCGCTGCTGCGCGAGGGCGCCGGCGTGCGCGTCGTCACCCGCCGGCTGCCGGGCACAAGTCCCTGCGAAGAAATCACGGGCGTTGCGGTGACACGGCTTTATTGTCCCGGCAAGGGATTGGTCAATTCGCTGTGGTTTATGGCGGCGTCTTTTCTCTGGCTGGCGCGGCATCGGCGCGAGTATCGTGTCATACACGCTCAACTGGCCTCATCGCACGCGGTGGCGGCCTGCCTGGCGGGCGTGATTTTCAGGAAAGGCGTTCTGATTACAATCGGCGGCGGACCGGGGATAGGCGAAATAGCGGCTTCCGCGCGCACCCTGTCGGGCAGGCTTAAATTGCGGCTGCTGGCGTTGTTTCGTCCTGCGGCGATTACGGTTAGCGCGGGACTTAAGGACGAACTGGTCCGTTACGGGCTTGGCGCGCTGCAAATGCAAACACTGCCTAACGGCGTGGACACGGGCCGCTTTTCGCCGCCGCAATTCGATGAAAAAAACGCGCTGCGCCGCCGCCTGGGCCTGGAGGCGGATACGGTTTTCCTTTTCGTCGGACGGCTGGCGCCGGAAAAGCGCGTCTCTCAGTTCCTTGAAATATGGGCGGAGTTGAGGCGTGAATTGCCGGCTGTCAGCGCGAAATTCGTCATAGTCGGAGAAGGCCCCGAGGAGGGAAATATCCGCCGCGCTGTCAATACGCTGGAGCTTTCAGACAGCGTGGCGCTGGCGGGACGCAGCGATAATCCGGCGGATTACTACCGCGCGTGCGACGTTTTCGTGCTGCCGTCCGAGTCCGAGGGTTTGCCGAACGCCATGCTGGAGGCGATGTCCTGCGGCATGGGCGTCATGGCCACCGCCAGAGGCGGCGCGGGCGAAGCCGTCGAAGACGGCAGGAACGGCCTTCTTTTCGACCCGTTCAACCGCGGCGCGATTAAAGCGCTGCTGCTCCGCTTCATCGCCGAGCGCGGGCTCGCGGCCGCGTTGGGAGAAGCCGCGCGCGAGACGGCGGTGAAACGCTACAATATGCCGGCGGCGGCTCGTTCCCTTATGGAAATTTACCGCCGCGTCATTGCGGGCTGATTATGTGCGGAATCTGCGGGGTTTACAATTTCGGAACCGGCGCGGCGGCAGGCGAAACCGAACTGCGCAGGATGAACGCGCTGCTGGTTCATCGCGGCCCGGACGACGAGGGTTTCAGGCTCGACGGGCCGGTCGGCATCGCCATGCGCCGGCTTTCCATCATTGACCTTTCCACCGGGCACCAGCCCATCTCCAACGAGGACGGCACAATCTGGATTGTCTTCAACGGTGAAATCTACAACTTTCCCGAACTGCGCGCATATCTGGAGTCCAGAGGCCATGTTTTCCGCACCAAAACCGATACCGAGGCGATAATCCACCTCTACGAGGAACACGGCAGGGACTGCGTTAAAAAGCTGCGCGGCATGTTCGCGTTCGCCATCTGGGACGCGCCGAAAAAACGGCTGTTCGCCGCGCGCGACAGAGTCGGCAAGAAACCGCTCTGCTATTTTGCGGGCAACGGCAGGTTCGTTTTCGCCTCCGAGTTGCGCTCAGTCATGGCGGCGGACGGCGTGCCCAAAGAACTCGACCCGCGCGCCGTGGACATGTTCCTGTCGCTGCAATACATTCCCGCGCCGCGCACTATCTATAAAGGCGTGCGCAAGCTGCCTCCCGCGCACACGCTGACCGTCGAAAGCGGCAGGGTGTCGGTTGAGCCTTATTGGGATTTGCCGCTGGACGAAGAGCGGCGCGGCATAAGCCTGTCCGACGCCAGGTCCGAAATCCGCCGCAAGCTGACGGAGGCGGTCAAAATCCGCATGATAGCCGACGTGCCGCTGGGCGCGTTTTTATCCGGCGGGGTGGACTCCTCCATAATAGTTGCGCTGATGAGCAGGCTGTCGGACCGGCCCGTGAAAACGTTTTCGGTGGGCTTTGCGGAACAGGAATTTTGCGAGCTGGACTACGCGCGCGAACTGGCGCAAATGTACGGTTGCGACCACCATGAGTTCATCGTGCGTCCCGAGATGGCGGAGGTGCTGCCCAAGCTCGCCTGGCATTACAGCGAGCCTTACGCCGACGCCAGCGCGCTGCCGTCGTATTACGTGGCGCGCGAAACGCGCAAACACGTCACCGTCGCGCTAAACGGAGACGGGGGGGACGAAAATTTTGCCGGCTACCTGCGCTATGTGGCGATGAAACTGGCGCATTACTGGGATTACCTGCCCGTGCCCATGCAGAAGGCGATATCCGCATCCGCCGAACTGCTGCCGGAAAAAAACGCGCCGTTCGGCACGCTCTGGCGCGCGAAGCGGTTTTTGCGCTCGGCTGTGTTTTCCGATTTCCCGTCGCGCCACCTGAAAATGGTCTGCTATTTCAGCGAGGAGGATAAACGTCCGCTTTATTCCAAAACATTCATGCACGCGCTGGGAGAAGACCTCTCCGCCGCTAAAAACTACATCGGCGAAAGCTACTCGAAAGCCGCCGGGCTCGATTTCGTCAACCAGCTTTTGTATGTGGACATGAAAACCTATTTGCCTGAAGACCTGATGGTAAAAATGGACATCGCCTGCATGGCCAACTCGCTGGAGGGCCGCTCGCCCCTGCTGGACCATGAATTCATGGAGCTTTGTTTCGGAT
The DNA here is from genome assembly GCA_028688475.1 of Elusimicrobiales bacterium. Taxonomy (GTDB): domain Bacteria; phylum Elusimicrobiota; class Elusimicrobia; order Elusimicrobiales; family Elusimicrobiaceae; genus JAQTYB01. The sequence continues at coordinate 5,549 of JAQTYB010000110.1, forward strand.
TGAAGGGCGACTGGAAACTGTGCGGCGTAAACCGGACCAAATGGATTTTGAAGGAAACCTTCCGCGACATGCTGCCGGACACAATCCGCAAGCGCGGCAAGATGGGTTTCGGCATCCCACTGGGGCCGTGGTTCCGCGTCGAGCTGAAAAAGTATTGGGAAGAGCATTGCCTGTCCCCCAAAGCCCTGTCGCGCGGCTATTTCGACGAGTCAGCCCTGCGGGCACTCTGGACCGAACATCAAACCGGCAAACGCGACCACGGTTACCGCCTCTGGGCGCTCCTGATGTTGGAACTCTGGCACGAAACCTTTTTACCGGATGGCCGCATCCTAAAATAGCGACAAATTGGAGGTAGGGATGTTAAAAAACGAGAAAGACATTTTCAACATTATGGCAGGAGCGGCAATGATCTTTACATTGATGCTTGTTTCGGGCTGTGCTTTTGCAAGAACGAAACATAGCCATGTGGATATTATCGACTCGCACATGCATGTTTATTTTGATACTGATACCGCAAAAGGAATTAACCAGAAAAGAATAGCAACCCCCGACAATTTTATTATTTCTCTAAAAAACGCAAATATCTCGGCGGCATGGGCGCTTGTAGTAGCGAAAAAAGGGAATATGCTCGAAACTGAAAAATTAAACGACAGGCTGATTGAGTTCGCTGAAAAAAACAGAGGCGTTGTAATACCAGCGGGGTCTGTTCATCCTGACGATAAAGAAGGCGCGCTGAAGGAAATGGAGAGAATATCCAAATTAGGCGTGAAGGTGCTCAAATTGCATCCGAACATGCAGAACTTCGATGTGGAATCTCCGGATGTCCAAAAAGTTGCCGAAAAAGCCGGCGAATTGAAAATGGTATTGCTATTTGACGCCTATTCTCCATTTGACGCTAATGAAACCGGGAAATTTATCAAATTATGTGTATCCAACCCTAATACGAAATTTATTTTGGCGCACATGGGAGGATTAAAATTTACAGACATGCTGGTGTTTTACGCTCTGAGACAATACCCCTGGTACCCGAACAATGTTTGGTTTGACACATCTTTTGTTGCCACCATGTTTGCTGGCTCCCCATATCAGGAGCAACTGGTGTGGGTTATAAGAAAAATCGGCGTTGACAGATTTTTGTACGGCTCTGATTATCCGATATTTGATACGGAGGATGCGATTGCTGGTATCGAAAAATTGGGTTTTACCTGCGAAGAGAAAAGGAGAATATTTTATGAAAACGCAAAGGCTTTGCTAACCCCGTGAGTCGTGTATGTTGCAAGTTTATAGAAATGTCATGGTTTGCGTTTTTTAGAAATGTCATGTAGTTGTCGTTTTCCTTGCTGTTGTCCTTTCTATCAGATTATCAACAGTCTTGAAGCTGTCTCGGCGCGTTTTT
>JAQTYB010000018.1 GCA_028688475.1 Elusimicrobiales bacterium
AAACGCGCCGAGACAGCTTCAAGACTGTTGATAATCTGATAGAAAGGACAACAGCAAGGAAAACGACAACTACATGACATTTCTAAAAAACGCAAACCATGACATTTCTATAAACTTGCAACAGGACGCGGGACGCCCTGAACTATCGCTTCATCAGGATTGCGGCAGCCTGCGCGTAGGCGGGGTCGCCGTCAGGAATTCTGCCGGGATAGGCGGACAGAAAGCGGTTTATCCGCTCCTCATCCTGTTCGCCGGACGCGAGCGCCACATCCGGCGTCACGCCTTTGCCCTCCAGCGCAGCGCCGGACGGCGGCGTCAGGTAAGCCACGGTCAGCCTGAGAGCGCGTCCGTCTGAAAGCGGAAACATCTTCTGGATGCCAGTCTCGCCGGCGGTTTGGCCGCCGACCAGCAGCGCGCCCGCGTTTTCGCGCAGGGACTCGGCCATTATTTCCGCGCCCGATGAGGTCTGCCGGTTGACCAGCACGGCGCAGCGCAGATTGCCATATGGAGCGCTGGCGCCGGCTTTGTAATCCGTGTTGTAGCCCGGCTTGTCGGACCTGGCGGAAAAAAGTATTTTGCCGCCGCCAACGAAAAGCCGCAGGACGCCGGCCGCCTCGGACAGCAGGCCGCCGTTGTTATAGCGCAGGTCTATTACGAGGGAGCGGATGCCCGCCGCGGCCAGCTTCTCCATTTCGGCGCGCGTATCAGCGGCGGCGGTGAAGGTGAAATTGGCTATCCGCAGGTAACCCACGCCGCCGGGGCCGATTGAGGAACTGATAAGCGGCACCTTGTACAACATCTTTCTCAGCGTGAACTCGAACCGCCAGGCCCGGGTTCCCTGCCTGCGCTCCACCATGATTACGACTTCATTTCCGCCTCTGGCGGCCAGCAGTTCGCGCGCCTGCGGCATGGTCAGGCCGACCACGGACTTGCCGTTGAGCTCCAGTATTATATCCCCCTCCATAAGCCCCGCCTGCCAGGCCGGCGAACGCTCTATGACCCTTGAAATCTGGATATAGCCGCCGTTTTGCACGGTGAGTATGCCTATCCCCACGGCCCGGCCAGACGACACCTGGTTCATGGCGAGGCGTTTTTGCGCGCTGCCGTCGATAAGGCTGTATTTGTCCAGCTCGGCAAGGCCGTCCCTGCCCTCGCTGAGCAGCACGGACCGCACCTCTTCCGCCGTTATTTTGGAGGCGCTGTGCGCGGCGAAAATCGCAGCGGCCTCGTCCACCGCGTCCGGTTTGCGCGAACAGGCCGAAAGGGCCGCGATTGAAAAAACGAGAATGATTGCGGTGCGTGCTTTCATAATTTCTCGCGGCCTCCAGCCGCCGACTGTCAGAACCGCCCCCCGGAGTCTGATTCGCCGGACCCTGACGCTTCCTGTCCGTCATAAGCCGGCGCGCCGGTTCTGGTCTGCGGCGCGGCGGAGGTGTGCTGCATGTCGAAACTGAACAATCCCGGCAAGCCGCCGAACAGCGGATTTATCAGCCCGTCCGCCGCCTTGCGGCCCGCGCCGCGCGCGCCGCCGCCGAAATCCGGCGGAGGCACAGCCGGATCGTCCACGGCGGGCACGGCGAGACCGCCGGCGCGCGCCAGACTGAAACCGTTATCGCGCAAAATGCCGGGGGTGGCGCCGTCGGCAAACTTGTCAAGCCGCGCCAGACCGCCCCGGTAGTGAAGCGCGCTGGCATAGTTTTCGCCGAGGTCGAAACTTTGCGCCGCCAGCGCGCGCGCGGAATCCACGGACTCGTTTTTGCCGGCGTGGAGCGAAAGTCCGGCGGCGTATTTCAGCAAATCGAGCGCGCCGGGTTTGCCGGACAGGCGCGCGGCCGCGCGCGTTTTTGGGCCGCCGCCCGCTACCGCCTCAGCGGCGGCGGACGCTTTTTCTCCGCCGGAGACCGCGCCGTCCCCGGCTGCGGACCGTATTTCATCCCCGCCGCCGGTTTGCGGACCGGCCATGCCCGGCGAAGACCGGCTGTAAACCGGAGCGTTCGCGAAAGGCTGGCCGTCAAACCGCTTTGGCGCAACATCCGGCCCGCGCTCAAAAGGAATCCGCCCCGAAGATGACCGCGCGGCGGCGCCGGAGCGGGACGGCCCCGCGGCGGACGCTCCGGCCCCGCCCCCGGACACGATGGAATCGGACTCGGCAAACTCGTCCCGCGGGACGCCGGATTCCGCGTTTTCGCGGAGCGAAAAGCCTTTGTTTTCCAGCGAGGCCAGGTCGTCGTAAAGCGCGCGGCGGGCGTAACCGGACTCGGCTCCGCCCCCGGTAAGCCGCCGCGAGCTGTCCTGCATGGCGCGAAACGCTATGAACGCGCCCGCGCAAAAAAACAGCAGAATCAGCAGCAGCCGCGCCCACCGGTGCTTGCGGCTCCTGTCCCTGAACAGACCCGAAACCGGCGCGCCATCATATCCGCTCATGAAAATCACCCTCAATTCCCCGCCGGAATCCGCGCGCCGGACTCACTGCTCGCCGGCTCCGCCGCCGGCTGCATCACGCGCGGCGGCTTGCCGCATTTGAGCATGACGTCCGCTATCTCGTCGAAATCCAATTCCTCTCTGGCGAGCAGCTCGCGCACCAGCGCCTCGGCGGCGGGCCGTTCCTCGCGCAGCAGCTTTTGCACCTGCGCCAACTGCCCGGAAATTATGCGCTGGGTGTCTTCGTTGAGCTTTTGCTTGACCGACTCGGAAAGCTGGGTTTCTGGTATCACGGGGTAGTCGCCCGCCAGGGCGGAGTCTCCCATGCCCAGCCGCCACACCATTTTATGCGCCAACTCCATAGCGGCCGCGAAATCAAGGCCGACGCCCTCGGTGGTCACTCCGTAGCGCAGCTGCTCCGCCGCGTAGCCGCCAAGCGACACGCGGATATGCGCCAGCAGAGTGTCGCGGTCGGCGCTGTGGATTTCCTCGCGCGGCATGGAATGCACCACGCCCAGCGCGCCGCCGCGCTGGCGGATGGACACCTTGAAAACGTCGTTGGCGGGATGCGTCAGGTAGAGGGCCAGCACATGCCCCGCCTCGTGCCAGGCCGTCATCTCGCGTTCGCGCGGAGTGAGGCTGAGCCGGTGCTCCACGCCGAGCTCTATGCGCTCTATGGCGGAGGTCATATCGCGCATAGTGGCGAAATCTTTTTTGCCGCGCGCGGCTATCAGCGCGGCTTCGCGGACCACATTCTCTATCTCGGCGGGGGTTTTGCCCACCGCCTTGCGCGCCAGGCGCGCGACATCGAGCTGCGGGTCCCGCTTTATTTTTCCGAGATAATAGCCGAAGAGCAGTTCGCGTTCCGCCAGGTTGGGGCGGCCCACGAAAATCTTCCTGTCAAAACGCCCCGGGCGCAGCAGCGCCGGGTCGAGAATATCCTCGCGCGCGTTAGTGGCGCCGATTACCACTATGTTGTCGCCGCCGCCGGAGAGGCCGTCGAGCTCCAGCAGCAGCTGGTTCTGGGTGCTGTTGGTCTCCGCCCCGCCGCCGAAGGCGTCGTGCAGTATCCTGGTCCTGCCGATGACCTCTATTTCGTCTATGAAAATTATGCACGCGCCGTAAGCGGCGGCGTAATCGCGCGCCTGCCTGAAAAGCTTGCGCACCCGCGCCGCGCCCACGCCGACAAAAACCTCCACGAATTCCGCGCCGGAGACCGACAGAAAGGGCACGCCCGCCTCCGCCGCGATGGCTTTGGCGAGCAGCGTCTTGCCGCAGCCTGGCGGCCCCGACATCAGCACGCCCCGCAGAATATGCCCGCCGATGGAGTTGAGGCGGCGCCTGTCGCGCAGCAGCTGCACCACTTCCCAGGCTTCGCGCTTGGCCTGGCCCAGTCCGACGACATCCGTGAATCTTACCCGCACGGCCTCGGAGTTTATGCGCACTTTCCTGAACCGCGCGAATCCGCCGCCGAATTGCAGCAGGTAGAGAAAACCCACGAACACCAGCGTGTTCGCCAGCCCCCACGGCAGCGAGGCCACGTTCATTGCCACCAGGTAGCGACGTGTGTTCTCCTCGAGTCCCGCCAGATAAACCGCCGGCAATATTACGGAAACCGCCGCGAGCAGCGCTATGCACACCCAAAGCCAGTGCCCTCTCCACCACAAACGCAGTTTATGCCGGATAGTCATTGCAATCCCGGCAGCTCGAACTGGATGGGGCGGTCCCGGTTCGGCACGTATTTTATGGCCGTCAGCGCGCCGCCGGAAGTGCACAAATAGTTGTAGCCGCGCTGGCAGTTGAGGCCGAAGGGAGCGCCGCAGACCCGGTTCCTGTCATATTTGCAAAGCAGCTTGACGCCGGAGGGATTGGTGGTGATCTGCAGCGTCACCACGTTCCACACCGCGGTGCGGGTTATGGAAAGCTTGGCGTCCTTGAGGTTCAGGAATCCTTTTATGTTGCGGCTATTAAAACCCAGATATTCCTTCACATTGTTTTCGATATCGTCGCGCAGCCAGCCCTGGTCCCACGCCATGTACTTGGTCTGATGATGGGATTCCAATTGCCAGCGGCGCGCCGCGTAATAGGAGGATATCTCCAGCTTCTGAATCAGCACCAGCAGCGCGAAAGTTTTCACAAGCGCGAACATCAGTATCATGAAAACCGGAAACAGCAGCACCATCTCGGTGGTGGCCTGGCCTTTTTTCCCGGAAATCCTGAAAATTCTCATTGCCGCCTAAGGATACAGCCTGGTCTGATATTTCGGCGTCGGGTCCGGCCAGACGCAGTTGTTGTCCTGCGTCAGGCGCGGGCATTGCGCGGCGATTCTGGCGTGCACGCAGGGCTTGCCGGTCTCGCGGCAGTTGAACGGCTTGAGGTCCACCTTGAAATAATTGGAAGGCGGGTCCCAGCCCTGATAAACCTCAAGCCCGCGGCCTATGTTGGTGAGGACGCTGCGGTTGCTTACGGTGGCGAGCTGGAAAAGGCCCAGCGAATTGCTCTGCGTCATGTCTATGGGCGGCTGGGTCTCCACCACTTTGAGCGGGTCGAGGCCGCCGACGAATTTGCGGGCCGCGAAATAAATCCTGTTCACGTAATGCATCTTGGTCTGCAGCACGTTCGACTTGAATGAATTGTAGCCCACGCTCACGCCCTGGTCGCCGCAGGTTTCGGGATTGCCCTGGCAGTCGCCGGTATTGAGATAATACGACTTGCGGAAGAATTTGTGGTCATCGGTCAGCCGCTCATAGACCGATTTCTGGGAATCCTGCACGGAGCCTAGCAGCATATAGACCCTGGCGTACAGCTTGTAAATGCCAACCGCCGCGTCCCAGGACAGAATCAGCTTTATCATGCGGTCATGCTGGAACAGGTCGAACTGCGGTGGAAACTGCGGGTCCGGCACGTTGAGGTCCACGCCACGGCCCTGGCTGAACTCGATGCGCCACTTGTCCGACTGGTCCATCATGGTATCGTTGCTGTCAAGGTTTTTGGGGAAGCCGCCCATCTCGTAGACGACGTCGTAGAGGCATTCGCGCTGGCCGCCGTCGGTGCGCTCGATATAATTGTCGTCGGGCGGGCAGGAGAACGCCTCCTTGAATATGCGGTGCGGGAAGGAGCCGTTGACATACGCGGTGCGGTTGAGATAATCCGAGTAGTTGGTCATCTCGATGAAAGCCGCCGAGTCAACCGCGAACTGGTGGCGTATTTTTTCGCGCGAGAGTTTCGTGGTTTCAAACAACAGGTAGACGAACAGGCACATCGTGGGAAAAATGAACACGGCGGGTATGACTATCTGCCCGCATTCGCTCAGCAGCACGCGGGCCGTCACCGCGGCACGCGGGCCGGTCCAGGCGGATAACGGGTTAATTCCCATAACTACCTACCTCGGGGCGGCGCTGCTGCCGATAATCATGCCCACTACAGTGAAAAACCCGCCCGCTATCTTGCGGTGGAACATGACGCCGAAAATAACTACCATCGCCACCACGGTGGCGAGCATGAGCATATACTCCACCGTCGTCTGGCCGCGCGCGCGGCCCGACCGGACCAGCAAAGCAAGGCACCACAGCCGCATCGGCAATTCCCGCAGCTTCATATATGTTATAGCCCCGGCAAGCCCTTTATTCAACCCGCATTTCACGGCGAAGGCCGGCGCGCCGGAAACTCCCGGCCCGGGCGCGCCTCAGGAGCCGAAAACCGTCAGTCAGGAATCTTGCTGTCTTCAGCCGAAATGAAGCCCCTGTCTATCGCCTTGACCACCGCCTCGGTGCGGTTTTCGACGCCGAGTTTCTGGAATATCCTGTTGAGATGGTTTTTGACGGTCTTGATGCTGCAAGTGAGCTTTTCGGATATCTCCTTGTTGCTGTTGCCGCGCCCGAGCAGGTCCATGACCCGTATCTCGGTCTTGGTGAGGGTGGCCGGCGTCGGGGCGCTGCTGTCGCCGCCGAACTGGCGCAATCCCTGAATCAGCCTGCCCATGAGCTGCTGGGGTATCATCACGCCCTCGCAGGCGAAGGTCTTGAGCGCGTTGACCAGCTCGGCCGCCGGCAGCATTTTGGACAGATAGCCGTTGGCTCCCGCCTGAATGGCTTCCATGACGTGCGCGTCGTCCTCGAAGCTTGACAGTATCAGCACGTTGGTCTCGGGCGAATCCTGCCGTATGAGCCGCGTGGCGGCGATGCCGTCCATTTTGGGCAGCTTGATGTCCATCAGTATCACGTCCGGCTTGAGCTTCTTGGCCAGCCGCACGGCTTCCGCGCCGTCGGGCGCCTCGCCCACGACCTGTATCCATTTCTCCCCTTCGAGCAGGTCCTTTATGCCCTCGCGGAAGAGAGTCTGGTCGTCGGCTATAAGCACCGATATCATTTTCCTTGCCATACCGTTCTCCTTAGTCGTTATTAATCAAGATTGCCGCGCGCGCTTCATTTCTCTTCGCTGGAGCCGCCGGCGGGCAGCGCAGCGGCGCCTCCGGGATTGACCACCGCCGGCAGGGTGAACTGGAATGTGGAGCCCTTGCCGATACCGTCGCTTTCCACCCAGATGCTGCCGCCGTGGCTGGTGACTATCTCGCGCGCGATTGAAAGCCCCAGTCCCAGCCGCCCTTTCTGCGAGCTGCCGCCCGGCTCGCCCTGATAGAAGCTGCGGAACAGCTTCGGCAGCACGGCGGGGTCTATGCCGTCGCCCGAGTCCTTGACCGCCACTTTGACTTCCCCCTCGCCGGCCATGCTCACGCGCACCGATATCGCGCCGCCGCGCGGCGTGTGGCGCACGGCGTTTTCCAGCAGGTTGAGCAGCACCTGGGTGATGCGGCGGCGGTCGGCGCAGACCATGACGTGCTCCATCCCCTGCGCTATGACGGGGGCAACCGATATCTGTTTCTGGCCCGCGCGCGCCCTGGGGCCCTCCACCATCTCCTCCACCATTTTCGACATCTCGAAATAGTTTTTTTCCAGCCGGAACTTGCCCTGCTCGATGGAGGCCCAGTCCACCAGGTCGTTTATCAGCCGTGAAATCTGGGTTATGCCGTTGGTGATGAAAGTGATTTTCTTCTGCTGGTCGTCCTCGGGCTTCATGGAGGTCACGAGCATCTCGAAGCTGATTTGCAGCGTCATCAGCGAGTTGGACAGGTCGTGCGAGGACATGGAGAGGAATTTGGATTTCATCTCGCTCATGCGGGAGAGCTCCTCGTTTTTCTTTTGCAGCTCGGAAACGAGGTTGCGTATGTCCTGCTCCAGCCGGAGTTTTTCCAGCGCCTTGCGGATGGCGCGCTTGAGATAGTTGAAATCCACCGGCTTGATGAGGAAGTCGTACACCGATTCCTGGATGGCCTTGACCGCCGTGTCCAGCGAGGCGTGCGCGGTCATCATCAGTATCTGGCTTTCCTGGTTGAGGCGGCGGATGTCGCGGATGACCTCGATGCCCGTCTTGTCGGTGAGGTTGAAATCCATCAGGATGACGTCGAAAAATTCCGACGCCACGTGGTTCATGGCCTCATGGCCGCTGCCCGCCTGAAACACCCGGTAGCCTTCCATTTCAAGAAGGTCCTGGAGCGTTTCGCGCAGGTGCGCGTCGTCGTCAACTATGAGTATTTTGGCCTGCTGTCCGGCCATAAGCTACGCCCGCCGCGAATCCGGCGGGGCCTCCTTGTAAACCGGGATGTAGAGCTTGAAAAGCGTGCCCGCGCCCGGGGCGCTTTCCAGCGCGACCCTGCCGCGGTGACGCTCGAGCACTTTCTTGACCACCGCGAGGCCAAGCCCCGTGCCGCGCGCCTTGGTGGTGAAAAACGGCGCGAAAATCTTTTCCGCCACGTCGGGAGGAATGCCGGGGCCCGTGTCTTTTATCCCTATGACCGCCAGCCCCTCGGCGTTGACGCGGGTGGAAACGGTCAGCGCGCCGCGGGCGGGCATCACCTCGACGGCGTTGCCCAACACGTTGCGCACGGCCTGCTTCATTTCCTCGGCGTCTATGTTCACCCGGGGATTTTCCGGCGCGAACTGGCGCTCCACTTCCACATGCTGCGGGAACGGATAGGAGGCCAGCAGTTCCTCCATGTAGTTGTTGAGGCTGACCGGCTTGGGCATCAGCTCGCGCGTGCGCGCGAAGCCGAGGATTTCGCTTATTATGCCGTTGGCCTGCTGGATTTCGGATTCTATTATCGCGATATGCTTTTCTATCTTGGGGTCAACGCCGCCGGCGGCGCCGAGCTTCGTCTTGATGAAGTAGGCGGAATTGTTGATGACGGCAAGCGGGTTGCGTATCTCATGCCCCACGACGGAGGCCATCTGCCCTATGGCGGCGAGGCGCTCCTTGTTGATGAGTTCGTCCTGCGCCGCGCGCAGCTCGCGCGTGCGCGCCTCCACCCGCGATTCGAGAGAGCGGTTGAGCCTTTCCAGCTCGTCGCCGGCGGCTATCAGCTCGGCGGTTTTTATGCGCAGCGAATCGCTCATCTGGCTGAAGGTCTGCGCCAGGTCGCCGATTTCGTCGTTGGGCATTTTCAATTCGGGCAAATCCTCGAACCGGCCCTCGCTCAGCTTCAGGGCGGCCTCGCGCAGCGCCTGTATCGGCTGCACGATTATCAGCGACACCAGATATCCCAGGAACAGCGCGAACACCAGCACGAACCCGAACGCCTTGAGCGTCTTTGAGACCATCACCGAGGTGGCCCTTTCCGCCACGGTTATCGGCTGCTGGATGTACACCAGCCAGCCCAGGCTTTTCTCCTCCGCGAACGCCCCCAGCACGCGGGTGCCGTCCTGCATGAGTATTTCGCCGCTGCCCTCGCGGTCGGAGGTGTTGAGCAGGATATCCAGCACCTCCCTGGGCAGGCGGGCGTCCGGCCTGAACACCTGGCTCATGTCCGAGTGCGCGATGAGAAACCCGTCCGGCGCGATTATGGCGGCCTGGGACTGCGACGACTCGGGAAAACCGGTTTTCAAAATGCTGGTGAGCCCGTTGAGGTTGAGCTTTCCCGCCAGCACGCCCCCGGGGCGGCCCGTGGCGTTGTTGAGCAACTGCACGGCTATCATAAGAGTCGGGTACTGGCCCTGAAAACGCTCCAGCGAACCCATGTACTGGCCGTCTTTCACGGCGGAGCGGAACAATTCGTCCTGCGAAAGATTGCGCAGGGAGGGCGATTTGAGGAAACGCCCCACGCGCACGATTTCGTTTCCCGAGGAGTTTATCACCGACATCTCGATGAACGCCGCGTGCAGCTGCATGCAGTGGCTGAGCGCCTCCTGCAGGCGCGCCGGGTCGGAGGACTGGAGCTCGGGCTCGCGCGAAGTCTCCGAGAGCAGCGTTTTGAACGCCATCACGTAGGTGTGGACGTTGTCGGTGAGGCCGGCGGCCAGGGTGCGCTGGTCCGTCAGGATGGCCTGTTTGAGCACGTCCTTGCTGAGGTTGAGCATGTAATAGCCGACAAGCGCCAGCGGCCCCAGCGAAACAAGCAGGAGCACGAACATGAGCTTGTAAAAAAGTTTTCCCCTTCGTCTGGCCATCCGGTCAACCCCGCGGCTATGAAACCGGCAGTCCGCCGCCGCGCGCCAGGCCGGCGGCGGACTGCCGTACGCCGTCCGTTATTTGTTGCAGGAGCCCTGGGCGGCGGCGCCGCCCTGCACGGTCTCCACTTTCTCGAATCCGGGAATCTTTTTGAGGCCCGCGATTCCGCCCACCAGCGTTCTTCCCTCCCACAGGAAAGTGGGCGAGCCGCTGACTTTATTGGCCTCCGAGTAAGCGGCTTCGGCTTCCAGCAGGCCCTTCGAGCTATCGAAGTTTTTGAGCACTTCCTGCGGGTCTATGCCCGCCGCCGCGGCGGCTTTGTCCCACAGGCTGGAGGTGTAATCGGCGTTTCTCGCCTCAAGATATTTCCATAGCTTGTCGGGATAATTTTTGGCGATGATGAGCTGCCTCAGGTCCTCTTCCCATTCCGCCGAGCCATGCAGGCTGGAGAAGGTTACGACCCCGTCCGCGCCTTTTTTGGCCGAGAGGATGTAATGCAGCGTCAGCTTTACATCCTTGGGCATCAACCCCTTGTTGATGGCGTTCACGAACGCGTTTTGCGCCTGAACGCCGTAAGGGCAGTGCGCCATCACGAACAGCTCCAGTTCGCCGGGTTTGCGCTCCTTGTTGAGGAACACGCCTTCGCTGGTGCCGCCGGTGATTATGAAATACCTGCCGTTCCTCTTGACCATGCCGTTATCCAGATACGGCTTGAACACGGCCTCGGTGTCCGGCGTCGCCGCGACGAAATAATAAGGCAGGAAGTCTATGTTGAGCTCCTTGAACTCCGGCTTTTGCAGCGTTAGCTCGTAGGGAATCGCCATCACCTCGGGCTTGCCCAGAATGCGGGTGAGACCGGCGGTGAGACCGGCGTCCTGGTCCGCGCCGGCCATGCCGGTGGAAACCACTATCCAGAGTATGGCGGGAGCGGCGGTGGAAACAACAACCGGCGCCGCGGCGGGCAACTCAAGCCGCGCCTCCTTGCCCAGCATGGAGTTGAAAGACCGCAGCACCGCGACCAGGGATAAATCGCCCTGGTACGGCGCGGAGTTGACCAGTATGGACGTGCCCTGTATCTTGCGGGAGGAGACGTATTGCCAGGCCTTTTCCAGCTCGGCGTCGCCTTCTTTCGACACCGCGGCTTCGAGTTTGGCGGGGTCCACGCCGGCGTAAACGGCCGCGTCCTTCCAGGCGCCTTCCGACGCGTTGAAAGTGCGGGCCCAGAGGTAATCCCAGACCTTCGAGGGATACCTGGCGGATAATACCGCCACGCGCCGCGATTCCGCCACTTCGATATCGCCGCGCGGGGCGGAGAACTTGCCGTTCTCCCTGGAGATGATGGGAATGGTTTTCATCTCCAGCCTGGAGCCCAGGCGCCGCTTGGCGGCGTCAAGCAGGAAAAACATCTGCCAGGAGCGCTGGTCCTGGAGCTCCCAGGCGAATTCCACCTTCACGGTTTTCGCCGGGGCTGCGCTTTTTTTGCCGGCGGCCTCCTTTTGCGGAGGTTCCGGCTTGGCGGCGGCAACGGCGGCAACCTTACCGCCGGCGTTCGCGGGCGCCTGTGCCGCGGGCCGGGCATTCTGCGCAAAACAGACAGCCGGCAGCGCCACGGCGGCAGCCGACACCAGCAACATCGTAGTCCTTCTCATTTTCTCTCCTCTCCTGATTATGCTTCGCCGCAAATCCCGCAGCGCGGGATTTTGCGACAAATCTTCACGCAACACTTTACATATTTAAGGGCCTGGTTTGAAACCGGCCAGTCCGCCGCAGGCAAATTGCTCAGCCGCCTGCGGGCCTGGCGCTTCGGGCCAGAATGCTGCGTATGCGGGCGGACAGTTCGCGCAAATCGAACGGCTTTGTGATGTAGTCGTCGGCGCCGAGCTGCAATCCCTGCGTCTTCTCCTCCGTGCTGAGGAACCGGCCCGTCATCATTATTATGACGGTGTCCCGCGAAATCTTTTTCACGCTCTGGCAAAGCTGAAAGCCGTTGGAATCCGGCAGCTGCAAATCCGTGAGCACCACCGACGGCTTGAGCTGCGCGGCCAGTCGGACCGCTTCCTGCGCGGTGGCGGCGCGCGCGCAGACGAAGCCCTCCAGTTCCAGCACTTCGCACAAGCCTTCGCCGAGCTTGGCGTCGTCGTCCACTACCAGTATGTTTTTAGATGCAGTCACTCAGTCACCAGCCTTTCCGGTTTGTCCCGCGGTCCGGCGGGAGTCGGACTCCCGGCGGAGCGGCCGCGGCGACCACTTGTAGCCCACGCAGGCCACAGTGGCGATCATGTCGCCCGACGGGCCCAGCTTGCTTCTCAGCCGCCGCACGTGCACGTCCACCGTGCGCGGCGAGCCGAAGTAATCGTAGCCCCAGACCCGCTCGATGAGATACGGGCGGCTGAGCACCCGCTCGGGGCTGCTCAAAAACACGAAAAGCAGGTCAAATTCCTTCGCCGTGAGCGGCACCGGCCTGCCGCGGATTTTCAGCGCGTAGGCGGACACGTTGAGCTCCAGCGGCCCCTCCTTTATCACCTCCTCGCACGGCATGGCCGACGTGCGGCGCAGCACCGCCCTTATTCTGGCGAGGCATTCGCGCAAGTCCTGCTCCAGCGAGAGGCATTCGTCGAACCCCGCCTCCAGATACGAAACGCGCAGCGACGCCCGTTCCCCCGCGTCCTCGCCCGGTTTGGGCACGTCGAGCAGCGCCACCAGCGCCGCGTTTTTGGACAGGCCGGCGCGGCGCGCGGCCCTGGCCAGCTCCAGCGCCGAGGAGTGGTCGCTGAACGGCCCGGCAAGCAGCACGTCGGCGGCGACGCCTTTTCGCGGAGAAAACAGCTTCTCGCGCGGCTTCGTCTCGACGCGAAAACCCGCGCGCGCCAGAAACCCCAGAAGCACCGAGGCTTTTTCCGGTTCGCAGGCCGTATGCACCGCAAGCGGGTTGTTCACGATAACGCGGACGATGACGGCTCAGGCAGCCTCGGCCTCGTCGCCGTCCTCTTCCTCCTCCGGCTCGCCGCCGGCGGCATCGTCCGACAGCGCTTCCATATTCAGGCGCACGCCGGGCAGTCCCAGCGCGGAGAGCGTGTTATAGATGAACGCGCTGACCACTATCACGCTCAGGACGAGAAGCATGTAGACAAGCGCGAACACGCCCGTCGCCGTGGCGCGCGCGTAGGGAGTCATGGGCTCGAGCATCTCGTTGGGCGATATCACGAACGCCAGCAGCCCTCCGACCAGCCCCATGATAAGCAGCGTAAGCGGAAGCGGCGACACGACCAGCGACGACAAGGGCACATTCTTTATTTCACATTTCATGGTTCATCTCCTTGCTGCAATTCAACAGACTTGTCCCCGAATACGCCCGCCGCCGCCCGCTCAGAGCCTGTGAACAGGCTCTCAGGCGCGCTGCGGCTCGAAAAGCACCAGCGTGCGCCGCGCGTTGCCTTCGGAGACTATCTGCACCGCGCGCACATGCGAGGACTCGCCCTTGAACACGGTGTCGCCCTCTATCGTCTGGCGGGGAGTGTCCATGGCGAGCCCGATAAGCCGCAGCACGTCCTGCTGGCGGCTGTCAACCACGTCGAGCAGATGTATCTTCTGGTCGGACGCGGCGGCTATCTCGAAGTTGGAAAACATCACGTTGTTGTCCTCGTCCACCACGAGGGCGCGCGTGCCCCTGGGCACCGCCGTGGCGAGCACGGCCTGCCACCAGCCCTGCTCGTAATTCTGGCGCTGGCGCTCGTTGTCGGTCACCGAGGACAGCTCGACGCGCACCTTTTCCAGAAACGCGCCTATGGCCTCGGCGAGCTCGCCTATCTCGTCGCGGCGGGCGGCGAATTTTATCTCGAAAGTCTTGGTGGAGATGGAATCCACGCTGTCGCGCAGCGCTATCAGCGGATTTATGACGTAGTGGTTCATGAAAAGGTAAAGCGGTATGCCCAGCAGCAGCAACACGCCTATGGCGCCCACTATGTATTTGCTCATGGCGGAACTGATTACGCGCTCGGCCCCCTCGCGCGAGACCAGCATGCTCAGTATCCCTATTATCACGTCCCCTTTGGCCTTGAGCGGGATGGCGATTTCATAAAACGGCTGTTTTTCCACCAGGCGCACCTTGGGCTGGCCGAGATAATAGGCCTGGGCGATGGCGTCGGTGGAAAGCCCCACCTCCTTTTCGTATTTGTCGAACGGCATGCCCAGGTAGGCGGCCTGCTTGTGCCAGCGTATGGTGCCGTTGCCGTTGATATAAATGACGTCGGTGATGCGCTTGTCCGTGCGCAGCCAGGTCATGACGTCGTACTCGTCGAAAGTGATGACTTTCGGGCTGCGTATGAGCCCCTTTATCAGGTCGGGCGACTTGGCGCGCGCGAGGTCTATAACGTCGCTTTTGAGCTTCTCGTCGAAAGTCCACTTGAAAAGGTTGTAATAGAACACGCCGCCCAGCACCATGACATAGATGCCTATCAGCGAGAACCATAAAACCCATTTCGGAGTCAGTTTCATAAACGTTCCGGCCCGTTACTGCCCCGCCCCCAGCATCTGGTCAAGGCGGCGCAGCCCCGCATCCACGTCCAGGTTGCCGGGGTCGAGCTGCTTTGCCAGCTGCCATTCGACGCGGGCCTTTTCGTAATCGCCGTCCTGATAATACTTGATGCCGTTCTGATAGCGCTGGAGCGCGGCGCTCTTGTTCTCCGTGCTTATGGCCGGCGGCGTGTTGGCCGGCAGCTGGACCGCGCTCTGGTCGCCCAGCTGGGTCTGGATTTCCTTCTTGGCGGACTCCTCCTGCTCCTTTTTCTGGCGCTCGAGCGCCTCGGCGGCCTCGCGCCTGGTCCGTTCGGTCTCACGCTTGCGGTCCTCTTCCTCGCGGCGCATCTGCTCGCGCGCACGGGCCACAAGCTGTCCCACGTAGCCGGCGTCGTAGCCCCATTCTTTGGCGCGGTTCCAACTGCTTATCGCCTGCGTATAGAGGCGGGAGGCGTAGGCTTTCTTGCCGTCGCCGATGTAGCGGCCCGCTATCTCGTAACGGATTTCGCCGAACATCTTCTGCGCCTTGTAATCGCCCGGCTCAAACTCCAGCACGCCCTTGAGCGCGGTGTATGAGTCGGCCAGATTGCCCTCCCCGTAAAGCGTCAGCGCGCGCTGGAGGCTGCGCATGGCCTCCTGGTGGCGCAAATCATTTTCCGCCCTGGATATTTTGGCCACGAGGCGCGGGTCGTTTTTGCTTATCAGTATCGCGTTATACCACTGGTCCAGCGCTCCGCGCAGATTTTTCTCGGCGCTGGCCTTGTCGCCCCGGGCTATGTACTCGTCCACCATCTCGCCGCGCGCCTTTTTAAGCCAGTAAGCGGCTTTCATGTTGGCGGGGGAAAGCTTGACCACCTCCTCCCATTTGCGCACCGCCTCCACCAGATGCCCTTCGCGGTAGAGCGCAAGCGCGGCGGCGAAGCGGTCTTCCATCGCCGTTTTTTCGGCTCCCCTGCCCCGCGGCGCGCCCTGCAACTGCCCGGATGCCTGCATGACCAGCCTGGCGTCCTGAAAATCGGGGTCTATGGCCAGAATCTTTCCCGCCAACTCCTGGGCCTGCTCATATTTGCCGTGGCGGTAGAGGTCGAGCGCGTTCTCATAGACGCCTTCGAGCATGTGCTGCTGTATCTTCTGCTTTTCCAACTGCACCGTCGTCAAAAACTGGCGCTTTTCCTCCAGGCCGGATATCGTGCCGAGGTTGAGCTTGCTCAGCCCCAGCAAAAGCGATTCCTCGCTCGCCGCCGTCCTGCCCTTCTGCTGCGCGCGCGCCGGCGCGCCCGCCGCCGCGAGCAGGCACACCATCGGCAAAACGCGGAGCGCGCGCAGGCTCATAATCTAAAACGGCAGGCCCCCCTTGAGCAGGCCCATGACCATCGGCGACAGCATCAAGATGAACACCGTGGGGAAGATGAATATGAAAAGCGGTATGAGCATCTTGGTGGAAGCCTGCGCCGCCAGGCGCTCGGCGCGGTTGAGGCGGCGAAAACGCATGTCCGCGGCGTAGTTGCGCAGCAGCTCCACAAGGCTGGTGCCCAGTTCGTCCGACTGGATGATGAGGCCCACGAAAGAGCGCACTTCCTGCAGTCCGGTGCGCGCGGCGAGATTGCGCAGCGCGTCCCGCCGGGCATAGCCGAGCTGGACTTCGTTTAGCATCTTTTCCATCTCCAGCTCCAGCTCGCCGCGGTGGGGCGTGGTTTTGATTATGCGCTCGAACGCGGTCATATAGTCCAGGCCCGACTCGATGATGAGGGCGGCCAGGTCCACCATCGTCGGGAAGTTGCCGATGATGTTCTCCTGCCGGCGCTGTATCTTGCCGGAGAAAATCACGTCCGGCAGCATAAAGCCGATGACCGCGGTGACCGCCATAAGCGGAGTGCCGGTGAGCAATACGAGAAACACCGGCAGGCCCACCCCCACCAGCTCTTTCATGTGCAGCATGTGCAGCGGATTGGGCTTGTCGGGGCTGCCGAGCAGCATGTGCATTTCCTCGAGCTTTCTCTGCACGCCCACGGTTTTGGCGAGGAACAGGTCCAGCTTTTCGAGCATGGTGCCGTCGGGATTGAGGCGGTCGAAAACGGAGGCGCTCTTGGCGGCTTTTTCCTTGACCAGGTCCGAAAGCGAGCCGCCCTCTTCTTTTTTGGGCGGAGAGAAAAACCGCTGCACCACGATAAACAGCCCCATGGTGCTGGTCAGCGCCAGCAAAAAAAGGAATATCTGAGCGGCGTCCATATGTCTACACCTTTATGTCTCCCAGCTTCTGCACGACTTTCATGCCTATGGCTATCCACATCGCGCAGAAAAACAGCACCGTCGCGCCGATGGGGCTGAAATAAAAGGCCCGCATGGACTCGCCCTGGAACACGAACATCACCAGCAGCATGACCCACGGCATGAGGCCCACCACGATGGACTGTATCTTCTGCTGCGCGGTGAGCGCCTTGGTCTTTTCCTCCAGCTTGCCTTCCTCGCGGATGTTGTCCACAATCCTCTCGAAAATCTTGGTGAGGTTGCCGCCGACCTGCCGCTGCAGGCTGATGGCGCGTATCATGTAGGCCAGCAGGCGGCTGGACACGCGCGCCTCCATGCCCTCCAGCGCGCGCTCGAACGCCGTACCCAGCTGGTAGTTTTTTATGACGAGCCCGAATTCCTCGGCGATGGGCGGCTGCAGGTCGCGCGAAACCAGCTCGAACCCCTGCACGATGTCGAGGCCCGACTTGAGGGAGTTGGAGAGCAGTATCAGCGCGTCCATGAGCTGGGTGTCAATCTTCTTGCCGCGGCGGGTTTTGAGAAAATCCAGCGTCCAGGCCGGCATGTGCAGCCCGACGTAAAAGCCCCCCGCCGTCAGCACCAGAAATCCCGGCGCGCTGAAAGTGAGCAGGCCGCCCAGCGCGAACACCCCCACGGGCACCAGCACGAGATACTGCACCTTCACCTTCAGGAACTGGCGGTTGAAATCGTCGGTCCACTGGACCACGCGCTTCATGTAGTCGTCGAGCAGCTTGTTGATGCCCTCCTCGTCCCTGCCCAGTATGCGGCGCACGCCGAAAAATATTATCAGCATCCCCAGTATTTTGAGCGCCAGCGGCAGAGCCCTGTCAACGGCGGATTCCGTGTATTTCTCCTCGGCCTGGCGCGGCGGCTGGAAGAGCTGGCTGAAGGCGTGCTCGCCGAGGGTGGCTATGCTGAACACCGCGTCGGAAAACCGCTGCGGGTTGTTGCTGGAAAGCGAGTCCGCCACGGACTCCATCTGGCGGTGGATGAGGTCGAAATAGGCGAGCATGGCCCTGCCGCGCCCGTCGAGGGCGTTGTGCTCGCGCGCGCGGTAAAGCCTGTCCAGCGACATCTGAAAGCGCACCCTTATGTCGGCGTATTCCTTGACCAGCAGCCCCGGCTGTATGCCCTGCCCGCCTTCCATGGTGTTCGGAAACGTTTTCCTGGTGATGTCGCAAAAGGAGTACAGCAGCGAAACCGGCGTCTGCCAGAGGTTGGCCTCGCTCAAATCGCCGTCAACGGGGTCGCGCCAGACTTTTTTGGCCAGCATTGACGGCAGCTTGTCCTCAAGCCAGGGCGGCACCTTGTAGCGCAGGTCGCGCCCGTTGCATTTGAAGGCGTAGTCGTTTATCGTCTTGTCGCGGTTGGGGTCGAAATAAAAATAGAAAAGCTGCATCTTCTTGCCGGCGCAGTCAACTTCCTGCATACGGTAGTCGTTGAGCACGGCGGCTCGCGCCGGCGCGGACGATAACGCCGCCGCAACACCCGCCGCCGCCAGAAGAGAGAAGAATGCGCGCCTGGCTTTCATTTTCATCACTTTCCCCGCGCCTTTTTTTGCTGCTCCGTCCAGAACGCCTCCACGGGGACGTGCATGCCCTTGGTGGCGAATTCGGGATAGAATTTCGGCGGCTCGCCGGTGGCGGTGAATTTTCCCACCACCTTGCCGCGTTCGTCCACGCCGGTCTGGACGAAACGGTAAATGTCGTGCGTGAGAATCTGGTTCTCCTCGCGGCCCGTGACTTCGGTGACGTAAGTCACCTTTCTGGTGCCGTCGGCGAAACGGGAAAGCTGCACCACCATGTGCACCGCCGAGCATATCATCTCGCGCAGCGCCCAAATCGGCAGGTCGGCGCCGGCCATGAGGCACATGGCCTCAAGACGGGTCAGCGCGTCGCGCGGGGTGTTGGCGTGGATGGTGGTCAGCGAGCCTTCGTGGCCCGTGTTCATGGCTTGCAGCATGTCCAGCGCCTCGGCGCCGCGGCACTCGCCGACCACTATGCGGTCGGGCCTCATGCGCAGGCAGTTCTTGACGAGGTCGCGTATGGTGACCTCGCCCTTGCCTTCGACGTTGGGCGGCCTGCTCTCCAGCCGCACCCAGTGCACCTGCTGGAGTTTCAATTCGGCGGTGTCTTCGACGCTGATGATGCGCTCGTCCTCGGGGATGTAGCTGGACAGCGCGTTCAAAAACGTGGTTTTGCCGGTGCCGGTGCCGCCGCTGACTATGATGTTCTTGCGCAGCAGCACGCACGCCTTCAAAAATTCCATGCACTCGCGGTTGATGGTGCCGAACCGGTAGTAGTCTTCGGGGCCGAAGGGCTTCTGCGAGAAACGGCGGATGGTGAGCGTGGGGCCCGAAACGGCCAGCGGCCTTATGATGGCGTTCACGCGCGAGCCGTCCTGCAGGCGGGCGTCCACGAGCGGGACGGATTCGTCTATGCGCTTGCCCAGAGGGGCGACTATTCTCTTGATGACCTGCACCACCTGCTCCTCGTCGCGGAAGCGCACCTTCGTCAAAATCAGCTTGCCGGCGCGTTCGGTGAACACCCGGTCCGGCGCGTTGACCATGATTTCAGTGATGGACGGGTCGCGCAGCAGCTCCTCGAGCGGGCCGTAGCCCAGGATTTCGTCGAGCAGTTCGTTGACGAAGCGCTGGCGCTGGTCGCGGCTCAGTTGCAGGTTGGGCTGTTTGGAAAGCAGTTGGTCGGCTATGCGCGAAACCTTGGCGCGCGTCTCGGGGTTGGCGCCGGCGTTGTCGCTCAGGCGGACGTGCTCAACCTCCAGCGATTTGACGACTTCGCCGTGTATGCGCTGCTTGAGCTCCTCCCAGAACGGCGGCAGGTCCGCCTTGCCGGCAAGCGTGGGCGCAGCCGAGGCCTGCAGCGCGCTGCCGATGGAGGAGGGGGCCGGCCCCCCGCCCTCGAAACCGCCCTTTGCGGACCAGAGCGCGCTGGCCGCCTGCTGGAAATCCTCGTCCGACACGGCGGAAGCCCAGTTCTTGTCTATAGTCTGGAGGTTGAGCACGCGCCCCAGCAGCATGCGCAGGCCTTTGACCCACAAGGACTGCGGCTGCTCCACCACCTCGATTTTCACCTGGTTGGCCAGCAGCGGTATGCTTTCCTCCCACGGGAGGAAGACCAGCACTTTCTTGTTAAGCTGATTGAAGAATTTTTCGACCTCCTCCGGCTCTATGGAGCCGGGCAGGTCGTAGGAGTTGCAGACCACCTCGAAGCGGTCCAGCGGAAAGTGCATGTCACGGTAGTCCTGGAACATGCTCACCGTGGCGTTGAGGTTGTTTCGCGACGGCTGTGTCACCCAGACCACCATGTCGGCGATGTCGAACGCGAAGGTCTGCATGGGAAAGCTCGATTCCACGTCCAGGAAAATGTCGAAGGTCTGAGACAGCTTGGCTATCATCGGCAGCAGCACGCGCGGCGATATTTTCTGCACGTCGGCGCGCTTGTGGGCGATGGGCAGCACGCCCACGCCCCACTGCGACACGGGGATTTTTCCCTTGAGCAGCCCGCCCGCTATGGTAAGCGACTGCGCGCCCAGCGCCCTCACCAGGTCCGCCACCGACGGCGGGTTGAGCCCCAGCGCGGCGGTATGCTCGCCGCGGACAAGCGGGTCCAGCGGCACTATGAGGACGTTGCGGCGCTGTATGCCGGCCCAGGCCAGGGCAAGGTTGAGGACCACCGTGCTTTTGCCGACGCCCTCTTTGGGGCCCGCGAAAGCCAGTATCCTCCCCTGTCCCTGACCTGAAGTGGCGATATCCATTCGGTTATTTGACGATTTCGACAGTGATGAAAAGGAACAAAGACGTCTGCGTCTCCTTGACGTCTTTCTGCCTGAAAAGCGCGCCTATGAGCGGCAGCCGCCCCAGGAAGGGCACCCGCGCGGTGGAAACGTTCCTGGTGCTGCTTTTAAGCCCGCCGATGACCAGCGTGTCGCCGCTTTTGAGCTCCACCTCGTTTTGTATCTGGCGCGTTATCATGGAGGGCACGGTGGTGTTCTGCACGGTGACGGTCTGCGAATAGTCCGGGTTGGAGACCTCCAATTGGAGCTGCACGTCCACATAATCCTTCTTCTCTGCCAGTATGACCGGCAGGACGTTGAGGATTACGCCGTATTTCTTGTAGTCCGCGCCCACGCCCTGGTTGTTGGTGTAAGGTATGGGCACCTCGCCGCCCACCACGAAGTTGGCCTGCGTGCCGCTCTTGGTGATGACCTTCGGGTTGGAGAGGAGCTGCGCGCGGCCCTCCTGCTCGAGCAGCTTGAGCGTGGTTGACACCCCGGTCTTGCGGTCGAACTGGTTTATCGTGAACACGCCGGGGATGGAGCGCTCGTCGAACTGAAACGACTGGTTCCAGGTGAACCCCACGGTGGTCTGGAGCGAGCCGCTTATCTCCACCACGTCGGCGCTCACCGCCACGAGCTCGCTTTTCTGCGCGCGCGCGGCGGAGGCCGCCAGCGCCAGGACGGCGGCCAGCAGCGCGAGACGGGGCGGTTTG
Organism: Elusimicrobiales bacterium; assembly: GCA_028688475.1. GTDB lineage: Bacteria > Elusimicrobiota > Elusimicrobia > Elusimicrobiales > Elusimicrobiaceae > JAQTYB01. The sequence goes on from JAQTYB010000018.1 coordinate 21,216, forward strand.
TTATATCTCATAAAATCACTTCGTCCTGAACAGCTTGGCGAAGCTGGCCATCTCCATGGGGTGCATCTCGGTGTCGCCGAGGCCGCGCACCGCCAGGGAAACGTCGCCGGATTTCTGCATAAGCGCCAGATACTGCACCTCGCTCGGGTTGAGCGCCAGGCTGATGACGCCCTTGTCCGAGAACGCCGCCGTCTCCGCCTCCTTGTTCTGCTGCTGCTTGGCGAGGCGCGCGTCCATGCCCTGGCCGAGGTTGGCGCCCACGCCCAGCACCAGCACGTTTTGCAGCATGGTGGCGGTGACCTTCTCCTTCCTGCCGTCGTTCATGACAGCCTCGAACGTCACCAGCAGGTCCACCCGGTCGCCGGGCTTGACCAGCTTGATTATCTCCTGGTCCACGCCCAGCACCGCGCCGCGGTAGCCGGGCGGCACCTTCACGCTCAGGCCGGCCTCGGGGCTCAGCTCCATCAGGGCGGACATCGTTATCTGGTTGCCCTTGGGGATGCGCACCGCGGTGACGAGGTTGACCACCTGCTTGAGGTCCGTGGGCGAGTTTATCTGATAGGCGTCCTGCTGCATGAATTTCTTGGGAACTTCCACCTGCGCTATCAGGTCTTCTTTCAGCACCGTTCTCGGCGGCAGGTCCGTGGCCGCGGTGATGACGGTGGCGGTGACGTAGGACTGGCGCATCTGGTTCTCCCGGCTGGTAAGCACCATCCAGTAAATCATGGCCGCGCCCACCGCCAGCGCGAGAGGAATGAGCATTCCCTTCTTTTCCATCGCAAGCTCCTTAAGCCTGTAATCTGACCAAAATCACGCACCGCGCTACTTGAACAGCGGCTTTTCTATGGGCATCTTGACCGTCGCCATTATCTTGCGGTAGCCCCGCGAGTTGGGCGACGACAGCATCCTGCTCGAAAACGGGAACACCAGCCGCGCCGGATAAGTGAGCGCCACCACCATGTCCTCGTTGGTGGAGCCCGACTGCGGGTCCGGCCGCGACGAGCCTATGGTGACCGACAGTACCGCCCTGCCGTAAGTCTGCGGAAACATCTCCTGCAGCGCGGCCTGCATCTTCGACCTGGCCAGGCCGGTGCTGACCTGGCCGTTGCGCGCGTTGGACTGGTTGGGCCCGGCGATAAGCGAGCCTATGCGCGCCAGCTCGTAGGCGCAGTGATGCACCAGTATCGTCTGGAACGCCACGTTGCCGAGCTCCATGATGAAAAATATCATCATCAGGAACACGGGCAGTATGAGCAGCAGCTCCACCACGACCTGCCCGCCGCGTTTTAACGCTGCGAATATACGCGCCGGCAACATAGCGCCATCCTTGCCAATCTTCAAAACTTCCCGGCACGGAGCCGGGTGAACTCTTCAATACGCCCGCTAGTTGTTTCCGCCGCTGGAACCCAGCGAGCCCGCGGCTCCGCTTACCATGCCCTGTATCTGGTTGAACAGCGTGGGCATGTATTTTTTAAGCGCCATGCCCGCTATGAGCACCACGCCCACCACGACGGTAAGCATGAGCAGATATTCGACAGTGTTCTGACCGCGTTTGTTGCCCAGGAACTTCATTTTCATGACATTGCCTCCATATAATATACATCGAATCCTCCGCGGCATCACCACGGGTCCTGCTTGTACATCTTCAAAATTATGCTCGCGCCGCTTCTGAACTGGCGCGGCATGAACCAGCTGAAAAACCGGTACATTGCCGTGAAAACGAAAAGCAGCGCCAGCGTGGTGAGCAGGTACTCCACCGTCGTCTGGCCCCGCCGCGAGCGCGTGGAAAGCATAAGGGCTTTCAGAACGCCACTTTCAGGCTGAGCTGCGTCGCCCTGCCCAGCTCGCCGTAAGGCGCTATCGCGATATCCAGCCCCGCCGCGTAGCCGAACACCTCGCCCGAATAGATGCCCGCGCCGAAAGTGAGGCTGGAAGTCTTGTCGAGCTTCAAATCCTTCAAAAGCCCGTCGTCGTAATTGGTGCCGTGGTCGTCGGCGTCGTAATAGCCGGCGCGCAGCGCAAAGCGCCCCACCTGGAGCACTTCCTCGGGCAGCGTAAGCTCCAGCCCCAGCCTGCTGCGGGAACGGTTGTCCGACGGCGACTCGATTTCCGCCGCCATGGTCAGGTACTGGCTGAAAGTATACGCCGCGCCGTATCTCGTGGTCCGCACCACGTCGGAGGAGCCGCCGGAATTCTGCACTACAAACCCCAGCGCCAGGCTGTTGTTGAACAGCCGCAGCTGCGCGCCCGCGTCGGCCACTATCGAGGAATAGTTGTCCCCATCGTTGCTTTCGTACACTCGCTTTAGCGCGCCGCCGACGGAGAGCCTCTCCGCGAAAAAAGTCCGCGCCAGCGCCACCGTGAGGAAGGTGTCGTTGACCGTCACGTTCTGCGAGGGGGTCGGCCTGCCGGCGGCGTCGCGCGCGTCGAAATTGTCCGCCCCCAGCCAGCCGAGGTTCACGCCCAGCACGTTCTGCCCCAGCGGATGCACGTAGGCGGCGTAGTTGCCGCCGTAGTCCTGCAGCCAGGCGAGATGCGAAAACGAGACTTCGCGCTGCTGCGAAACCGCGATGGCCGCCGGATTCCAGGAGAGGCCGTCCGCGCCCGAGGCCAGCGCGGTGTACGCCCCGCCCATGCCCATGGCGCGCGCGCTGCCGAGGCCTATTTTCATGAACGCGCCCGCGCCGGTGCCGGCGCTGGAGTCTATGGCGCGCGCGGGCGCGGCGCAGCACAGCCCCGAAACCAGCGCAATCATGAATAAGCGTGCGTTCTTCATGGCTATCCCGCTACGGCGCGCAGCCTGACGCCACCGCCGCGCCGTCGGCGCTGCTGGGTATCAGTATTTTCCTCACCAGTTGGCAGCTCGCGGTGCTGCCCATGTTGCCCTTGAGCTCGAATGTCGCGAAATATATCCCGCGCGCCAGCTTCTTGCCGGCGGAATTGGTGCGGTCCCAGTCCAGTTGCAACCGCTTCTGCGCGGGGACGCCGGCCCACTGGTAATCGAATACCCGGTCGCCCGCCACGTTGTAAAGCCGCAGCGAGTAGGTGCCGGGCACCGGCGCCCTGCCCACGTCGAAACAGCCCCTGCTCTGGCGGATGGGGTTGGGATAGAACATCGCCTGCGCCTCCAGATCCGCGCACGGGTCCGTCGAGTCTCCGCGCGAAACCGACACCCCCAGCGGCGTGAGATACACCTGCTGGTCGGCCACGTTGGCGATGTTGTTCTGCGCGATGGCGCCCGTGTAGGGGTCTATCAGCGCGGCGTCGGTGGAGGTCACTATGCGGAACACATAGTTGCCGTCGGGCACGGGGCGCATGGTCATGTCCGTGCCGTCCCATTCCTCGGTGGACAGCGTCTGCATCGGGCGCATTCCCATAAGCACCTTCACCAGCGAGCCCGACGCTATCGGCGGACTCGGGTTGCCGCTGCCGTCTATCGTGGTGCCGGGCTTGAACACCTGCACCGCCACCTTCATCGGCACGGACAACTGGTAGTTGATGGCCGCCTTGCCGGTTTTCAGCCCGAGGTCGTTTATGGACAGGTCGTACACCTGGAAGTTGTTGAGCTGCGGCGTCTGCTGCACCGTGGTGGCGCTGTAGAGATTCTCGCCCGGGTAGTTGTAGGCTATGAGTTGTATCGTATAGGCGTCGGCGGGCAGATACTGGCCGAAGGCGTTGGTGCCGTCCCAGAACTCATGGTTTACAAGCCCAGCGTCGTAGAGCTTGCCGGAGACTATGTATTTGCAGACTTTCGACGTTCCGCACCACGTGGTCGAGAGCACGCGGATGGTCACCGAGGACAGCCGCGTCACGTCGAAACTTATCTCGAACGGCGGCAGCTTCACCGGCTCGCTCGACGCGGTGAGCGTGGGAATCGTCGGTATTATGGTGTAGTTGTTCACGCCCACGTCGCCGCGCGAAATGGTCAGCTTTTTGACCACATGGTCCGGCGCGTAAAAGTTGGAGTCAACCGTGACCTTGTTGGCCGCGGCGTCGTAAACCGCCACGGGGCCGTTGGATTTGGCCGCGATAACCACGGTATAGTCGCCGTCCGGCTGCATTATCGTCCCGTCGGGCGCGTTGCCGTCCCAGTACTCCGTAATCCTGAACCGGCCCGGCGCGGAGGGGTGGGTGAACGTTTTAACCGGCAGCACGCCCACGACGGGCGGCCACGGGCCGTTCACGTCCACGTTCGTGGACGGGTATATTGAAACCGTCGTGTTCATCGGCTGGCTCAGCAGATACGAAATCGTGGCCTGGGCCTGCGGCGACGTTCCGCTCAGCAGCGGCGTGGTGTTGACGTCGGTGATGCGGAACAGGTCCACCGTGAACGCCGGCACCGACATGGAGAAAGGCGGTTTGGACGGGAAAAGCGGGTCGTACGCCAGCATTTCGGCCATATAGGTGCCGGAGCTGACCATGCGGCCGTAATCGTCAAGACCGTCCCACTCGATGACGTTGGCGAATTTGTCGCTCACCGCCTCGTTTATTTTCAGCCGCCGCACCACCGCGAGGGTGGAAGTGAGGATATTGAAATCAATGGAGCAGGGCCGGTTGAAAGTGAACCCGAACTGGAACGGGTTGAGCGCCGCCACCGCCGTCCCCGTAGAGCCGATGACGGCCGACGACATCTGCAAAAACGCGACAGGGGCGCCCCTGTTTATCGAAATGTTGCCGACAAAAAGCTTCGAGCGTATGGTCGTTCCGCCGGTGGCGGGGTCGTAACCGGGCGTCTCGGCCCATATGGCGTACACATAGCTGCCGTCGTCCATGGCGAGACGGTTGACCGCGTGCCCGTCCCAGCCGACGTTGCTGCGCCCGTCCCAGACGACATTGGGCACCGACGCCGCCTGGCGGTAAGGCTGCTGACCGACGCTCTCGAATATCGGAGCCGTTCCCCCGACCGGCTGGGGACCGCATACCGCGGGATTGGAATGCCCGGGAACGTAGCTGTTATCGCCGCAGTTGACAAACTTGTCGGTGGAATCGAAGTACGTGCCGGGCGGGTAAATGCGCGCGTAGCCGGTGGCCGCCTCGGTGACCAGGTAGGTTATGGTGGCCACGTCCGTGCTGTTGGGCCCCAGCGCTTTTATGCGGATATCGGTCATCTGCAAGGGGTCCAATCCGATACTGCCTCTGACATGCGCCGCCACGTCCTTTCCGCCGCCGACGCCGGGTATCAGTTCCTTGTCGTTGGCCCAGGCGTTTATTTCATAAACGTAGATTCCCGCGGTTCCGGCCAACAGCCGTCCCTGATGGTCCCTGCCAGTCCATGAGGCGCCGTTTGTGAGGTTGGTCGTGCTCTCGCCCTGGCGATTCGCGGGGCCGTCTATGGTGTCCACAAACGTGCAGTTTTGCCCCGTATCATCACAGTGTTCCAATGTTATGGTAGTCGTGGCGTCCTTGCTCAGCCGGTACTGGATATTGTACGGCGCCGCCGAAACGGCGGTAATCGTGCCCACCGTAGTTACCGTGCTGCGGTTGGAATGGATGTTCACCACGTCCATGGTCATGGGATACTGCATGCCGTTGCGCGGAAAAGTCAGCGTGTTTTCTATGCTGATGTTGCCTATGGTGGTGCCGGTCTGGTTCGTTTTCACAGTCGCGCGGTAACCGTACTGGCCGTTTGTCTTGCCCTCCAGGCCGTCAATGTTCCACCTGCCGTCCCAGCCGGAGCAGTAGGTGCCGATTTCGTACGGTTCCACGGTAACACCGTCGGACTGCAATCCAGCGTTAGACGGGCAGACGGCGTTAGGAAGCATGCTCAGCGTTTTAACCGGCGGCGAGGAGGCGGGGTCCAGCGAGTTTGAGCCCTGCGCGTTCTTAAAAACTTCGAAGGTAATCGAGTCTATGCCGAACGCCGGGTTGGTGGTGCCGCTTTGGGTGTTGACGCAGTTGATTGTGGCGCAAAGCGCAAGGCAGCCGCCGGGATATGCCGCATGGTTAATCGGTTGGTCATACTCTATGCGCGAGGCGGTGTACATCGGCTCCACCGGCGTAACGCCGTCAGACGGCAGCACCGTGGTGCCGTAAGAACGGCAGCCGTCCGAGTAATGGCATGCTCCGCTCGGATTGGTGTAATGGGCATTGCAGAAAGGGTCGCCGGAATCCGCGTGATACACGTCGGCGGCGGCGACATACAACTGCTGCGCCGAAACCGGCGCCGCCGACAAAACCAGCAAAGCGGCCGCCGCCTGCGCAAGCAGAAGACCCTTCAAACCGGCAATGCGTGTTCTCATAAAAGCGCGCCGCGCTCCCGTGTAAATATAGGTCCAAAGGCCTATGCCGCTATATGCCATGTCAATTCTACAAGTTTGCAAGCCGTAGTCAAAGGGATTTTTGCGCACAAAAAAACGCCAACAGTCCGCCATGTGTCCGCCAAGCCCAGATTACAATTAGTCTACCCCCAAAACCCCAATAGTCAATACCAATTTGCTAATTCGGGGCAGTATGCTAATCCTACTATGTCATAAACACGGCAATGTTATAGGGCTGCATTTTAGCCACGAAACACACGAAATACACGAAAAATGAGGAGCCTTTTCAACAACATAACTCAGCCGCAGATGAACGCAGATACTCGCAGATTAAAAACAAAAACCGCTTTTGTCTGCCTTTATCCGCGAAAATCTGCGTTCATCTGCGGCTAAAACTCCGTTGTTTGTGTTGTTTGTTCCTCTTTCGTGTATTTCGTGTGTTTCGTGGCTGAAATGCAACCCTCCGTGGTCTTGCTGTTTCTATGACACAGTAAGAGTAGCATGCTGTCCCAAGTTACACCATTACTCGCTCTTCGCCTCCAACGCCGCCAGCCTTTTGGTCAACTCCACTATCCGCGCGTCCTGCTTTTGCATTTGTTCGTCCTGCTTTTGTATCTTCTTCACCAACACCGCGATAAGCGCGTTGCTGTCCACCCCCAGCAGATTCTCCCCAGCCGGCGCCACCGCGTACGGCAGCACCTTCTGCACTTCCTGCGCGACGAAACCGTAGTGATACGCGCCGTCCTTCGGCGCTTTCCGGACGTAGTTGATTTTCACCGGCTTGCCGTCTCTGCCCGTCAGGCTGGTTTCTATTTTCTCGTCGAAGCGGTCTTTCCATTTATACTGCACAGGGCGCAGTTTCAAAACCTCGTCGCCCGTCAGCCGACTGTCGGTTATCTCCTCTTTGAGGTTTTTGTCGGAGGACACGCAGCCGGTTATGCCGCCGTTCGCGTCGGTAGTCAGGCCCAGCGCGCAGCTTTTAACGGCGCTTTGCTGTATGGTTCCGGCGACATCCAGTTTCGTTGACGGAGCCGTCGTTCCTATGCCGACTTTATCGTCGCCGGTCCAGGTCAGAACGGGCGTTCCTATCGCGGTGCCAGGCGAATCCTGATGCGCAAGCGACCACGCCCCGCCGCCGCCCGCGTTCTCAATCTGCAGGCTGCCGTATTTGGCACCGTTGGAAGTCATGGTAAGAAAGGTGCGGTTAGCCGCCGAGCCAACTTGCCAAAAGGGAGTGAGCAGCCTGTCGTGAAGATACGCAGAACCGGCAACGTCCAGCAATTGCGCCGGCGCCGTCGTGCCGATGCCGACGTTGCCGCCGCTCACTACGAGCGTGGAACCGCCCACGCTGAACGCGCTGCCGGTTACACTGGCAGTACTGTTGACGGTAAGCTGACCGGTCGCGACCGCGCCGGAGAACGCGCCGGTGGCGGCGGTGATGCCGTAGTCGGTTTTGATGTTGCCGTGATAAACTTCAAGTTTCTCCGACGGCGCAGTAGTGCCGATGCCGGTGTTGCCGCCGGACTGGTATATCGTCGAATTGCCCAATGTCGTTGCGTTCGGAGTGAAAACAGGAAGATAATTGACCGTTCCCGAACCGCCGATACCTGAAGCCAACGGACTGCCGTTTACTCTGAAAGCGCCGGTAGTATTTATATCTCCGACAACATCCAGTTTGTATGCAGGAACTGAAGTCCCTATGCCAACATTACCCAGCGTGTGTCCGTAGAAATCAACATCTATACGCATATACTCCACTTCATTAGCCGTAAAACTGACAACAGATTTCCAGTCATCTCCCCTATCTTTGCCCCCCAATATTATGCTTCCCCCCTGATAACTTCCATCGGGGATACCACCCGTCAACCTTAAATGATGATTATCGTAATAGGGAACCTATGGTAGGGCTATCTGTTCTGAACAGGATTCCCGTCACGTTACCGTCAGTCAAAGCAAATGGATAGGACGGATTTGTCGTTCCTACACCTATCCTCCCGTTAATCACCACAAATGTGGAACCACCGACCGAGAAGGCGTTGCCGGTAATGGTAGCCGCGGCGACGGAAATTCCGCCGCTCAATGCAATTGTCGAACCCGTTATCGTTTGCGTGAACGTGTTTGCGCCTGAGAATGTCTGTGTTGATTCCAAATAAGCAGTTGTTTGGGCGAATGCCGCAGGCGGCAACCCCAACTTAAACAACATCAAAAACATCGTTCCGATGAGACTTTTCACACCAACTACATTTTTCATAAGTCCCCCTGTTTTCAAGTTATGCCAAGCTTGACGAGTCCGACACCTCGCCGTTGCATATTCGCAATACCCGCAACCACGCCAGCGCCGCCGCACACGCCGCCAGAACCGCCATGTCCGAATACATCGTGTAGTGCCGCCAGAACACCCCCGTCGTCAGCGCTATCAGGATGTGGTTGAAAAACATAGCCGCAGCGGCGCAGAGCGCCAGCGTTTTCAGCGCCTCGCTTTGCGACCGGGAAAAGGCCAGAAACACGGTTATGAACGCCCCCAGAAACAACGCTAGGTTGAACACCGAGACAAACGGCTGCTGCGACAGACAAATCCCCGCGAACAGGCACCACCTGAACCAGTATTTGCGCAGCAAAGTTTTCACCATTCCGCGCCAAACCGCGTCCTGGCGTATGTCGTCATAGCCGAACCGGCGCGCCATTACGGTGTTTTCCAAAGCGCGCAAATCCTCGAAATAATTGGGGATGGATTTGGCTTTTACAGCCAGCGGCCAGTCAAGCCACAAACGATTGTCCGACATGAAATCATACATGGCTTTTATAACCGGATAATCCGGCCTGTTTTTGAAGAGCGCCGCATCCGCCGTGCCGTCGCTTATGAACAACAGAATGCTGCCCACATGGCTGTTTGCCCGTTTGTGCTTGCCGAAAAAACCGAATCTGGCGGCGTTGACGGAGTTTTCAAGAAGCGTGGCGGCAACCAGGCAGGCGGCAATTATCGCTATCGCCCCAGCCGCGTTTTTTGACGTGTTCCTCAGATGATACAGCGCGAATATTCCAAGCACCGGATAAAGAAAAAAGAACTGCGGACGCAACAGCGTGGACAAAGCGGCGGAAGCGCAAACAAGAGTCCAGCGTTTCCAGCTAAACGCGAACGCCAGTTCCGTAAGCAATGCGCAAAAAACCGCCATGAAAGCGATGCTCAACGGCTCGCTCTGCGCCCAGTTGTACTTGTAAAGCGGAAATATGAAAACCGCAAGCCCCGCCGCCGCGCTTATGATTCCGAACCGCCTGCGCATAACAGCCGCCATCCATAGCGCAGCGGCGACAGCCGCCGTTGTTTGGAACAAATTCAGCGCCGCCAGCGCATGGGCGCTACCCATGCACAGCGTCGCCAGCTTGTAAAGTATGGGATAAAACGGCGCCCTGCAGACAGCCCAATGAAAATATGTGCCGCTGTCGCCGCCGAAAACAGCCCGCGGCCACAGCCACAAAACCAGCGCGGACGCCAAGGTAAAATAATAGAAATTTTTCAGCCCGTTTTTGCGCTGTTTCCGGGTATTTCGGAGACACGCTGCCAATTTACAATTTAGCATTGTGTCCACGAACTAAACTCATAAAGCGGCCGCCGCCTGCGCAAGCAGAAGACCCTTCAAACCGGCAATGCGTGTTCTCATAAAAGCGCGCCGCGCTCCCGTGTAAATATAGGTCCAAGGGCCTATGTCGCTATATGCGGCGTTGCTAATCATATAGATACGATAAAACATGCTCTTTGTGGAATAAAAGCAGAACGCTCAGAAATAACATGTGCCAGGTCTTCGAATAGCAAAAAGTCCGTCTGCGCAGCCTCGCCAGATAATG
>JAQTYB010000111.1 GCA_028688475.1 Elusimicrobiales bacterium
GACGAAAAATGGCTTCGCATCTCCGGCACAAAAAAGCGCTTACAGGCCTACGGGCCTGCTCGCACTTTTTTGTACCGAATCTGCTTCGCCCTTTTTCGTCTCGGTTCTCGCTATCAACTGCAATTTCTGGGCTAAATAAGGTGAAAATCAGATTGCTGGCGTCCGCCGCCTTGCTGCTGCTGTCCGCCGCCGCGGACGCGCTGGATTTCGAGGGCAAGGGGCGCGAGCTGGTGGGCGAGATAATGGCCAACCCGGGCGCTTTCCTTTTCGATATCCAGCAGGACGCCGAGGCCACCGCGCCGCTTGTGCCAGGCAAAAAATTCGGCATCCAGACCGCGCTTTTGCCCGCCATATTGCCGGCGGGCTATGTCAATCTGTCGCTCAAAGCGCGGGTTCATCCCGAAGGCCGCCTTAGCCCCGGACTGCCGCAACTGGACGTTATCGGCGGCTACTGGGACATGGCGTGGGCGCAGCTTGCCGCCAGCCAGGCGCAGGATTATGTGAGCGGCGCGGATTTTCGGGGCTGGTACGCGGGGCTCATGGCGTCGGCATCGGTGAGCCCGCGGGTGAGGCTTTTCGGCGGCTGCAAGCATTCGCGCCTGACGGCGAGGCTGGATTTGAAAAAGCCGCAGGAGCTTTTCGGCGCGGCGATAAACAGTTTCGACACGGTTTACGAGGACGATTTTTTGATAGCCGGGCTCGAGCATCCGACCGCCGTAAACAAATGGTGGACCATGCAGGTCAACTACGGCGTCAGGAACAAAAGCATCGCCGCGAAGGTAAGCTGGTACGGCAAAAATTTTGAGCTGGGGCTCAACATATACCCCGAGGGCGTGCTGGTAATCCACCCGATTTGGAATTTCCATGTCAATTTTTAGAATTTTGTCTGTTCTGGTGCTGTCCGCCGCGCCGGCGTTCGCCGCCGGTGCGGAGCCGTCAGGCCTTTTCACGCCGTATTTCAATATGTCTTTGTCGGAAGGTGTGGGACTGCCGTCACAGGGCAATTTTTTCAGCGGCGGCGGGATAGACACGCGGCTTGGCCTGCTGACGAAATTCAGCGGCAGCAGTTCGCTTTTCGCCCTCTATAACCTGCGCTATGCGGGCCCCGGTTTCCAGCCGCAGGACGCGCGTCAGTTCCAGGAGCGCAGCCTCGACCATAATTTCAACGCTGAATACCGCCTGAAACTCGACGAGCGGCTGACGCTGCGCCCCGGCGGCGCATATACCATGGGCTACCGCCGCCTCGGCGCCAACGAAACGTGGGACTCCGGGCTCTACAATGTCAATACCAAAGGCGGGCAATTGGCGGCGGATTACCGCATCGGCTGGTTCGAGGACGCGGGCCTGCTGACCGCGCAGGTTCTTTACCGGCAATTGCGTTTTCCCAATTACACCGACTTGCTGCGGGAGTTCGAGGGTTCCGGCGCGTCGTCCGAGCTTGGCGCGGGGCTGGAGGACCAGAATTTGACCCAGTTCTCCGCGCGTGTCGAATGGCGCGATTATTTCGGCGGAATAAGCCGCTCGCAGATGGGTTATATCAACCAGACGGTCATCGGTTCGGACGGCCAGTATTCCGGCGCCAAACAGGGCGATTCCAGCCTGACCGTTGACGGCGGCATCCGCCGCAAAATCGGGCGGCTCTCGCTCGCGCCGTCTTTGGGGCTGACCTTTTTCCGCTCGGACCAGGCCTTCCTGCGCTACAAGTTTTTCGGCGCGGCGCCGACCGATATTTCAAACCCATCGGCGGACGTCACCCTCATAGAAAACGCCTATAGCTATAACGAACTGGCGCTGTCCATCCCCATCCAGATAAGCGCCGACCCGGACGCGGAGTGGACCGTAAGCGGCGGCTTGAACCTGACCGCGCGCCAGTATTCCGACCGTCCGCCGCGCGACGCGCAGAACAATTTCCAGTCCGGCAGGCAGCGCAATCTGCTGACGAAATTATACGCCGTTTTCCGCCGCCGCCTCAACGAAGCGGCGACTATGGATTTGACCTATGCTTTTATCGTCGCCGCCTCCAATAACCATTTCGAGACTTACCTCCCCTACAACTACACCGCCCACAGCTTCGGCATAGCCTACAACCTGGCGTTTTGAGCCCGTTTTTTTGACTGGCCTTGCGGCAAATGGTACTATAGAATTTCATAGCCGTCACCAGCATATGCACTCTTTTCGGAGAATACCGCAATGTACCTAAAGGCGCTTGAAATAGCCGGTTTCAAATCTTTCGCGGACAAGGTGCGGCTTGACTTCAAGCCGGGCATCACCTCCGTCATAGGCCCCAACGGCTGCGGCAAATCCAACGTGGTGGACTCCATACGCTGGTGCATAGGCGAAATGTCGTGGAAATCGCTGCGCTCCTCCTCAATGGTGGACATCATCTTCAACGGCACCGCCAAACGCGCCCCCGTGGGCATCGCCGAAGTGAATATGATTTTCGACAACGAGTCGCGCCGCCTGCGCCTCGATTTTCCCGAAGTCACCGTGACGCGCCGCATATTCCGCTCCGGCGAGTCGGAATATTTCCTCAATAAAGTGCAGTGCCGCCTGCGCGACATCCGCGACCTTTTTCTAGACACCGGCATCGGCGGCGAGGGCTACGCCATAATAGACCAGGGCGGCGTGGAGTTCGCGCTGTCCGCCACGCCCGAAATGCGGCGCGAATTGTTTGAAGAGGCCGCCGGCGTCTCCAAATACAAGGCCAAGCGCGACGAGGCGCAGCGCAAGCTCGAAAAAGTGGACCAGGATTTGGCGCGCCTGATGGACTCCGTGGTGCTTATCGAGGAGCAGATTAAAAAGCTCGACTCCGAGGCCAGAAAAGCCCGTCTTTACCAGAAAAACCGCGAGGAATTGCGCGAGTCCGAAATAGCCCTCTCTCTTTTCGAGATACAGGCCAGCGAGGCCGCCGCCAACGCCGCCGCCGCCGAGCTCAGCCCGCTCAACGAGCAGCTTGCCGGCAAGAACTCCCGCAACTCCGTGCTGGAAGGCGAACTCGCCGCCCTCAACCTGAATCTGACCCACAAACAGAACGAAGCCGCCGGCTTCAGCGAAAAAATCGCGTCAATCCGCTACGAGATAGGCCGCCTCGAGGGCGGCCTGAACAACTGCGATTCGATGACCGAGCTGCTCACCCGCCAGACGGGGGAGTTCGACCACGAGGATTCCGTCGCCAACGTCCGCAAAGCCGAGATGGAGCCCGCGCTGGAAAAAATAAAATCGCAGATAGCCGTGGTGACGGACATCGCCGCCCCGCTTCAGGCGGAGTATGACAGGCTTAACGCCCAGCTTTCCGCCATTGACGCGGATATCAACTCCGCCATGACCGCGCTGGACCGGGGCAATTCGGATTTGATGCGCGCCTCGCAGTCGCAGATGGAATGCTCCACCAAAATTTCGCTCGCCCAGTCCGCCATCAGCCATGACACCGAGGATTTGGTCAATCTGGAAAAGGACTTCCAGAAGTCTTCCGAGCAGGCCAACGGCGGCGGGTTTGAACTGGAAAAACTGCGCGCCGAATTTGAAGCGCAAAAGGTCCTGGTGGCGCAGTCCCGCTCCGCCATCGAGGAGCTTGAAAACGGGCGCGCCGCGCTTTTCTCGCGCCAGAACGAAACGGCGGAGCAGCTCTCCGCCGCGCGCAGCGGCAAAGCCGCGCTCAACGCCACGCTGGAAATGCTCACCGCGCAGGCGGGCAAGGACCCTTACTGGCTTGGCGCGCAGGCAGCCGCCGGCCTTGAAGGCGCGAAAGGCACGCTGCGCCAGCAGTTGCAAATCGCTCCCGCGGACCGGCTGCTCGTCGAAGAGGCTATGGGCGAATTTCTGGACGCCGTCCTCTGCGCTGATTTCGATTCCGCGCGCCGCGCCATCGCGCACGTCAAAACCCAGCCCAACGCGCGCGTCCGCTTCATCGTTTTAAGCGCCGTCCCCGCCGCCGAGCCTCTCGCGGCGGACAGCCTGCGCTCCCGCATACAGTGCGCGCCGGAGCTGGAAAACCTCGTCTCATACCTTTTGAACCGCTGCCGCGCCGAGGGCTCTTCGGTGGAGGGGCAGTTCTGGATTGTGGGCGGCGCGGATTCAGTGCAGTCTCCGCAGGAATACAAGGGCCGCCAGGAAGAGGTGCGGCTTGGCCTCGACGCCGCGCAGGCGCGCGAGACCGAGCTTTCCGTCGAAATAGCGCGTCTTGCCGGAGAGATAAAGGATACGGAAGGCCAACTGGCCTCCGCCCGCGCGGGACTGGGCGGGGAGATTTCAAAGGAAAGCGGCCTCGCCGCGGCGGTTTCCTCGAAGGAGGCCGACCTCAAAAACCTGCGCGAGGAGCTTTCGCTGATAGAGCAGGACAAGGCGCGCCTTATGACCAGCCGCGAAGGCAGGCAGAGCGAGCTTGTCCGTCTCGCCGCCGAGATGGAGAATTTCAAATCCGAGCAGGACAGGCTGCGCGTCGAGCTGGGAACCCTCAAAAACCGCCGCCAGGGGCTCCAGGAAGAATCCGCCGTCCTCAAAACCCGCCGGGACGAGACGGGGCGCCATCTCAACGAGCTACGCGGCCAGCGCAACGCGCTGGAGGCCGATATGCGCGGCGTAAGCACCGCGCTCGGCGAGATGCTGCAGGGCTTCGAGCGGCGCGCCGGACAGCGCGCGCAGGCGCTTGAGAAAATCGCCGTCTGCGCGCAGGACAAGCTGTCTTTCCAGGCGAAGCTTTCCACCCAGCGCGGCGAGCTGGCGGAGCTGGAAAAGGGCGAGTCCGCGCTGCGCGAGGAACTGACCGCCATGCGCGCCGAGTTCGACGCCAAAAACAAGGACGCCGACGCGCTTAAAAAAGAGATTTCCGCGCTGCAGATGGCGGCGCATGATTTGGACGCGAAAATAAATTCGCACACCGCCCGCCGGGAGGCGGTAATAAAAGACCTTCAGGAAAACTGGCAGACCACCGTCGAAGAGGCGCGCATGAAGTATTCCGGCATGGAAGTGGACGCAGAGCGCGTCAAGATGCTGCGCCGCCGCCTGGACAACATGGGCCCCGTCAACATGACCGCGCCGGAGGAGTACGACGCGCTTTCCGCCCGCGACCAGTTCCTGCGCGCGCAGATAAACGACTTGGAGCAGGCCAAAAACGACCTTAAGGCCGCCATCTCCCGCATCAACGCCACCACGCGCGAGAATTTCCGCCACACCTACGACCAGGTGCGCGACCATTTCCGCCGCATCTACCAGACGCTGTTCACCGGCGGCGAGGCGGACCTGCTGCTGACCCAGCCGGAGAATCTGCTGGAAACCGGCGTGGAAATCATGGCCCAGCCGCCCGGCAAAAAGCTGCAAAGCATCTCCGCGCTCTCCGGCGGAGAAAAGGCGCTCACCGCGCTGGCGCTGCTGTTCAGCTTTTTCTGCGTCAACCCGTCGCCGTTTTGCATCATGGACGAGGCGGACGCCCCGCTCGACGAGGCCAACGTCGAAAGGTTCGTCGGCCTTATCCGCGAGTTCGCGCAGAAGACGCAGTTCATCATCATCACCCACAACAAACGCACCATGGAGGCCGCCGGCGTGCTTTACGGCGTCACCATGGAGCAGCACGGCGTCTCTAAAGTGATGTCTGTGTCGCTGCAGCGTACCGCCGCCGCGCCGCACCACGCCGAAGCCGCCGCCGCGGTATGATATACGGCGTCTTCTCCGACGTCCACGCCAATTATGACGCCCTGCGCACCGTTTTGAAGCATCTGCACTCTTTCCGTCCCGAAGGCTATCTTTGCTGCGGCGACCTGGTGGGCTACGGCCCGCAGCCCAACGAATGCGTGGAACTGTGTTTTGCGCTCCCCAATTTCAAGTGCGTCATCGGCAACCACGACATGTCCGTGCTTGACCGGCTGCCGGTGGCGTGGTTCAATTCCAGCGCCGCGGAGGCGATAGCCTTCACCATAAAAACCCTTTCCCCGAAGGCGCGCAGCCTGCTGGAGACGATGCCCCTTTCGCTTGATTTCGGCGATATCACGCTGGTGCACGGCTCGCCCAGGAATCCGGCGGAGGAATACCTGCTGACCGGCGAGCAGTTCCTCGAAAACGCGGATTTCTGGAAAACGCAGGTCTGTTTCGTGGGACACAGCCATGTGCCGCTTGCGATGAGCCGCGCAGGGGAGAAGTTTCCCGAAATTACCGCGCTGCGCCACGGCGAAAAAATCCTGCTGGAGCCGCGCACCCGCTATATCTTCAACCCCGGCTCGGTGGGCCAGCCGCGCGACCGCAACAACCGCGCCTCCTGCGGCATTTTCGACACGGAGGCCCGCACCTTCGAGATTTTCCGGCTTGAGTACAAAGTCCAGAAAACCCAGGAGCTAATGCGCCGCCGCGGCCTGTCCGAACTGCTGATAGAGCGCCTGGGAAACGGCTGGTAGACTTCGCCGGATTGCGTTTGTTAAAACAATTTTATGAAGCGTTTCGCGGCTAAATTAGTCCCTGTGGCGGTTTTGCTGGCGGCGTTCGCCGCGCCGCCTGTTTTCGCGGCGGACTCCTTCAAAATCGTCTGGTACGGCGACAATTCCAATATCAACACCGATTTGATGACCGAGGACTTTATCGAAAAATCCTCCGACACGTTGAGGGTTGATGGCGTGGAAATCGTGCCCGCCTATGTCAAGACTGGCGGGTATGTTCTTAACGTGCCCGCAAACTTTCCGCTGCGGACGCTGCGCGAGGCGGCGCATAATGCCATATTCTTTTCCACTGCCGCCGTAATTGACGCTCCAGGGTCTGTCATGTTTTCACGGGACGATTCCGTTTTACATGAAGTCTTGGAATACGTTTCGCCGGTTTCCGGCCACTATTTTCCGCTATCATCCGGAACAGTGCGGGTGGGCATA
>JAQTYB010000112.1 GCA_028688475.1 Elusimicrobiales bacterium
TTTAGAGAAAAATCATGATCCCGGATTGTGCAATAGATAGCGAGGACCGAGAGGGTGGATGGCGAGGACAGTTCGTCGTAAAATTTGGAGCGAATAGCCGTAGCTATTCGCTCCAAATTTTACACAGAAATGTCCCGCCAGCCGCCCTCGAATCCCGCTACTCTATTGCACAATTCGGGATAATGCGGGTATTTTTGGCTGCGCTTATCCTGTTTGTTTCCGCCGCCGGTAACTTGAGGGCGGAGATGCCCGCTCCTTCCGGCGGAGCGGCGCTTGCCGCGCCGCAAGAACTGCTGCCGCCGCAAAAACCCAGCCGCAAATTGCGCCTATACAGTTTCAGCGTGTACGATATCAACTACAAGGCCGGAACGGATTTTCATTCCGCGCCGGGACAAGGCTTGCGCTGGACGCCCGGCAGCCCGCTAAACGATATCGGACAGCCGCGCGAAATTACCGCGATTGCGCATACTTCCATGTCGGCTATGGCGGTGGCGGGAATGCTGGCGGCAACGGGCCCCGCCAGCATAGTCGGATTCGGAGCCATCGCGGTATATCATCTCATACGGCTTTGCACCGGCGTAAAAAAACCCCAACCAAAGTCGGATTGGGATTTTATCGTTTCAAGCAAGCATTGAATAAAAGGAAATAAAGAGGACACAGCACTTAATTCCAACTTTTATACTGCCGGGAATTTGATAGACTTTATGTATGGTAAAGAACCCCGAATTGCTGGCGGAATTTGAGAAAAAACTGGCGCGCAGCCAGCCGCCAGATTATATTCGCGGACTGGCGATTTATGAAGCGTTATACCGCGAAGCCGTCGCGCTCGGCGTTCTCCCGCTGAAAAACCCGCTCGAAGGGCTGGATACCGTCATCGCCCTTACCCGCGATTTGAACTATGGTCCAAGAACTCCTCGCCAAACTGGCAACTGAGCTGGACGCCCGCAAAATCCCGTATATGGTTATAGGCGGCCAAGCCGTGCTTTTGCATGGCGAACCGCGCCTCACAAAAGATATAGACATAACGCTCGGAGTTGATACCGACAAAAGCGCGGACATACTGACTCTCGCCGCTGATTTGGGATTCAGGCTGCTTGCTGAAAACTCCGAGGAATTCATACAGTCCACAATGGTTCTTCCCGTGGAGGAACGGACGACAGGCATACGTGTTGATTTGATATTCTCTTATTCGCCATACGAACGGCAGGCCATAACCCGCGCGAAACAAGTCACCATCGCGGGCGCGGCTTTGCGTTTCATATCGGCGGAAGACCTGCTTATACACAAAATAGTCGCCGGACGCCCCAGGGATTTGGAAGACGCAAAAGGCATTTTGCTGAAAAATAAAAATCTGGACGAAGATTATATCCTCCACTGGCTGAAAGATTTCAGCGCAAGCCTCGACAAAGATTTCATCGCCTGCTTCAAAACTATTTCCTCTGAAACGAAGTAAAATTTCCGTCTCAAATTTTGTTTCGCTAACTAAAACAGCTATACTCTTTCTGTAACGCAACCGATCCGGCGGAGGAACATGGTGAAATTCCATGGCTGCCCCGCAACGGTGATGCCTTGCCCGGTTCTTTTTCCGGGACGAGGATAAGCCCGGTCTACCGCCGGAGTTCGGAAAATGCTTCCCAGGGGAAGCTTTTGCGGCCTCCGCATCAAATTCCCCTCAACGGCATTTTCCGAATCAACTTCTCGAACGGAGAATGCCATGACAGACACGCCTAAATGGCGCGCCGCTATTATCGCGGCTGCGCTTCTTCCCGCAATCGCCTCATCATCGCCCGCGCAGGACCCTTCCGTATATCTCTCGCTGACCGGCGCCGGAAAAAACCTTCCCGCGGCGCAGCAGCCGGTGGGAACGGAGTCCGTTTCAAACCGCGAAGTGGAACTCAAAAACCCCGCCTCCGCCGGTGAAATCCTTGAAGAAATTCCCGAAATAACCGTCATCCGCGGCGGCGCGCCGGGGCTTATGGAACTGCCCCGAATGCGCGGATTTTCGTCTGCTGATACCGCCGTGCTTATAAACGGGCGCAGGCTCGCGCCGGACATAACCGGCACGGCGGACATTTCGCTTATCAACCCCGCCGCCATAGAGCGCGTGCAGGCGTATTCCGGCCCGGCCTCGCCGCTTTACGGCGCGGACTCGCAGGGCGGCGCGATAAACATCGTCACGCTCGCTCCGGGCGGACCGGCGCGGGCGGAATATCAGGGTTCCGTTTCGGACTTCAAAACGCGAAACAATTTCATCAGCGCCAAAGGACAGGCGGGAATCGCGGGTTTCGCATTCTCCGGCGGAAAGCGCACCTCCGCGGGATTTCAGCAAAACGGCGACTACTCGGCCTCGGATTTAAGCGGCGCGGCGGTTCTTTCGCCCAACGGCCTGGGCTCGCTGCGGCTGGAAGCCTCGCAAATGGAACTCGCCAACGGCATCCCCGGCGGCACGCCGGTTCCCATCTCGCAATGGGACGGGGTGAAAGAGCGTCAGGCCAATTCGCTGACCGACAGGCAAGACAGCGTGCGCAGGCTTTACGCCGCGAGCTATCTCTCGCCGAAGGACGCATTTTTCACCTTCGGCGCGGACGCGTGGGTTTCGGAAAACAACGTCAACGCCTTCCAGTACGGCGCTACAACTGATATTAACACCCGACTTTCCGCCGCCAGAGCCAGCGCGGGCTTCGGCAAATTCGCCGCGCTGACCGCCGGTGTCGAACATAACAAGCTGACAAGCGACGACTACGGCAACCATATACTCGAAACCCGATACGCCGCCGGAGAAACGCGCTTCGCGCTGGCCTCCGAACTGGAAGCCGTCGCGGGCGCGCGCTATGACAATGCCGGCCTCTGGCCCGAACAGTTCTCGCCGCGCGGAGTGCTGGTCTGGCGTCCGCTGGCGCAGTGGAAATTTTCGCTCACCGCCGGGCGGGCGTGGCGCGCGCCCACTTTCGCGGACATGTTCAACCCGTGGGCTCCCGCCAACCCGGACCTCAGGCCTGAGCATTCGTGGCAGTACGAGGCGGGCGCGCAACTGGAAACGCTGTCCGGCTTTTGCGCCTCGGCTACGGTGTTTTACGCAGCGCTCAAAGACAAAATCGCGCTGGACCCCAACAACGGCTACGCCGCCTATAATCTCGACGAGGGGCGCAACACCGGCGGCACGGTGGAGGCGCGGCTGAAGGGGGGGAGTTGGCGGCATCGGCTGGGATACTCGTACATCTACTCCGAGGGCAAAAAACCGGGACAGGGCTGGCAGCTGTCGCCGTTCAACCCGCTGCACCGGGTGAATTACAGCGGCGAGCTTGACCTGTCCGGCAGGGTTGCGCTCGGAGTGTTCGCGCGGTATGTTTCGGAGCAGTACGCAGCTTTCGACCGCGCCGGCATCAAGCTTCCCGATTACATAGTGGCGGACGCCTCGCTACGTTATGCGGCGGATATGTTCGCGCTCACATTCTCCGTCAACAATATCGGCGACCGGCATTACGCGGAAAACGCAGACATGTTCAACGGCTATTATCCCCTGCCGGGGCGCACTTTCAGGCTGGGCTTTTCGGCGAGAATCGGCGGCTGAAAATGAACCCGCCCGCCGGGATGCTGTCCGGCGGGCGGGTTGCGTAATCGGCAAATCAGTTATTTACTCCGGCGCGTCCGGGCAGCCTTCCTCTAAAAATCTTTCAACCAGATAAACCAGCACCGCCAGACTGACCAGAAGCCCGCACAGCGAAAAGTAGTAATACTCCTGCGGATTCATAGCCGGATTTCCATATCCTGAGCGGCGGCGAAAATGCCGATTTTGGCGCCGGATTCGGCGGCCTTCCGCTTGCAAGCGGCCACTATTTTATCAACGTCGCCGTCGGTGCGGTCCTGATTGTGATGATACAGCCCCAGCCGTTTCACCCCGGCCTCGCGCGCCAGTTCAAGCGCCATTTCCCAAGTCGAGTGGCCCCAGCCTTCGCGGCGGGAATACTCCGCCGGCTGATAGTCGGCGTCGTGCACCAGCAAATCGGCCCCTTTGCAGATTTTGGCATATTCCGCCAACGAAAGTCCGCCGTGATGATGGTGGTTCAACTCGTTATCGGTAAGAAAGACGAACATTTTGCCGTTTTCCCGGAAGACGTAGCCGTTGCCGCCGTTGGGGTGGCTTAACGGCACGGCTTCTATATCCAGCCCGCCCAGCCGGCCAGTGCCGCAGGAAGGCTCGAATTCCAGCTTTGCCGCCACGCTTTCAAGCTCGACGGGGAAATTGGGCGCGCGCATGACGTTTGCCACCATATTGCGCACGGCCTCCTGCGCGGGCTGGCAGCCGACTATCCTGAGCGTGAAATTCTTGCGGTAAAGCGGCAGAAAAAACGGAAACCCCATCACATGGTCCCAGTGGGAATGGGTAAGCAGCAAATTGCAGCCGTTGGCACCCTGTTCCGCCAGTTGTTTGCCGATGCGGCGGATACCGGTGCCGGCGTCAACAAGCGTGAGCGCGCCGGCGGCGTCGCGCACTTCCACGCAGGCCGTGTCGCCGCCGTATTTGAGGTATTCCCTGCCGCAAACTGGAATGCTCCCCCGCACGCCCCAGAATTTCAGCTTCATTGAGGGAACTATAACACAAATTCTGCAATCGTTACAATACGTTTTTCGGCACATTGAATCCCGGCGCAGCCAAACTGTATAATCAGATATGCCAAGCAGACGAATGACGTTGCGCAACACTTTCAATCAGGTAGCCGCAGCTTACGACAAGGCGCGCTCCGGCTATCCCGACGCTCTTTTTGCAGACTTGAAAAAGGCGGCAAATCTTGGCCCCAACTCGCGCCTTCTGGAAGTTGGCTGCGGAACGGGGAAAGCCACAGTTCCCATGGCACGGGTTGGCGCGCATACAACAGCCATAGACATCGGCCCGAAAATGTTAAAGTTCGCCGCAAAAAAGTGCGCCAAATTCAAAAATGTCGCCTTCCAACAGGTTTCCTTCGAGGATTTCGACGGTGAACCCGGCAGTTTCGACCTTATCTATTTTGCCACCTCCGCGCACTGGATAAAGCCCTCGCTGTTGCGTGAAAAGTGCGCAAAACTGCTGAAAACCGGCGGACATGTGGCGATAATGCAGCATCTTAAACTGCGCGACAAATCCCCGCTCCGACGCGCACTCTCAAAACTGCACCGCGAAATCGTGCCGGACCTGCAAAAACCACCCCAAAGCAAAAAAAGCCCCGAGCGCAGGGTAGCGGATATGACGGCAAACCTTGCCAAGAACGGGCGTTATGCCAAAGCCGTGGTCAGCCATTACCCTATGACCACCGACTATACCGCAAAAGAATACACCGCACTTTTGGGAACCGTGTCGTACTATATACATTTGCGAAAAGAAACCCGCAAAAAGCTCTTCGCCAAAATGGAAAAGGTTATACCCGCCCACGGCGGCGCAACAGAACGCGAAGATTGCGTTCTGATTTTGGGCCGGAAGAAGAGATAAAAAACGCTGGGGTTCAATTATACTGTCATTGTTATCCCAGGATAAAAAACCCCCGCAGAGGGCGCGGGGGTTTGAATTAAGAACCGGTTATTTACCGTGTCACGAACACAACAAAGATACAGGGCTGCATTTCAGCCACGAAACACACGAAATACACGAAATACACGAAAGATGAGGAGCCTTTTCAATTACAACAACAGAACTCAGCCGCAGATGAACGCAGATACGCGCAGATAAAGGCAGACAAAAGCAGTTTTGTTTTTAATCTGCGAAAATCTGCGTTCATCTGCGGCTAAAACTCCGTTGTTTGTGTTGTTTGTTCCTCTTTCGTGTATTTCGTGTGTTTCGTGGCTCGTATTCATTAAAGAAATAGCCGTTTATGACACCATAAGATTAGGCCTTTTGGCCCTTGCGAAAAACGCGAGCAGCGGTTATACTTTCTCTAAGCAGCCTATCTTCTGCTTAAAAGGAGAGTTATGAGAACCGCGATGGATGGATGGATGGATGGATGGATGGATGGCATTTGCCGCCGCGATAATGTTGTCCGCTTTATTCGCAGGCGGCAACTTGGCGTACGCTAAAGAGGGCAGTTGCAGTAAAGATGCCGTTCAAAAGGAAAAAAAGGACTCTAAACAGGCTGCCGACCCAAACAAGGGATTTAAGAGACTTAAGGAGTCTATTCGCAAAAGCTGGAAAGGCGATTTAAACAACTTGGCAAACTTGGATAAATATCTCACCAACCCAAAGGGAAAACTTACCCCCGAGCAACAGAGATATGCCCTCGCGCAATGGCACCACAACAAAGGCAAAGACGTCAAAGACAGCGACGTGTCGAAACCCTCCAAAGAAAGCATGGAATTTGCCAGCAAAGCTATGAAGGACGCGGGTGAATATCCTTCAGCTAGAGAAATGGCCAAGACTAAACCAGCCAGAAGCGGCACTCCAGATTGGGACGAGGTGAGCAACCGGAACAACCCGTACCACAAAGCGCCACCGGAAGTCGGTCAGCCAAAGGAAGTAAGTTACGATAAGACGGAGAAACCGTCTTTAACCAAACATGAGGAGGAAGAAGCCGCCGTTTGTGAATACCCTGCGCGTTTGTGCCAGTGAAATTGGGGGAGGAAAGGGGATACAATACTAAATTCTCAAGCACTGTTCAGTATGTTCCTTTTGGGAACATACTGTTGCTTCGCGTTAGCAATACAGCCTTGAACTGGACGCTTGGGCAACTGTTGCAAATTTTGCAACAATTGCCGTTGTCGCGATTTTTTTAAAATGTCATGGTAGCGTTTTATAGAAATGTCATGGTTGAAGTGCTAAAACGGCTCTTTACGCCGCAAGGCGGAGGGGCCAACAATGGAGCTACTGACCATGAGCAACC
>JAQTYB010000113.1 GCA_028688475.1 Elusimicrobiales bacterium
AAACGACCTTTTGGAGGAGGCTTTGAGGATAGTCAGGCGCAAACTGGAAGCCGAAGGCGGTCTTGAGACGGAAAAAGAAATCTCGCACCGACGATTACGGTACGATTCTTATTTGGCTTGACAGGTTGCGAATCCGCGCCGCGTTTTTGTTATGATTATGGCATGGCAAACACTTTCAGGGAACTCATAGGCTGGAAACTGGTGTTCGGCGTCTCCGGTCCCGACGCCGATGACAGGACTGTTTCGCTTTTCCGCGAAACCGGCGCGCGCGGGCTCATATTGTACAGAAGAAATTTCCGCTCCGCCGAGCAGGTCAAAAAACTCATCTCGGAACTTGAGGAAAAGCTTGGCTGGAAGCTGCTCGTCTGCCTCGACCATGAGGGCGGGCGCGTGGTGTTCCTCGGCGAAGGCGTCACGGTTTTTCCGGACAATTACGCCTTCGGCCTGCTGGGCGACGCCGAAACCGTGCGCCGCCAGGGCGAAATCGAGGGCGCGGAGCTTTCCGCGCTGGGGATAAACATCAACTTTTCGCCCGTGTGCGACATAATCGGCGATACATACAACCCCGGCATACTTTCGCGCTCCTATTCCAAATCGCCGGAAGCGGTGTCCCGGTTTATAAAGGAAAGGATACGCGGCACGCAGTCCCGCGGCGTCAGCGCGACGGTCAAGCATTATCCCGGCAAAGGCCACGCCACCGTTGACGCGCATCTGGGGCTGCCCGTAATCCAGTCCACGCTCAGGGAGATGGAAGATTTCCACTTAAAGCCGTTTTTCGCCGCGATAGAGGCGGGGGTGGAATGCGTCATGTCCTCTCATCCGCTTTACGCAAACATTGATTCCGAAGTCCCCGCCACCTTCTCCTATAAGATAATGACGGAACTGCTGCGCGGCAAATACGGCTACAAGGGCGTGATAGTGTCCGACGATCTGGAGATGGGCGCGCTGACGAAATACGGCGGCGCCGGCGACGCGATTGTGAAGGCCGACAAGGCGGGCCACGACCTGCTGCTGGTCTGCCATGCCACGGACGCGCAAAACCGCTCTTACCATTCCCTGCTGAAGGCGTATGAAGACGGCACGCTGGACCGGAAGCTGCTGGAAAAATCCGTCGAGCGCATCAAAACATTGCACGCCAAGCGCCCGGCGCGGTTCGAGGGTCAATTGGGCCCGCTCCCCGAAGGCGCGCTCATCGCCCGGAAAGCCGCCGGAGCCGCCGCGACGGTGCTCAACAAGGGAAATTTTGACATGCCGGTACGGCTGGCGCAATACGCGGGCAAAAAAGCGGTGCTTGTATATCCGCGCTTTGCCGACCTGGAAGAAACGCTGATATGGGAGCCGGAAGTGAAGGAACTGGATTCCTGGTTTCTTTCGCGCGATTTCGCGCGCGGCTTCAAGCCGGAACTCTGCCGCGTGCCGCTCAACCCCGACGACAACGCCGTGCGGCAAGCCGCGCGGCAGCTTGACGGCGCGGAACTGGCGGTGGTGTTCGTATGGGACGCCGGACTATTCGAAGGCTGGCGCAAGGTGCTGGAAGCGGCGCAGTCGAGGGCGAAAAACTGCGTTGTCATACTGCTGCGCGATTTTTTCGACGCTCGCTTCGCCGCGCCGGCGGTGCTTGCCGCCACCGCCTACGGCTTCAGAAAATGCCAGCTTGAAGCGGTCTGCGAAAAAGTGTTCAAAGGCGCCTGATGAAGCGGCTCCAAAAAGTGTAAAATTCAGCGAATCTGTGCGAACTCGCAAGGGGTTTTTAATGCTAGACAAGACCATAATGATGGACGCCATAAAAAAATATGAGCCTGAAATGGTCAAATTCGCGCGCGACCTGGTGGCCATCCCCGGTTATTCCGGCAGCGAAGGCAAGGTGGCGCGGCGCATCGCCGACGAGATGAAAAAAGCGCGGTTCGACTCCGTGAAAATAGACCGCATGGGCAACGTGCTGGGTTTTCTCGGCAACGGCCCGAAAAAAATAATGTTCGACGCGCATATAGACACCGTAGGCGTCGGCGACCCCAAAGCGTGGAAATGGGACCCGTTCAAAGGCAGGCTGGAAAAAGGCGTCATCTACGGGCGCGGCGCGACGGACCAGAAACTTTCAATGGTCTCCATAGTCTACGCCGCCAGACTTATAAAGGAAATGCGGCTGGAAGGCGGCTATACTTTCATCGCCTGCGGTTCCTGCATGGAAGAGGATTGCGACGGGCTGCCTCTCCTGCACGTCATAAAATCCGAGCGGATAAAGCCGGATTATGTCGTTCTCACCGAACCCACCGATTTGCAGGTCTATCGCGGCCATCGCGGCAGGATGGAAATAAAGGTTGTGACCAAAGGCCGCTCCTGCCACGCCTCCGCGCCGGAGCGCGGGGACAACGCGGTGGTGAAAATGGCGCCGGTAATCGAGGAAATCACCGCGCTCAATAAAAAGCTGCGGGACGACAAATTCCTCGGCAAAGGCACCGTCGCGGTAACGTGCATCGAATGCAAAACGCCGTCCTATAACGCCGTGCCGGACGAGTGCACGGTTTATCTCGACCGCCGGCTCACCAAAGGCGAAACGCTTGAAACCTCGCTGCGCGAGGTGCGCGCGCTGCCTTCGGTCAAAACATCCGGCGCGAAAGTCGAGGTGCTGCAATACAACGCCGCTGCCTGGACCGGGCTGAAGGTAGGCCAGGAAAAGTATTTTCCGACCTGGACCCTGCCGGAAAATCACGAACTGGTCAAAGCCGCCCTCCGCGCGGCCCAACTGGTTCACGGCAGGCCTCAGCGCGCGGGCAAATGGGTGTTTTCCACCAATGGCGTCGCCAGCGCGGGGCGGCTCGGCATTCCCACAATCGGATTCGGGCCGTCGGACGAAATATACGCGCACACCGTCAACGAACAGATGAAAGTCGGGGATTTGCTTAAAGCGGCGGTCTTCTACGCCGCGCTGCCGGAATATCTCATAGTCGAAAAATCGCTGTAACGGAGTCAGCAATGAAAACGATGCTCAGAGGCAAGGACTGGATTGAAACCGTGGACTGGAGCGTTGAGGAGCTGGAAACCGTGCTGGAAGTTTCCTCCGACCTCAAAAAACGCTTCGCGCTGGGCGAGCCGCACCGCCTGCTGCAGGACAAGACGCTTTTCATGATGTTTTTCGAGCAGTCCACCCGCACCCGCAACTCCACCGAGGCGGGCATGACGCAGCTCGGCGGCCACGCCCACGATTTGACGCCGGACAAGATGCAGATTTCCCACGGCGAAACGCCAAAGGACACCGGCATGGTGCTTTCGCGCTACGGCCACGGCATAGCGATACGCAACTGTTTTTACGGCGTCGGCAACAAATATATCCGCGAGGTGGCGCACCATTCCAGCATCCCCATCATTAACCTGCAATGCGACGTGGACCATCCCTGCCAGAGCATCGCGGACCTGATGACCATCCGCGAAAAATTCGGCAACAATCTGCGCGGGACGAAGTTCGTCATCAGTTGGACCTACGCTCCGGCCTACGCGAGGCCGCTGTCCGTGCCGCAGGGGCTTATCACGCTGCTGCCGCGCTTCGGGCTGGATGTGACGCTGGCCCATCCGCCTGAGTTTAACCTCATGCCGCGCACAATAGAGGCGGCGAAAAAATACGCGAAGGAAAGCGGCAGCAAGTTTGAAATCACGCACGACATGGACGAATCTTTCAAAGACGCCGTGGTGCTTTACCCCAAATCCTGGGGCTGCCACCAGTACCTTGAGGACCAGAAGGTGCCGGAAGCCGACCGCAAGAAAATCGGCATGGAGCTTATCGCCAAATACAAAAACTGGGTCTGCACCGAGAAGCGCATGAAACTCGGCAAAAAAGAGGCGGTCTACATGCACCCGCTCCCCGCCGACCGCGGCGCGGAGGTGGAGGATGCGGTGATAGACGGCCCGCAGAGCATAGTCTTCGACCAGGCCGAAAACCGCCTCCACACGGTGAAAGCCATACAGGCGCTGACAATGGGGGGAAGACCGTAGCTGCGAACGGATTATTTTGCCGGACTGACGGCGGCGCGTAATATCCGCGCCGCCGCCGTTTTTTCACATTGCCGCCTTTTGGTATAATGTGAGTAGTAAACAAGGGGGTGTCTATGGAGCAAATCAACCATAGCCAATTATACCGGTTGCCGTGGAATTATTCCGACAATATCATCACATGGCTGGAGCCGACAAAGAAGTGCAATATCTATTGCGAAGGCTGTTACAGCGCCAATAACCCGGCAAGCCATAAAACCATTGAGCAAATCAAATCCGACCTGGACGTTTTCGAGAAATACCGCAATACGCATTCCGTCTCCATAGCGGGCGGCGAGCCGCTGTGCCATCCGCAAATCGCCGAGATAGTGCGCCTGGTCGCCGCGCGCGGCTGGCAGCCGGTGGTCAACACCAACGGTTTCGCCATGACGGAAGAAATCATGCGTTCCCTCAAGCAAGCAGGCCTCAAGGGCCTCACTTTCCATATAGACAGCCTGCAAAAGCGCCCCGGCTGGGAAAATAAAAACGAGCTGGAGCTTTGCCGGCTGCGCCAGCAGTACGCCGATATGGCCGCTAGGGTGGGCGGGCTTTCCTGCGCGTTCAACGCCACGATTTATGAGGAAACGCTGCCGTACGTTCCCAAACTGCTCGAATGGGCGCACGCCAACATAGATAAAGTAAACGTGATGGTTTTCATAGATTTTCGCGCCGCCAGACTTGACGCTTACGACTGTTACGCCAAAGGCAAGAAAGTGGATATCGGCGCGCTGGTTTACGGCGGAGACAAAGGCCGCAAAACCGACATCACTGCGCACAATGTGCTGGCCGAAATCCGAAAAACATACCCCGATTATATGCCCTGCGCCTATCTTGGCGGCACGGAGGACCCCGCCGCGCTCAAATGGCTGCTGACGCTGCGCGTCGCCACCAAAAACCGCGTGCTGGGCTATATGGGACCGAAGTTCATAGAGATGGCGCAGACACTGCATCACCTGTTTCGCGGCAAATATCTGGGCTATGTGCATCCGAAAATGATGTCCCTGATGAAATGGGTGTTTCCGCTGGCTATGTTCGACGCTGGATTGTCCAGCGCCCTCGGCAACTGGCTGAAAACTCTGTCGAACCCTTTTAACCTCTTCAAGCCTGTGTACATGCAGTCGGTGATGATGATACAGCCGGTGGATGTCTCCGCCGACGGCAGGCAGTCAATGTGCGACGGCTGCCCCGACATGACGGTTTACGACGGCAGGCTCGTCTGGTCCTGCCGGCTTGAAGAGCCGCTGCGCTACGGCTGCTTCCTGCAAATGGCGCCGCGCGCCGCGAATACGCGCGGACAAGAACATAGGGAAACCGTTGCCGTCTCCAAATGACCGCGGCGAACACGGCAAGGGCGGCTTGTGCAATTGCTTTTACCGCCACACTCTGTTTTCCGGTCCAGGCCAAAGATATTTATCCCTCGTTTACCGCGCTGGCGGCGGATAATCAGGCGGGGAAGGATTACCGCGTGCAGGTGCTGGACCGCAAATCGCCGGTTACGGTTTTCGTAATCCACGGCGGCGCGATAGAGCCCGGCACGAAGGAAACCGGCTTGGAATGCGCCGGAACGGACTGGAACCTCTACATTTTTGAAGCGCCCGGCGAAAAACACTCCATGCGTTTGCATGTCACCGCCGCGCATTTCGACGATCCGTCCGCCATCGCGCTGGCCACCAATTCAATAACTGCAATTTCGATACACGGCGCGCGGGACAAGGGAGAAAGCGTCTGCGTCGGCGGCGCAAATAAGGCGGAGGGCCGGACCGTGACGCGCGAACTTGAAAAATCCGGTTTTGCCGGAGAATTCCCCTGCAAACGGCTGCCGGGCGCGTCTTCGCGCAATATAGTCAACCGGACCCGAAACGGCGGCGTCCAGTTGGAAATCAGTTCCGGCCTCGCCTCGAGATTAAAGTCCGATTCCGGCATCCGCGCCAAATTCTGCGCCGCAGTGCGCAAAGCAGTACACCCGGATTGTGCAATAGAGTAGCGGGATTCGACGGCGGCTGGCGGGATATTTCTTTGTAAAATTTGGAGCGAATAGCTACGGACGGGGTGCGTGAGCCGAAGGCCGCGAAGCTGCAAGCCGAAAGCCGTGATTTTTGCCCAAAAAATTATTCGGGAGCAAGTCTAACCGCCGGTTGTCAGGGAGTCTTGCTGAAGAGTCGCGTCAGCAAGGCCAGGGATTTTTCGTGGATTCCGGGAGATTTGCTTTCGCGGGGGCCCGCGATGTTCAAAACAGCGGGGCGGCGGTTGCTCAAAAACCTGCGCAGTTGGCGCAGGGCGGCGGGATTTTTGCGGATGTCAACGCAAAGCAGCGGTTTTTTCAGGCGCGCGCATTGTGTTGCGGTCAGCAGAGTGCCTCCGCTTATTTCGCCCAGATGCAGGATGATTGTCGCGTCCGAACACTCTATGTTGTGCAGCGTGCGCGCCGCATAACCGGCGGAGGCTAGTTCCGTGAGATTGTATTTCGACGGAACACGTCCGTCTTCAGCCAGCGCGCCTTTGGGCATGAAACCGCCCACCGGAATGCCCGCGGCAACAGCGGCGTCAAGACCCGCTCTGTCCGCGCCGGTCTGCCCGCCCGAAATCACCATTCCCGGCATGAAATCCGCTGTTGAGGCACGGATTTTTTCAACCGCTTGCCTGGCCGTCATCAGGTTATATTAACCCGCTTCTCAAATACTATACCATTATGCTACACTTGACTGATGCAAACAAAAAGGGATTTCAGGTCTCTTGATGAAGCGACACGGGCGGAAGTGCGCAGGCTCGCTTTTGCCGATAT
>JAQTYB010000114.1 GCA_028688475.1 Elusimicrobiales bacterium
GTCGCCAAAGGCACCTTGTTTTTGTATTTCGCCGGCAAGGAAGAGCTTTTTTTCGCGGTTTTTCTCGGACTGCTCGCCGATTTGGGCGGCAGGCTCGACGCCTTGTCCCCTCCGGACTGCCGCCGAAAGAGCTGCTGCGCGCCGCCGCCGTGACGCTGATAAGCCACCTGGAGCGAAACAGGGATTTTATCGAGCGTTTCCGCGCCGGCCAGTTCGCGGACTCGCGCGCGCACAAAAAATTTTCCGCCGCGCGCGCCGAAAACCTGGGCCGCATCACGCGGATTATACGCCTGTGCTCCGAAGGCGGGCTGCTGGACTCGCGCGACGCCAGCTGCGAGGCTTCCGCGCTTTTCGGCCTCTGCCGCAGCGGCATGATGAACAATCTGATAACGGGCCGCGCGCTCACGGTTGAGGACCGCGCGGACAGAGTGCTGAACATTTTATTGAATGGAATAGGAAAAAAATGAAAAAACATCTATCGCTCTTTCTGTTTTGCGCGTTTTTCGCAGAGCCTTGTCTGGCGCAGGAAGCGCCACCGTCTTATCCCGCGCGGGACATAACGCTTGCCGAAGCCTTCAGGCTGGCCCTCGCCCGCAGCGAGGACCTGGCGGGGAAAGGGGAAGCCGTCACGTTTTACGAAGCGCGGATAGACGAATTGCAATCCAATCTCCGCCCCCGCGCAGCGTTTGGCGTCTCGCAAAAATGGCAGGACGCCTCCTCCCCGTCCGACGACCCGTCCTCTTCCTCGCCGACAAGCCAGCGGCTGGCAGCCGTGAACGTGCATCACTCGCTGTTCAACGGACTGCGGGATATCATCGCCGTGAAGGCCGCTCAATCGCAAACCGCCGCGGCGCGGCTCGCCTACGAGCGCGCCAGGCAATTGTTGTATCAGGACGTGGCCTCCGCGTATCTCAACCTGCTTGCCATACATGACGAGCTGGATATACGCCGCAAGCAGATAGAAATAACGGGCAAGCTTATTTCCGAATTGTCGTCCAGGGAAAAAATCGGGCGCTCCCGTCCCAGCGAAGTGCTGGCGGCGCAGGCGCAACTGGCGCAAAACCAGGCGGCGCTTGCGGTCGCCACAGGGCAGGAAAGGGTGTTCCAGTGGACCTTCCGCTTCCTGACGGGGCTCGACATGGACGCCCGTCCCGCAGTGCTGGAGCCGCCCGCGCCGGCAAAGATAAGCGAATACCTTATAAGGGCGCACTCCCGCGCCGATGTCGAACAGGCCCGGCGCACCCTCGAGTACGCCGGACTGTTCACCAACTACCAGAAAAACCAGAAGCTGCCCACGGCGGATTTCGACGGCAATTATTATCTTACGCGGCCCGACGGAGCGGCGCGGCATGTTTACTGGGATGCCACATTCTCCGTCTCGCTGCCGCTGTATCTTGGCGGCTCCGCGGACGCGCAGGTGGCCGAGGCGCAGTCAAACCGCCGCTCGGCGGAGCTGGCGCTCAGCCTCGCGCTGCGGCAGGCGGAGCTGGACGTGCGTTCCGCGCAGGACAATCTCCTGTCCTCGCTTTACATGACCGCCGCGCTGGCAAAAGCGCTCGCCGCCGCGCAGGCCAACGAAAAAGCGCAGGAGGCCGATTACCGTTACGGACTTGTCACCAATCTGGACGTGCTCACGGCGCAAACCGCCTCGCAGAACACCATGCTCCAGCTTTCAAACGCAAAAGTAGCGGCGCAGGCCGCCAAAATCCGGCTTGAAGTAGCGGCGGGAGGACCGGGGAACTGATTATGACATTATCCGACATCTCGATTAAAAACTACGTTTTCGCGTGGATGCTCATGCTGGGGCTTATCGTTTTCGGCGCGCTGGGTTTTAGCCGCATGGGGATAAGCCAACTGCCGGACGTGGATTTTCCCGTCATCAACGTTTCCATAGCGCTCGAAGGCGCCGCGCCCGAAGTCATGGAAAGCCAGGTTACCGACGTGGTGGAAGACTCGGTGATGGGCATACAGGGCATAAAAGAGGTTTCTTCCGTCTCCCGTCTCGGACAGACTTCCATCACCATAGAATTCAATCTGGACCGTGATATAGACGTCGCCATGCAGGAAGTGCAGTCCAAGCTTTCGCAGGCGCAGAAAAACCTGCCAAAGGAAATAGACCCGCCGGTGATAACCAAAACAAATCCAGAAGACCAGCCGATTTTGCGGGTTGTCCTCACGGGCAACCGTCCGCTGAAAGACCTGATGGCTTACACCAACGATTATCTCAAGGACCAGATAACAACCGTCGCTGGCGTGGGCGACGTTGACCTGGGCGGATACATAGACCCCAACCTGCGCATCTGGGTGGACGCCGACAAGATGGACAGGCGCGAGCTCACCGTAAACGATATCATCGGCGCGGTGGGCATGGAGCATCAGGAAACCCCCGCCGGCTACATAGACACTCCCGCCAAGCGCGAGATGAACGTGCGCGTGATGGGCGAGGCGGTGGACGTGAACGAGTTTTCAAAGCTCATCATCCCGTCCCGCGGCGGCGCGGCGATATGGCGGACTCTGCGCATAGGCGACGTAGCCACCATAGAAGACGGGCTCAACGACATCCGCCGCGTGGCCCATTCCAGAGGGAAAATTCCGGCGGTGGGCATCGGTGTAATGAAGCAGCGCGGCGCAAACGCGGTGGCAACGGCCAAAGCCGTGAAAGAAAAGCTGGCGCTTATCGAGAAAAAGCTGCCCGCCGGAATGCATGTCGCCGTGGTGAACGATTCCACCCGTTTTATCGAGGACGCGACCCGCGAATTGACCTCCACGCTGATACTTTCCGCGATACTGACTTCGCTGGTATGCTGGCTGTTCCTCGGTTCGTGGACCTCCACGCTAAACGTGCTGCTGGCGATACCGACTTCCATAGTGGGCGCGTTTATCATCCTTTATTTCATGGGGTTCACCATCAACACGTTCACCATGCTGGGCCTGTCGCTGGCCATAGGCATAGTGGTGGACGACGCCATCATGGTGCTGGAAAATATCGTCCGCTATAACGAAAACGGTTTTGCGCGCATGAAGTCCGCCATACTCGGCGCGAGAGAGATAACCTCGCCCGCGATAGCGGCTTCGATAGCGATATTGGCGATATTCGTCCCCGTCATATTCATGCAGGGCATAATCGGCAAGTTCTTCTACCAGTTCGGCGTTACGATGACGGCGGCGGTCATGCTCTCGCTGCTGGAGGCGCTTACGCTTACGCCGATGCGCTGCTCGCAGTTTCTTGAAACCGAGCGCACCTCGTGGCTGTCCAAAAATATGGACCGGTTCCTCAACTGGCTGCGGGACTCGTACCGCGGACTGCTCCGCTTCGCCCTGAATTACCGCTGGACGGTGGTGGTGTCCGCGCTGGCGGTTTTCTGCGCCTCGCTGTTTGTTTCCACTAAATTGCAAAAGGAATTTGTGCCGTCTCAGGACCAGAGCCAGTTCATGGTCAGAATCACTACGCCCATAGGCTCATCGCTTGCGCATACCAAAGATGTGGTTGAAAAATGCGAGGATTGGGCGCTGCAAAACCCCAACATAGATACCTATATGGCCAGCGCCGGCGGCGGCAGCGCGGTCAACGGCGGCTTCCTGATGATAAATCTCAAACAACCCAAAGACCGCGTTCCGCTTAAGGCAGGCGGGAAAAAACCAACGCAGCGGGATTTGATGCTTGAGGCGCGCAAGGCGCTCAACAGGATTCCCGGCATGCAGCGCGCGGTGATACAGGACCCGTCTCTGGCCGGTTTCACCGCCAAGCGCGGCTTTCCGGTGGAATTCACCATACGCGGCCCGGACTGGAACAAGCTGGCGGAACTCAGCGCTTTTGTCATGGGCAAAATGAAGGATTCCGGCAAAATGGTGGACGTTGACACCGATTACCTTGAAGGCATGCCCGAGGCGCGCGTCATCCCCGACCGCGTCAAGGCCGCCGAACGCGGCGTGAGCGTGGCTTCGATAGCGGACACCGTCAACGCGATGATAGGCGGAGTCCGCGTCGGCAAATTCACCAAGAACGGCAAGCGTTACGACATCCGGCTGCGCCTGCTGGAAAAAGACCGCCAGCATTCCCGTGACATAAACAAAATCTGGGTGCGCAACAATCGCGGCGAGGTCATACGCCTGTCCGAAGTGGTGAAAATAGAGGAAAGGCCGACGCTGCAATCCATCTCCCGCCGCAACCGCGAGCGCGCCATCGGTATTTTCGCCAACCCTTCGCCGGGCCATTCCCAGGCGGAGGCGCTGGCGGAAGTCGAGAAGATAGGAAACGGACTGCCCGACGGCTACAGCATAGTTTTATCCGGCAGCTCCCAGACTTTCCGCGATTCCTTCCAGAGCCTGCTAATCGCGCTGGTGCTGGGCATATTCGTGGCGTACATGGTGCTGGCTTCGCAGTTCAACAGCTTCCTGCATCCCGTCACGGTGCTGATGGCGCTGCCGTTTAGCGTAACGGGCGCGTTCATCGCGCTGGCTCTCGCCGGACGTTCGCTCAACATCTACAGCATGATAGGCATCATACTGCTGATGGGCATAGTCAAGAAAAACTCCATCCTGCTGGTGGATTTCACCAACCACCAGCGCACGGCGGAGGGGAAAAACGTGCACGACGCGCTGCTGGCGGCCTGTCCCATCCGGCTGCGGCCCATATTGATGACTTCGGTTGCCACCATCACCGCCGCCCTCCCGCCCGCGCTGGGACTTGGCGCGGGGGCCGAAACAAGAATCCCTATGGCGATTGTGGTTATCGGCGGCGTCATTTTCTCCACGGCGCTGACGCTGCTGGTGGTGCCGTGCGTCTACAGCCTGCTCTCCAACCTTGAAGGCCACAAACATGACGCGGATTTGAAACAGGCGATGCTCGAGCTCGGCGAAACGCCCGGCAAATCCGCCACGGAGGCAAAATGAATAAAATGCTGAATCTTATCAAAACCCGCCGCAGCATACGCGCCTACTCGCCGGAACCAGTCGCCCAGTCCGATTTGGATGCGATACTGGAGGCCGCCGTTTTCGCGCCCAGCGCGCATAACGGCCAGCCGTGGCATTTCACGGTGATACGCAACCGTGAAATAATTGACGGTCTTAACGTGAAAACAAAGGAGGCCATGTCCCGGCAAAAAGACAAGTGGACTTCCGCCGCGGGGAAAAATCCGAACTTCCATGTTTTCTACCATGCACCCGTGGTAGTGCTGGTTTCCGGCAAAAAGGAGCAGCATAGCGCGGCGATTGATTGCTCCGCCGCCACTCAAAACATGCTGCTTGCCGCCGAAAACCTCGGCCTGGGTTCCTGCTGGATAGGGCTGGTGTGGTATTTCTTCGGCGAGAAGGGGAAAATACGGGGAGTGAAAATCCCCAAAGGCTACGAGCCGCTTTTCTGTGTCACGTTTGGACATAAGGCGGGTACGCAACCTAAAGCCCCGCCGCGAAAGCCTGGAACAGTGGACTATATTGATTAACGGCGTTTTAGCCGCAGATGTCCGCAGATTTTCACAGATAACAGCATGCACAAAAAGCATTTTTGTTTGTTTTTATCTGCGAAAATCTGCGTTCATCTGCGGCTAAGTTACCATCAGTATATGGGGGCGAGCTATGCAAAAAGATGAACAAACATATGCTGTTATAGGCGCGGCGATGGAGGTCCATAGGGAGCTTGGATACGGTTTTTTGGAAGCGGTTTATCAAGAGGCGCTTGTTGTTGAGTTTGAAAACCAAAAGGTACAGTTTCAGCGGGAATTGCCGATAGATGTTATATATAAAGGTGTTAAATTAAACACCAGTTATCGTCCTGATTTCATTTGCCATGGTTCAATTATTGTCGAAATAAAAGCAATGACGGCAATCGGAAAAAGTGAATTTGCGCAAGTGATTAACTATTTGAAAGCTACCGGTTTGAAAAAGGCGCTGCTATTGAATTTCGCCCCTTCGCGCCTTGAATACAAGCGGATTGTTTTAACAAAGACATAACGACGTTTTAGCCGCAGATAAACGCAGATTTTCACAGATAACAGCATGCATAAAAAGCATTTTTGTTTGTTTTTATCTGCGCATATCTGCGTTAATCTGCGGCTAATTCTGTTGTTATAACTTCGGTTGAAAAAGGCGCTGCTTCATCTCTTTGATTCCTGATTTCAACAAGGACATAAAGACGCCTAGCCGCAGATGCTCGCAGATTTTCGCAGATAACAGCGAATAAAAAGTGATGTTGTTTTTATCTGCGTGTATCTGCGTTAATCTGCGGCTAATTCTGTTGTTATAAAGAAGACGGGCCGCTTTGTGGCGAAGCGGCCCGTCCGGTTTTTGCGAACTTTCGGTTTAGAACTTCAGCGTGCCTGACACCGCGCCGGTGAAGTTTCCGCCGTCGGAGCCTTGCGTCACCTGCGAGTAGGCAGCCGCCGCGTCAACAGTCAGCGCCCACAGCTTTACGCCCGCGCCGAGGAAATACTGCATGGCTTTGGGGTTGCTGTAGGTTGACAGGTTCTTGAAGTCGGACTGCACGCCGCCGCGTCCGGCCAGGAATCCGGGGATAACCCACAGTTCCGCGCCGAGCCGGCCCAGCGCCTTGTCGGTGCCGCTGTCGAGGTTCGTCGTAACGTAGTCGGCGTCGAGCGTGAAGAACTTGCCCAGCACACTCGCCGCGCCCGCGCTGTAGGTCGGCGCGAACTTGGTGAGGCTGTTGCTGACGGCGCCCGGGGCGTAAATCCATGTCATCGCCTCGGATCCCTGCGCGCCGTTATCCTGCCAGTAGTACTTCTGGG
>JAQTYB010000019.1 GCA_028688475.1 Elusimicrobiales bacterium
AGGGAGGTGATGTGAATATTAAATCTACGGATTGAGAAGGCATGTCCAATAAAGCAGACTCGCTGTCTCCGAGAACAACGGTATTGCGGACAAGAGAAATAGAATTGCGGCTTGCGGTTTGCGCTTGCGCATCCGGTTCGTTTCGGCCAAGCAAGCGGGCTTCCACGACGTCAGGCGCGGTCGTTTCATCAACGGTAACCAGCGATGTATAAGCGTCAATAACAACTTCGCCGATTCTTTTATTTGTGCCGGGGTTCAACAAGGGGACGCGCCAAATGTGATAACGGTCGTCAACTTCCGGCAGGCCGAAACCGACAGCTTTTTCCAAGCGGAATGTTTTTAACCATCCCGAAGCAATGCTTTTCGCGCAGTTGACGGATGCCACTGTGTATTTTCTTGAGACGGCTATGGTTGAAACGCGTTGTTCTCTGTGCGTGGCGGCGCCATAAACCGCCGAGTCTTCATGAATGACGCTGTTTCGACAAATATGTTTTTTGAGTTGCCTGGCTGAGGGCATTTTCATTTCTTTTGCCATATTGAAAAAACCAACTGACAGTTTATTGTAACCGATTCTCCTCATTACCTGCAAATTCAATTTTCGGTTTGGGCGGTTTGCGATTGAAGCGGAGGTTCTTTTCTTGTAAGATTTATTTGGACAACACGCATTCTTCAGCCAGAATATTACACTACGGAGGAAGGCCTATAACGGGATAAAATAAATTTATTCTTGCGCATATCCGCGCACAATTTTGACTTGTTTTCGGGAGCCTGCATAAGAGCAGGCTGAGCTTTTGAAGCGATTCAGAAGCCCATCGTAGACCGAAAGTAGGTCGCCTGTTATTGCCCCCGCAAGGGGGCAGGGCGACATTGCTTTGGGCTCCTACGATGGCCCATGCGGTGTCGCCCGGTTTATTTGGCGCAACCGCTTTGCACTTAACAAAAGGTGAGGAAATAAAAATGCTTAAAGCAGCGTCAATTTATCTGGCGGCAATGTGTTTGGGCGGCGCGGCGTTCGCGCAATGCACCGGCTGGGCAACAGGAGTAGGCGGGCAGACGAAGTATATCTCCCCCGATATGAAATATTGCAACGGGACAAGCTGGGTATCCATGGGCGGCGGGGGAGGAGGCACGCCTGGCGGTTCAAACGGGCATGTGCAGTTCAACAATTCCAGCGCGTTCGGCGGCGATTCAGCGCTGTTTTGGAACAACACCAACAAACGACTCGGCATCGGCACCGCAAGCCCGGCGCAAGTCCTTGACGTGAACGGCAACATCAACGCGGCCTATGGCGTGGTTTCCGCCACTGCAACGCACACCAACATTGTCATAACCGGCACCGCGACTGTGCAGGGCAGCGCATTAAGTGTCGGCGGCTCCACATTTGTGGCAACTGCCGGCAAGGTCGGAATAGGCACTACTACGCCAGCCTATACACTAGACGTATCCGGAACTATCCGCAGCACGGGCAATCTTACCGTAGGAGGAACGCTGGACACAGGTTGGGAATTGCTCTCGTCAGCCAGTATGAGCGTGAGTTGCTCATCCGGCAAGAAAGTGCTGGGCGGAGCATCCAATGTGACGTGCGCTAATTCGGATTTGAACGCCTTTTGGATTGCGGCTCCGGCATTATCCGCAACTTCTGTTTCATGCGGTTGCGGGGCCGATGGCCATTATTGGTCGGGGAGTTGTCAGAGTATTTGCGCGCGAATACAGTGAGCGTTTTTCAGCAGACTGTTAGTATAAACGGAGAGGTATGTTTCCGCAAGGGTTGGAGGACCTATTAAAGCTAAGCTTTCAGGGCGAGGCAGTCGTACATCACGCGGTCGGGCTGGTAGGGGGTTTTGGCGCGGACGAGTACGCGGTAGCCGCCCGCCTCGAAACTGTCCGCGTTTTGCGCCGGCGCGCCGCCGTTGAGCGTGCCTTCAAGTTTCATCACAAGTTCGCGGTCCTGGGAGAGAACTATGCTTTTCCCCCCCGGCGACTGGATTATGTAGAACGGCACCAGCAGCTTCATCGCCTGAATCGAAACCTGCGGCGCGGTTTCCACGGCGGCCTGGCGCGCCTCGAGCTTTATTATGCGGGCTTTGGCTTCCGGCATGGCGCTGTCGAGCGAGGCGGAGACCCAGTTCAGCAGCTCGTTTCGGACGTCGTTGATGTTGGCGGCGGCGAGGATTTTATCCATGCCCTGCGCTTTCTGTATGGCTTTTACTAGGGCCGAGACTTCTTTTAAGTAGGCGTTCTTCTGGTTGTCCGGGATGTAGAACATCACCAGCAGATGCACCGGCTTGCCGTCGGGCGCGCCGTAATTTATGCCCGCCGGGCTCCAGCCGATGGCGGAGAACATATCCCCGTCGCCCGACACGCGCGTATGCGGGCACGCCCAGCCCATTCCCAGCGCGGTGTTGGCGGTCTCCTCGCGTTTCAAGACTGAGCCCGCGATGTCGAGGCCGGGCGCGATTTCCGGTATGGCCTCGATTATCGTGGCGAGATAGTTGAGGGATTTGAGCTTGTCGTTATCGGGCAGTTCGATGAGCCTGCCATCTTTAAGCGCGTTGAGTATGCTTTTCATGAAAATCAGTCGTCTCCGAATTTCCTGTAGAACCACATTTTAACATAATGCGTCAGAACCGAGTAGACAATCAGAAATCCCGCCAGCCAGGCCCAGTATATTCCCGGCAGCGGCACCATGCCCAGGTACGCGGCGAACGGGGAATAAGGCAGCCACGCGCCCGCGGCCATGACCGACACCGTCGTCAGCAGCAGCCCCGGCGAGGCTATGCTCTGGAAAAACGGGACTCGCTTGGTGCGGATGATGTGGACGATGAGCGTCTGCGTCAGCAGCGATTCCACGAACCAGCCGGTGTGGAAAAGCTGTTCCAGATAAGTCTTGCGCTCGATTGAGAGCGACGGGTCGTTGAACGCCATGCAGCCGAAGAAAAACAGCATCAGCGCGTAGGTGGCGTAGTCGAATATGGAACTCATCGGGCCGATGAAAAGCATGAACTTTTTTATGCTGCCTATGTTCCATTTGCGCGGCGCGGTGAGATATTCGTCATCCACGCGGTCGGTGGGTATGCCGGTCTGCGACACGTCGTATAACAGGTTGTTGACGAGGATTTGCACCGGCGCCATCGGCAGGAAGGGCAGCAGGTAGCTCGCCCCCACCACGCTGAACATGTTGCCGAAGTTGGAGCTGGCGCCCATCTTGATGTATTTTATGATGTTGCCAAACACCCGGCGGCCCTCGATGATGCCGTCTTCGAGCACGGTGAGGCTTTTTTCCAGCAGTATTATGTCCGCCGACTCCTTGGCCACGTCCACCGCCGAATCCACCGAAATGCCCACGTCCGCCGCCTTGAGCGCGGGCGCGTCGTTTATGCCGTCGCCCAGAAAACCCACCACGTGCCCTTTTTTCTGGAGAGTGGTTATCAGCAGCTCTTTTTGCGCCGGGGAAAGGCGCGCGAACACCGTGGCCAATTCCGCCGTTCTTGCGAATTCCTCCTCGCCCATGCGCGAGAGCTCTTCTCCCAGCACCACGCGGCCCGCGTCGAGCCCCACGTCGCGGCAGACTTTCTGGGTCACAAGCTCGTTGTCGCCGGTCAATATTTTCACCTTCACGCCGGTGCTGGCCAGCGCGCGCAGCGCCTCGGGCGCGGAGTCTTTCGGCGGGTCGAAGAACGCGATATAGCCCAGCAGCACCATCTCGGATTCGTCGGCCACCGTGAAGGCGGTTTTGGTTTTGGGAAACTCGCGGTAGGCCACGGCCACCACGCGGTAGCCGTCGCCGCTGAGGGAGGCGTAGTCCTCCATCAGATCGTTTTTGATGACGTCTATGAGGGGATTTATTTCGTCGTCCACCTGGTAATGCGCGCAGTTTTTGTACACCGCCTCCACCGCGCCTTTGCAGATGAGGACGTTTGCCCCCTCGTACTCGATTACCACGGACATGCGCTTGCGCCCGAAATCGAACGGGATTTCGTCCACCTTGGGGCAGGTTTTCTCCACGTCGAGGTCGCTGTGCGCCAGTATCGCCCGGTCCATGAGGTTGCGCAGGCCCGTTTGATAATAGCTGTTCATGTAGGCGTAGCGCAGCACGTCGTCGCTGGAGCGGTTGGCCACGTCCACGTATTTTTCTAGGACGATGCGGTCCTGGGTGAGCGTGCCCGTCTTGTCCGTGCAGAGAATGTCTATCGCGCCGAAGTTCTGTATCGAGTTGAGCTTCTTGACGATGACCTTTTTTTTGGACATCACCAGCGCGCCTTTCGACAGGTTGACGGTGACAATCATCGGCAGCATTTCCGGCGTGAGCCCCACCGCCACGGAAAGGCCGAACAGCAGCGCCTCCACCCAGTTGCCTTTTGTGAGGCCTACTATCATGAACACCGCGCTGACCATGACGGCCATGAAGCGTATCATCAGCCAGGTGAAACCCGCTATGCCGCGGTCGAAGCTGGTGGGCTGGGATTGTCCGGCCAGGCTGGCCGATATCGAGCCGAGATAGGTGCGCGCTCCCGTATTCACGACGAGGCCGAGGCCGCTGCCGCTCACCGCGTGCGAGCCCTGAAAACAGGCGTTGGAGAGTTCGATTACGGTTTTCTTGTCGAGGCCGCTGGGCGCGGCGGTTTTTTCCACCGGCATGGACTCGCCCGTCAACGCGGACTGGCTGACGAAAAAGTCTTTGGCGGAGATGAGGCGCATATCGGCGGGAATCACCGCCCCGGCGTGCAGCACCACGATGTCTCCGGGCGCGACTTCCGAGGAAGGAACCTCCGTTTCCTTTCCGCCGCGCAGCACCACCGAAGTGGTATGCACCATCGCGCGCAATTTTTCCACCGCGCTGCCGGAACGGGTTTCCTGGACGTACGCCAGCGCCACGCTGAGGAATATCATCCCGCTGACTATCGTGCCCGCGCGCGCGTCGCCCATCAAAAACGAGACGGCCGCTATGACCAGCAGCTGCACGGCCAGCGGATTTTTAAAGCGCGCCAGTATGCCGGCGATAAAACCCTGCTTTTGCCTTTTTGAAAGCTCGTTGGGGCCGAATTTGGCGAGAGCGGCGCGCGCTTCCTCGGGCGACAATCCGCTTCTGCGCGAGGAGAGCCTGCCCTGAGCCTCCTCCGGCTGGAGCGCGCAGATTTCGGCGAGGAATCTGCCGTCCGCCTCCAGTCCCGAAGCGGAAAGGTTTTTGACCTGCTGGCGGATAAGCGAAGGCGATATTTTTGAGAGCGTGATGTTCATCAGGGTTTTTGCCGCTTAAAATCCTCCGCATTCGGCGCTTTTTGCGCGGGCGCCGCGGCGACGCTTTGGCTGTCGCCGCCGGCGAGAACTTTCGTTTCGCCGGAAACCGGGTCGGAAAGCAGGACTTTGCCTGTTATGGTTTTGAACAGGACCGCGTTCTCCGACGTTTGAAAATAAAACTCGCTGTTGGCGGTTATGACCGCGACGCGGCCCGCGCAGTTTGAAAGCTGCGCCGGCGCCGCGCTTCCCACGGCAATCCGCACGGACGCGGTATCCGCCGAGAGCGTGAACTCCGCGCCCGCCGCCGCGCTCAGCGCGCAGCTTGACACCGCTATCTCCGCCCTGCCTTCGGCCACGTAAACGCCGATGCGGTTTGCGGGCGGCTGCGCCGGAGCGGCGCCGGGCGTCAGAGTCCGCAGTATCTCGTCTCCGTTTTTTATATGCGTGACACCGGTTATTCTGGTGAAAGTTATAAGTATGGGTTCGGACTGTTTCTGAGTTCCCTGCGCCGCCGCGGCTGAGAAAACCGCCGCGGCAATCGCCGCGGCGGCAAAAACGGCTGCGCAACCGCCGCGGCGCGCGTTTCTTTCAGTTCTCACAATCTCTCCACCGAATTTTTTCTGACCCAGCCTTTGAGCCCTTCGCCGCGTATGGCTACTTCGTACCAGTCTTCCTTCGAGTCGATAATTTCCACCGAATGGCCTTCCGGCACCGTGGCGGCTGTGCCGAAATTATCGCCGGGGCCGCCGCGCACTTCGAGTATGCCGTCCACCGCTATGCCCTCGTTGGAATATTCGGAGGAAAGCCGCAGCAGCAGCCACGCGCCGCCGAGCAGCGCCAGAGCGGCGAATACGCCGGCGCTTTTGCGCAGCCAGGCGGGAGGCTCCCGCAGAAAAATCAGCGCCATGCCCGAGAGACAGCCCAGCCACAGCGCCAGCCAGAATATCCCCGCCAGTTCCGCGGCGGAAAAAAGATAGTAAGTCTCGTGCAGCGCCTCCGGCACGCCCGGCGGCACGAGCGTCTGCCCCGAACGCCGCAGCGCCAGCGAAAGGTTGTAGCGGATGTCCCCGTTTCGCGGCAACAGCTTCCAGGCGCGGCGGTAGGAGGCCACCGCGCGCCCCAGCTTGCCGGTTTTGTAATAGGCGTTGCCCAGATTGTAGTGCAGCCACGGATTGCGGGGATTTTCGGCGGCGAGTTTAAGGTAGGCGCCGATAGCCTCATCGAACTTGCCGCCGCGGTAGAGCGCGTCGGCGCGCGCTTTGTCGCCGGACGGCTGCGGGACGGGCGGGGCCGCAAATGCCGCCGCCGGAAGGAGGAGAAACAGGAAAAACAGGAGTTTTTTCATTTTTTCATCTCGCTTTCCAGTTTCTCCAGCAGTCCCAGCAGCCGCACCGAAATCGGCTTGGCGCCCTGCTGCATGGCGGACTGGGACGGTGGCGCAAAGCGCAGCAAATCCAGCTCTTCCCATGTCTCGGACAACAGCGTCAGCGTCTCGCTCTTCATGCCGGGGTAGGCGGTTTTCATCATTTCCACGGTTTTTTTGAGAGTCAGGCCGCTTATGGGGCAGGAAAGCTTGGCGCACAGGTAATCGCGCAGCGCGTCTGACAGCGCCGACACCGCGGGCCCTATCTGGTTTTTGCCGAAAAGCTTTTCCGCTTCCCTGACGGCGGTTTTGGCGGAGGCGTACGCCTTGCGCCGGCGCAGGAGCGCAGTGTCGCTCAGCATGGCGCGGCGCATTCTCGCGAAAGCGAAGCTGAGCGCCAGCGCCGCCAGCGGCAGCAGATTCCACAGCCGTAGCGCCGCCGCGCGGGTCAGCAGCGTTTGCAGCGCGCCGGGGGCGCCGTCCTCGTTTATGTAGTGGATATCCTCCGAAAGTGCGGTGACCTCCGGTCCAGCGCCCGGCGAAAACGAAATCTGCTGCG
Source organism: Elusimicrobiales bacterium (assembly GCA_028688475.1). Lineage (GTDB taxonomy): Bacteria > Elusimicrobiota > Elusimicrobia > Elusimicrobiales > Elusimicrobiaceae > JAQTYB01. The sequence goes on from JAQTYB010000019.1 coordinate 7,161, forward strand.
CGTTCTGGTTTTCCCCCGGCAGCACGCTGAGCGTTATGGGCAGGGAAGCAATCCGGCGGTAGCTTGCGGTTTCGGGGTTGAAATAGGAAAATTGCAATGCGGGTATGGCGATTTTGCCGGAGGATTTCGGGATGATGATAGCCTTGAAAGTTTTAGAGCCCTGCACTATGTCGCCGTCTTTTTTTAGGTTGAGCGAACTGGCGAAGTCATACACCTTTATCCCGGGCATGCCGGGCAGCGCCGGCGCGCCTATTGCTTTCAAATTGCCGGAGCTTTCCACGGTTATGGTGAGATTGGCCGCCTCGCCGGCCTTCATCTCCCGCCTGTCCACAGAGGAGATTATCCTGAAGCTGCCCACCGCGCCGTTGAAATCATCCGGTTTGCCCTCTTCGGGCAGGGGCTTGAGGTGCACCGCAAGCGCCTCCGTCCTGGCTTCGCGCGTGACGGAGCCGGCTATGCCTCTTGAAAAGAAATTCTGGAAAAAGTTGGGGTCGAAAGGGTCTATGTCTGCGTCCTGGCGCGGCTGGTAGCGCACCACCGCCGGGGCTATGACGGTCTGGCCGGGGGCGGCGCCGAAGAGCGCGGTCTTTATCTCGGTGTAGTAATACAATTTGTTCCCGATGGTTTCCTGTCCGTTGCGCAGCGGCGGCAGGTCCTCGGTCAAAAAACTTTTCGCTGACGGCGGCACATAATCGGGGTTGCCCAGCAGCGCAACCGCCGTATAAAAGCGCACGGTGAGGGTAATTTGCTCGTTCACCCAGGCGGTTTTTTTGTCAACTTGCGCGGTTACGAAGGCGTCCTTTCCCGCGTCGCCGCGTCTTGCCCGGGGTTGCCTGCGGGATGAGGGCTGCCCCCCCCCGCCGCCGGAGGGCGTGCCGATTATCACGCTGTAGCCGGATACCGGCGGCTGTCCTCCGCCGCCGGAGGCTGGCGGCAGCACTTTCACCCTGATGGATTTGGTGGCGTAATCCGCGCCGTGGTAATGCAGCGTTACGGGGTCTATCACAGCCGCGCCCACGAAGCGGGGCGTCAGCGTGAAATTATATTTCAGGGAGCTGGAAATGCGCCCGTTGTTTATCATTATATTCTGGCTCTGGGCGGAGCTTTGTATGTTGAAATTGGGCAGCGAGGGGAGCTGCGGCTCCCCGACGTCGGTGGTGGCGCCGTTTATCGTCACGGTGAGGGTGAGCGAATCGTCGAGCGTGACGGTTTCGCGGTCCACGGAGGCGTTTATAGTCAACTGGGCAAAAGCCGCGCCCGCCGTCGCGCAGGCGAGCAGCAACGCCGCGGCGGCTGATTTGACAGCGCGCCTGGCGATAACTGCCGGATTGCATTTACCGCTTGCGTTCATTGCTACCAATCCTGCTCAGGGTTGGAATTGCCGCCTTGCGGCTGTTTCGCTTTTTGAGGCGAGACCTGCTGGTTGCGCATGGCGGCGTCTTCCTTTTCCTTCGCCATCTGCATCAGGCGGTCGGCGTCTTCCTTTGACATCCCCTGATTTTTGTCCCGGCCCTGCGGCTGGGAATTGTTCTGCTGCTCCTTTTTATCCTGCCCGCCTGAGCCGCCGGACTTGTTTTTGTCGTTCTTGCTTTTCTCGTCCTTTTTTTCGTTCTGCTTCTGTTGCTGCTGCGGGTTTTTCCTGCGCCTGAGGGCCAGTTCCAGATTGTGCTTGGCGTCCTCGTCTCCTGGGTCGAGCCTCAGCGCGCTCTTGTAGCTTTGCGCCGCCGCGTCGTACGAGTTCGCCATATACTCGGCGTTGCCTTTGTTGAAAAGCGAGTTCTCCCGGAGTTTGGGGTCCGAGGCCGAGGAGGAAAACGACGCTTTCGCCTTGTCGTATTCCTTCAGTTTGTAAAGAGCGTCGCCCGCGTTGTAAAACGCTTTGGCGTTTTTAGGATCTTTTTCCAGCGCGCCGGCGTAATAGCCGAAGGCGTCTTCATAGGCGCCGCCGTTGAAAGCCTTGTTGCCTTTTCGCAGCAGCGAATCGGGCGACGGGGCCGCGCAGGCCTGCGCCGCAATAAACAGCGGGATGATAAAGTGCAGCTTCATCGCGGACTCCGCCGGCGGCGCGCGAATCCCTCAAAGCCGGCGATTTTGCGCAGAGACATTTCGCCCGTTTCCGGCACAAGTAATTCTAGCAAAAGGAGAAGCAGCGCAAGCGCGAGCGGCAACTGGTAGCGGTTCTTGTAGCGGACGCGGCTTTTGCCCTGCCATTTCGATTTTTCCAGTTTTTTGAGCTGTGAGGAGATTTCGCCCGCCACTGAGTCGGGATTGTTGTAGCGGATATAGGCGCCGCCTGTGGCCGCCGCCATGTCGAGCAGCGTCTTTTCCCCCAGCCTGCTGACCACCGTGCGGCCTTCCCTGTCCTTGCGGTATTCCGCCGCGCCGGCGCCGCCGTCCGCCGGAATGGGCTCGCCCTCGGGCTTTCCGATGCCGACGGCGATTATGGCGACGCCCGCCTCCGCGGCTTTTTTCACGGAGTCCTTTAGTCCGCCGGACAAATCCTCGCCGTCGGTGAGCAGTATGAGCGCTTTTTTCCCCGGATACCTGCCCAGCATGGAATCCGCAAGCGACACCGCGCTTGCCAGCGAAGTTCCTGGCTGCGGCAGCATTCCCGCGCGGACCGAGGACAGGAAATATTTCAGCGCGTCGGGGTCCGTCGTCAGCGGGCATTGGACGTAAGCCTGTCCGCTGAAGGCGATTATGCCCATGCGGTAGCCGCCGGTCTGGTCTATGAGCAGCTTGAGCATCAGCTTTGCGTTTTCCATGCGGCTGGGTTTTACGTCCCGCGCCAGCATGGACCATGAAGTGTCCACCGCCACCACGAGCTGTCCGGCGCCGGCGGCGGATTGCGAAAATTCCACGCCCCATTGCGGCCCCGCCAGCGCGATGAACGCGGCGGCCAGCGCCGAGATGAAAAGCCAGGCCTTGAGCGCGCGCCTCGCCGCCGCTTCGCCCGGTATGAGCCGCGCCAGCGTCTGCGTCCGGCCCAGAGCCGCCAGCAGCGCCGCGCGGCGCGCCCGGCTGAACAAATGCGCCGCGACCGCCGCGGCGACGCCCAGCAGTCCCCACGCAACGGTAAGCGGATGGCTGAAGAGTTCCATGTTACGGAATCCTCGCGAACACAAGCCGCGCCAGCAGAAATTCGGAGAGCAAAAGCAGGACCGCCGGCACGAGAAAGATATAAAACTTTTCCTGATAGCTGATGGATATGGAGCTTTTGTAATCCGTCTTCTCCAGCTTGTCTATCTGTGAGTAGATGTCCCGGAGCTCGCCGGAGTTCGTGGCGCGGAAATATTCCCCCCCCGCGGCGTGCGCTATGGCGGAGAGGCTGTCGTCGTCCAGGTCGTCTTCGATGGTTACGTATTGATACTGCCCGAAATCGTTCTGCATGAGCGCGCGGCTGGGGCCCTTGGCGCCGGTGCCGATGGCGTATATCTTTATGCCGTAGCTGGCCGCCGCCTTCGCCGCCAGAACGGGGTCTGTGATGATGCCGCTGTTAGAGCGGCCGTCGGTGAGCAGTATTATGATGCGGCTTTTGGCGGCGCTGTTTTTGAGGTGGTTGGCCGCGGTGGCTATGGCGTCGCCTATTGCGGTGCGGTAGGTGTGGGTGATGCCGACGTCCACGCCGTCGAGGTATTCGAGCAGCGAGTCGTGGTCGAGCGTCAGCGGGCATTGCAGAATGGCGTTTTCGGCGAAGGCCGTGATTCCGATTCTGTCCGACGGGCGTTTTTCGATGAAAGCGCGCGCGCTGTCTCTGGCCGCGGCGATGCGGGTGGGCGTCAAATCCTGCGCCAGCATGCTGTTGGAGGTGTCCAGGCACAGCATTATGTCCACGCCAGCCTCGGGCGGCAGCTCGGTGCGGTTGATGTATTGCGGGCGCGCGAGGGCAAGCGCCAGCAGAATCAGCGCCGCGCCGCGCAGCGCGAGCGGCAGAAAACCGGAAAGCGCGCCGGCCAGCGTGCCCGCGGGAGCGAAACCTTTTTCCAGCGGCATGGACAGCGCCGTCCCGCCCTCGTCCTGCGCGCGGCGCGCGGCAAACAGCGCCGCGATTGCGGGCGCAATCAAAAGCAGCAGCCAGGGGTTGGCGAAAATCATTTCCGCTCCCGCTCCTTTGCCGCTTCGACGACGGCGTCCAGTTGGACCGGCTGCGGCGGAGGCGGCGGCTCCGTCCGGCGTATTAGCGTCCGCGCAAGCTCCATATCCGCGTCCCGCTCTTCGGCGGCGGGGCGGTATCTGGCGAATTTCACCAGGTCGCAGCCGGAGAAAAATTTGCGCAGCGCGGCCACGATTTGCCCGTCTTGTCCGGTGCGCAGCAGCTCGCGGCAAAGCTCGGCGGTGTTGAAATTATGCGCCGGCACTTCCATGCGGCGCGTGATATAGTCGCGCTGGATGTCGGCGAGGCGGTTATAAAATTCCTTGTAACGGCCCTCCGGCCAGAGGGGGCCCGAGGCCAGCTTGTCGAGCTCGTCGAGCGCGATAACGTGCGCCGGACGCAGGTCGGGCGCGGGGCCGGCAGCGGTTTCGGCGGCGCGGCTGCGTCTGCGCCGCCAGTGGAACCACGCTGCGAGCGCGGCGGCAGCCGCGGCCAAAAGAAGCCACCGCATGCGGTTGAAAGGCTTCCACGGCGGGCGGATGTCGCGCAGGGAATCGGCGTCCTTCACATTATCGGAATACGAGGAGATTTCCAGCGGCAGTTCAGGGCTTTTCACCGTGGCCGAACTGCCGTCCGGCGCGGACAAAAGCCAGCTCACCGCCGGGAAGGTAGCCCTGCCCACGTCGAAAGGCATCACGCTAAAGACGAACGCGCTGCGGAGCCTGCCATTGTCTCCGGCTTTGGATTTTTCCTGAATCACCATCGTCTCGAAACTGCCGCTTGAGGCTGTGGAGGAATCGGGGCGGATGGAGTAGCCGTCGGGATAGAGCGCGTCCAGCTCTATTTGAAAGGGCGAGCCCAGCCGCAGTTTCTCCGCCGGTTTTTTTATTTCAAAAGCCGTTTCCGCCGCCCGAACCGCGCCGGCGGACAGGAGGCACAAGAGGAGGGCGGCAGATATCCGCGATGATTTCATCGTCTTATTTTCCCGGAGCGTCTCTTGAAAAATCTGACCACGGGGTCGGCCACAGGCGCCCCGCCCGTGACCGCGATATGCTCCAGCCCGTGCGAGGCGAAAAATTTCTGGCAGCGCTCCACGCGGGCGCGGCGCGCGGCTTCATGCGCGGAGCGCAGCTGCCGCGAGGACAGGTCCAGCGTCGTGCGCCCGCCGGTTTCGGGGTCGCGCACCTCCAGCAGCGCGGGCAGCGCCGGCACCGCGCTCTCCAGCGGGTCGGACACCAGCACGGGAATGAGGTCGTGCCGGCGGGCGGCCACGGCGAAAGGCTTCTCGTAGCCTTCGTCCATGAAATCCGAGATTAGTATCAGTATGCCCCGCCGCTTGAAAACGCGGTTGAGCGTGTCGAGGCACGCCGACAGGCTGGTGCCCGCGCTTTTTGGCTTGTGGGCGAGCAGTTCGCGTATCAGGCGCAGGACGTGCGTTTTTCCCTTGCGCGGCGGGATGTAGAGCTCCGTCTTGTCGGTGAAAAGCAGGAGGCCGGTCTTGTCGCTGTTTTGCAGGGCGGAGAACGCGAACATGGCCGACAGCTCCGCCGCCATCTCGCTTTTGAGCCTGTCTCGCGAGCCGAAATGCTGGGAGCCGGAGATATCGCACGCTATCATCAGCGTCAGCTCGCGCTCTTCCGTGAAGCGCTTTATGAAAGGCCGTCCCAATCGGGCGGTGACGTTCCAGTCTATGCTGCGGACGTCGTCTCCGGCGGAGTATTCGCGGACCTCCGCGAACTCTATGCCGTGGCCCTTGAAGACGCTGAGATACTCTCCCGCGAAAGTTTCCGCCACCAGCCTGCCGGTGGTGATTTCAATCCGGCGGACCTGGCGCAGTATTTCGGCGGGAGTGAGAATGGATTGAGTGGTATCGGGTTCCGCTGTCACGGCACTTCCACGGTCTCGAAAATCATGCCGATTATCTTCTCGGCGGTTACGTTTTCGGCCTCGGCTTCGTAGGTGAGGATTATGCGGTGGCGCAGCACGTCGGCGCCGACGGCTTTTATGTCCTCGGGCGTGACGTAGCCTCTGCCGTTCAAAAACGCGTAAGCCTTGGCGGCCTGCGTGAGGTAAATCGTGGCGCGGGGGCTGGCGCCCCAGGCTATCCAGCTCTTGAGCTGCTCGAGGCGGTTGGCGGCCGGCTCGCGCGTGGCGAACACGAGGTTGAGGATGTAGCCCTTTATCTTCTCGTCCATGTAAACCGAGTCCGCCAGCTCGCGCGCGGCCAGCAGAGTTTCAAGCGGCACGCGGGAGCGCACGGCGGGTTTTGCGCGCACGGACATGCGGTCTAGAATTTCACGCTCCTCGGTTTTCGAGGGATAGCCTACCAGGAGCTTGAGCATGAACCTGTCAACCTGCGCTTCCGGCAGGGGATAGGTGCCCTCCTGCTCAATGGGGTTTTGCGTGGCCAGCACCATGAACAATTGCGGCAGGGGATAGGTGTTGCTGCCGATGGTGACCTGGCGCTCCTGCATGGATTCGAGCAGCGCGCTCTGCACCTTGGCGGGCGCGCGGTTTACTTCGTCGGCCAGCACGAGGTTGGCGAACACGGGGCCCTTCCTGGGCGAGAAGGTGCCTTCTTTGGGGTTGAAGATGAGCGTGCCGGTTATATCCGCCGGCAGCAGGTCCGGCGTGAACTGGATGCGCTGAAAGGTGGAGGAAACCGCGTCGGCCAGCGTTTTGACCGTTAGAGTCTTGGCCAGGCCGGGCACGCCTTCTATCAGAATATGCCCGTCAGCCAGAAGGGCCACCAGCATTTTGTCCACCAGGTCGGACTGGCCCACTATGACGTGCGCTATCTCGCGCCTCAGGTCCGCCAGGAAGAGGCTTTCCTGCTGGACCTTTTTGTTGAGTTCTCGGATATCCTGCATCAGGTCCTCCGTATTGAGTGGTTATTGAATCGGGTGTGTTCGCGTGTCAGGGCGCCTGGCGTTTTCCCTCGGCGGCCTGGCGCGCGGCGGCTTCGGCTGCGGCTTTTTCGGCCAGCGCTCTTTCATAATCGCGTCTGCGCTGGTCGAGAACGGTGTTGATGTTCTTGAGCCCTTCCATAGCCTTGAGTTTGACCTCGGCGTCGCTGTCTTCGAGCGCCTTGCTCAGATAAGGGACAACTTCCGCGCTGTCGAATCCCGAAAGGGCGACGACTCCGGCGAGGCGTATATCGCCGTCCACATCGCTTACAGTGGGAGCCAGGAGTTCCAGATTTTCCTTGTCTTTGTTCTGGGCGAGCATCTGGATGATGCTGCGCTTTATCCAGTTTTCGCTTTCATGCGCGAGGCGGTCTTTTATTATGGAAGAGGCGTTGGTGTCTCCCGTCCGGTAGAGCAGTTCCAGCGCGGACCAGCGCACCTTGTCGTTGGGGTCGCCGGCGAGGGTGTAGAGTCTCTTGCGCGCTTCCTTGCCCATGTCCATGTTGGAGCTTCTGCCGGGGTCGCGTTCCGGCAGCGAGTCGCTGGGCGCGGGGAGGCTGGCGGCCGTTGTCGGCGGGGGCAGGCGAGCCGCGGCTTTTTTCTGCTTGAAAATGAAAAAAAGCCCTCCGGCGAATATCAACACAAGCAGAATCCATTTCATGAGTCCTCTCCCGCGCATAGCCTGAATCTGAAATCTGAACTCCCGCGCATGACGCCCATATCCAAAATTAAGCATTTTTTTTGCGCGTCTTCAATGCCGGCGGCGGCCAGATTATTGTTGCGCGCGGTGTTGTGTTATAATATCATTGTCAAAACCCGGGTTTCGCTGTTTGACCGCGCAATCCGGGCAAACGCGGCCTAACGGTCCGCAGAAAACGGAGTGTGTGCAAATGGAAACTCCTGAAATCGTTCCCCCGTCCGCTCCGGCGCCGCAGCGGCAGGCGGCTCCCGCGGTTCCGCCGCCGGCTGATTTTGCCGAGCGCCTGCTGGCCTATCTGCTGGACGGTCTTCCTTTCGTGTTCGCTACCTACATCACGCTGGCGCTTCTCGTGAGAACGGGAAAAGCGGCGTATTCCGGAATGCTCGAATTCAAGCTGAAGCTTGTCTGGATAGCGCTCTACATCGTGTACGAAACAGTGCTTTCATCGGGCGGGCGGGCGACCGTCGGCAAGCTGGCGCTCGGCATCCGCGTGCGCGCCGCGGATTACGGGCCGCTTGGAGTGCCGAGGGCGTTTTTGCGCGCCATCGGGTATTTCATCAGCGGCGCGCTTGCAGAGACGGGTTTTCTGATGGCGTTTTTGACGCCGGGCAGGCGCGCGCTGCATGACTATGTGGCGGGCAGCCGCGTGGTGCGCGTGCGCGAAAAAAGCAATTTTGCCTACGGACTCATCTTCGCGCTGGCGTGGGGCGCGGCGGGGCTGCTTGCCTCGTCGGCTTATTACAGCCTGTTTCTCATGCCGTCCAAATCCGACATCGCGCGCATACAGTCCGCGCGCAACGAGCTTGACAGGCTCGCCTATTACGAGGAGCTTTACAAGAAGCAGTACGGTTCGTATACCGACGACATCGCCAAACTGGCGCTGACAAGCGGCGATGTCGGCGCCTTCCGGCTTGACATCAAGGGCACGCTCTCCGCCGGCGATGGCGACTTCGAGATGGGCGCCAACGACGACGGCTATTTCTTCTCCGCCCGGGCGCTGGACAGGCGCAAAACCCGGGTTGTAAAAACGGGGCCTTAGCTCCGCTCATTGCCGGCGAAAAAAGCGCCGTCCGGTTTAACCGGACGGCGCTTTTTCATGGCGCAGTGTTATTCGTTCAATGGAATTGAAACAGGCGAAGCTTCGTTGGAGGTCTGGCAGTTTATGCAGTAGCGCGCGAAGGGCAGGGCTTTCAGCCGTTTATGCGGGATTACGCAGCGGCAGTTTTCGCAAATGCCGTAGACGCCTTTTTCCATGCGGCGCAGCGCGCTTTCAATCTGGTCAAGCGTCATGTGGTCCTTGTCGGTGACCTCGAAAAGGACTTCCTTGTCCAGGCTTTGCGAAGCCTGGTCTATGGGGTCGCCTACCTCGGCTTCGGGCATGTCGAGGCTTTTTTTCTCCTGGAGCCGGTGCAGGACCTCGTCGCGGGTGGTTTCGAGATACTTGCGCACTATCTTTAATTCCTGGGGAGTAAGCCGCGTTTCCGAGAGGGATGCCGGCTTAACGGCGCGGACGGGAGCCGGGGTTTCGTTGCGCCGGACGACCGGTATCGCGGCGGATTTCATGGCGACGGGGCGCGCCGGAACGGACTTTTTCACCGGAACGGTTTTCGCCGGGACCTTCCTGGCGGACGGCGCGGCTTTCTTCGCGGGCGCGGCTGGTTTTTTGGACATACTCCTCCGACTGGCTGCTTTTGAAAAATTTGCGGCGTCTTAACCCGTTTGCGTACTCCTGGTTAATACCGCCGTCTTGAGAAACTATCAAAAAAATTCTTTTATTGCAAGGGCGGGCGGCGCTATTTGTTCAACTGCTGCATGGATGTGAATTGCTGCATATCCGCGAACACCGTTTTGTCCTTGCGCTGGAAGACGGGTTCCCACAGCGGGAAATCGAACGAGAGCGAGAACCGGAGCGCGTTGCCCAGTTCCCCCATGGAGACGTAGGCCAGGTCTATGTTGAACAACTGGAAGCTGACGCCCGCGCCCAGCGAAAGGCCGCTGGTGCCGCCCGTTATTTTCAACTGCTGGGAATTGAGCCCGGCTCGCAGGCTGACTCTCCCCCCCGACGGAGGCGCTATGCCGAGCTCGGAGCCGAGGGTGAAGTAATACTGTCCGCCTTTCGGGAAAACCACGTCGCTCGACACCAGAAAATTATGGAAAGGCGACAGCGAACCGCCGAAACGCGCCTTCAGCGGAAGGGAGTTGTATTCCGTGTCGAACTTGGGGCCGCGTCCGAGGTTTTGGACCACCACGCCGAGGCGGTAGGGAATTTCGGCGAAGTAGAAACCCATCATGCCGACATCGAAGCCGTAGGCGTCGGCGCTGTCAACGATTTTGGAATTAATGTAGCGGCCCGAGACGCCTATGGCGACATCGTGGTCCTTGTCGGACAGCTCCACTATGGCGCGGCTGTAGGTCAGGCTGTAGGCCTGGTCGCGCGGATTGAACTCGCCCGTCCTGTTGCCTACGGTGTCCGTCCGGTCTATGCTGCCGATGTCGGTAAGCATAGCCGACACGCCGATGACCGAATAGGGGTTCAGGCGCTGCGCGTAGGCGGCGTACTGATAGGTGATGTCGCCCACATAGTTGGCGCGCATGAAAGTGGCGGAAAATTTGTTTATCTGGACGAGGCCGGCGGGGTTCCAGTAGCAGGCGGAGGCGTCCTCCGCGATTGCGGTATATGCGCCGCCCATGGCCATGGCTCTGGCGCCCACGCCGAGGTTGAGAAAATCCATCGCCGCCGTGCCGGCCGCGGCGTCGCTGAAAGCGGCGCCCGCGTCCGCTTTGGCCGGCTGGAAAACAAGCAGCAGCGCGGCCAGCATGACGCCGCCCGCGCCCGCAACGGACATCCGCCCGCTCTGTCTTTTCACCGCCGGCAGTGTTCTCATCTTCGCTACCTTTCCACGGCGACTTTGAGCACTTTGGTGCTGCCCGCGCCGTCAAGCACCGCTAGATAAATGCCGCTGGCCACCATTTCCCCCGCCTGGTTTTTGCCGTTCCATATCAGCGGGCTGATGCTGTTCTTGGAGCCTTCCCAAATCTTGTCGCCGCTGAGGGTGTATATCCTTATGGAGGTTGACATCGGGAGCTTGTTGAAAGTCACGTAGCCGTCGCCCCTGTTCGGGTAGAACGGGTTGGGATAGATGTCTTTCTGCTCGGGCAGGGCGGAGGATTCCGCGGGCCTGACCACCTGAAACGTGTAGCCGAAATGATTGAGGCTGGAGGTGATAAGGCGCGCCGCTGTGGAAACGCCGGTTTGCAGCGGCATGCATTCCGCGGCGTCGGTTTTGCGCGCCAGCACGGCGTATTCCTTGTTGGAACCGAAAGTCGGTCCCAGTTCGTCGTTTGTGACGCTGGTGTGGTAGCTGAACTGGAGGCCGACCGGCAGCTGCGGCTGGCGGTTAGACGTGGAGAACATCTGCAATTCAGGGCAGGGCGCCGCGACGGCGCCGTTGAGGCAGATATTGGACGTGCCGCAGGCGTCGCCAGAAATTTCCGATATGGATATCTCCGTGGAGGGGTCGGCAAACGCGCCTGAGGGAATGTCGAGCCGGAGGGTGCGCCCGTCGGGGAACGTGCCGCTTATCACGCCGCTGCCGGCCAGCCCCACGATGGAGTGCGCCAGCGTGCCGCCGGGGCCGCCCAGCGTCAGCACGTAGCCGCCCACGTTCGCAAGCGATATCGCGGAAGTATCGGTATTGTCTCCGTTGCGGGCCCGCACCATGAACCAGTAGCTGGTGGCCGACAGCAGGCCCGTGGTTATGGTGTATGTGGACTGCGTCAGGTTGCTGGAAAAAGGAACCGCGTCCGAGAACGACCCCGGTGCGCCGGTGGAGGACATTTGGATATTGTACGGCGTATTGCTCGGATTGGATGAGGCGCTCCACGTCAGCCGCAGGCTGGAGGCGGTAACCTGGTCCGCCAGAAAGCTAGACACCAGCGGCGTCTGCGCCAGCGTGTATGTGCCGGATGTCAGCAGGACGGAAACTGTTTTGAGCCCGTCGCCGTTCTGGGCTGTGACGCGCATTCCGTATTTGGTGTTCGGTGTCAGGTCGGGCGTTGTGGTGCCGGAAACATAGTTCGCGCCGAGGGGCGGCTGTATTACTATCACCGTTTCCAGTATCGCCTTGAAATCGGAGGTCGAGACTTCCAGCGTGTACACGGTCCCGCCCGGATTGGAATTGGGGCTCCAGAACCCCGTCATCGTGCTGGTGGTCACCGACACCGACGGTATCGAGTATACCCACGCGCTTTGCGGCGTATCGGCAAGCGTGTAGACCGTGGGAGACGGCACCTGGTTGCCGTACACTATGCCGGACGCGGTATGCGTGGAGGCCTGGATGAATATGCTGTACGGAGTGTTGGTCGCCAGACCGGTATAATCAAAAAACGGAGTTGCCGTGGCTGTCATGGTGGCTATCAGGACCATGCTTGAGTTGAAAATGCTAAAGGAGTCGGCTCCTCCCACCTGTTCCCAGGCCCAGCGTATCGCGGAAATGCTGGAAGGCGTGCCGGTTATGTTTTGCGGAGAGCCGACGGTTCTGGTGGAGAAATAGACTCCCGGGTTGGACGGGTCTTCGCAGCAGAAACCGGTTACCACACCCGCGCCGTTGCGCGCGCTCACCCGCAGATAATAGGTGATGCCGGGCACGAGGTTGGTCAGCGTGGCCGCTGTGGAGGTGTGCAGTTGAGAGAAAGGAATCGGCGTGGAGGCGGACACCTCGAAAGCGATTTCGTCCGGCGTGGTGCCGTGCGTGGGTGTCATGCTGCCGGTCAGCGACACGTTTATTTCATAGGGCGTCAGTCCGCTGTTGCCGTTGGGGCTCCAGTTCAGGCGGGCCTGATTGAAGGTTATCGAGCTGAGCGTCATGCTGGTGGGCGCAGCGGCAAACGTATAATAAGTGGGCGACTGGATGAAGCTGCCTTCGCCGCTGATATTATACGGCCCCACGCTGATGGACAGCGGGGCGTTGGCGGTGGTGGTGGAGGTCACTAAACCGGCCGGATTGGCGAACGCGACCGTGGAAAGGAAAAGTCCGCTTGCGGCGTCATAGGCGCTGTAGCCGTCCGCGCTGGCTACCGTGCCCTGGCCCCATGTCCAGGATATCGTGGAGACGCCCAGCACCGTGGCCGAGGGCGCGGCCGGCAGGCCCGACGGAGCGGGCGCGCCCACGAAGACGGGCACGCCGTCCGAGAAGACCGCGTTGTCCGCGGCGCGGAACTGATACCAGCCATAAGGAAGATACGGCGTGGTCAATGTTATGGAGGAGGCGATTTTGGACCAGGAGTTCGCCACGGGGCCGGCGTATACGCCGGTGGACAAATCCCGCATGTAGCCGCCGAGAGTGTCCATCATGTGCAGGACTACGCGTGGATTGTCGTGCGAGCCCTGGTTCGCCCCGCCGCCCGCCGCTTCCGTGATGCCGTAGAAATTGGAGGCGCCGCTTTGCAGCGTCACCGTCGCCTGATGGTCGAACGTTTTCGTGTCCAGCGTCACTTTGGACGGTTTGCGGTTGAGCGCGCCGGCGTTCACGCTGTCGACAGGTGCCATGAAATAAACCTGTTCGGTGTTGCTGACGGGCTTGGAGCCGTCATAGCCGCCGGCGAAGATGACGGTGCCGTCGCCCATCAGCGTCGCCGTATGGTCGCCGCGGCGGGTGCCGAGGGAGGAAACCGCCGTTTCCGGGTCCAGAGTGGAGTAGAGGCCGCCCGTGTCCGACGGGAAGTAATCGAGGTATTTCTTGGCCTGATTGTCATTCGTCGAAAATCCGCCGGCCAGCAGCACGTCGCCGTTGGGCAGCAGCGTGGCGGTGTGCTTGAGGCGCGGCCTGTCAACGGGAACCGCCGCGCCGCCCGCGTCCAGAAGCGGCGGTATGGTAAGCTGCGTCCAGGCGTTGCTGACGGGGTCATACTGCTCTGCGGAGAATATCTCGCCGAACCCGCCGCTGCCGCCGACCACCAGCACCCGCCCGCTGCGCAAAAGCGTGGCGGTGTGGTAGTAGCGCGCGGTATTCATGGAAGCGACGGCTGTCCAGGTATTTGCCGCCGGGTTGTAAATCTCGGCGCTGTTGAGCGCGTTGTTAGTTGCGTTGACTCCGCCGGCCACAAGCACCCTGCCGTCCTGCAGTATGGTGGCGGTGTGGAACGCCCGCCTCGCGTTCATCACGGGGCCGATGGTTTTCCATGCGGCCATCGTGGAAATGTACACCTCGCAGGTGTTTTCGTAGTCGTCATTCGACTTGCCGCCTATGACCATTATGTTCCCGGCGGAGCCTCCCGACGGCAGTATGATGGCAGTATGTTTCTGTCGGGGGACGCTCATGGAGCCCGTGGCGGCGAAAGTGTTCGTTTTGGGATAGAATACTTCGGACGTCGCCAGCGAGCCCGAGGACGCAAAATAGCCTCCCGCCACAAGCACGTTGCCGTTCGCCATGAGCGTGGCGGTGTGGTTGGCGCGTGCCGCCGCCATCTTGCTGCCGGCGTAGTACCAGGTGGCGGCGGTGGAGGAATAATACTCGGCGGTATCGAGCTGGCTCGCGCCGTCGGAGCCGCCCGTCACCAGTATCCTTCCGTCGGGCAGGAGGGTGGCGGCGTGGCCGTAGCGCGCGACGTTCATGGACGTGGGCGAGGTCGGGGTGGAAACTATTTTTTCAAAAGCCGCAAACCTGGTGTTGTTGGCGTAGCTTGCGGTGCCGCTGCTTATGGAGCAATCATAAACGGAAGGTTCGCCGGGCGTGAACGCGCACCGCCTGCCGCCGGTGGAAAAAGGCGTGCCCGACTGGGTCAGCACCGTGGCATGGTTGGCTGTGCCGTAAACGTCCACTTCCAGTTGCGCGGGATGGGCGGCGTTGGGAAACGGGTTTATCGTCCACGAGTTTGCGCTCGGCTGGTAGGACAGGTAGTCCGAAAATATCATGGTGCGTATCGTGGCAGTGGCCGCCGGGGTCGTGAACGTGGTTTGAGCGGCTGTGGTTATGGGGGACACTATGTAGTCGGCCTTCATGGTGAAAGCGGTGCCTTCCCCCGGGCTGAAATCGTGCGGGCTTGCCGTGGCTTTGGGTGTGACGTCGCCGACAAGATTTGTCACGGTAAAGGTGAAGGTGGTGTAACCCTGGTCGTTTATGAGGTCCCAGGTGATGGCCGAATTGACAGCGGTTGACGAGGCGTCTCCGCTTGTCAGGGTCATAGACGTGGTGCCGTCCGTGAGCGTGCCTTTCAACTGGGAAATCTGCGCCCGCAAAAGCAGGCTGCCGGGGAGAGCATCAGTGGCTGGAAATGGCACCACTTTCGTGAAAGCAAGCACGCAGGTATTGCCCGGATTTATTTTCCCGCTGGAGGCGAATGTGATATTGCAGGTGCCCGCCGTGACGTCGCTGGTGAGGTCCTGCCGCGTGAACACGGCGGCGCCCATCGGCGCGCCGCCCGCCGGATATCTGAGTTTTGTGGCACCCTGCATGAATCCTTTATATACGGGGTGGTTGTCGAGACTGCCGACAGCGTCTTTGAAATCCAGATTCACGTCCGTGTTGACGATATGGTGCGTGTTGACAGCCGGCGAGCTTATCAGCAAATCGCCCGAGACGATGACGCCGCTGACAGGGCGCGCGGCGAAACTGCGGTCCGTCAGCAACTGCACCGTGGTGCCGGCGGACACTATGTCCGCGACGACATAAGAGCCGGTTCTGGGGACCAGCGTGATTGTGCTTGTGTCTATGACGTAATTCGGCGAGGCGAAATACTGGGTGGTGACATTGCCCAGTCCGCCATAAATAACGGCGGAGCCGTCGGGATAGAGCGTGGAGGTATGGAAGGCGAGCCGGGCCGGCATATCCGCCGCCGAGGGGTCCATTATGTTGGCCGCAGGGTTATAGCGCTCCACTGTGTCCACATAGCCGTAGGTATTGTTATAGGAGTTGTTCGCGTTGTATCCGCCGGCGATAAGCACGGTGCCGTCGCTCATCACGGTGGCGGTGTGGGAGGCGCGGGCGCGCGACAGGACGGGGCCGGGCGACACTCCGCCCGTGGCGGGATTGTAGATTTCGGTGCGGTTGAGGTAGGTTGTCCCGTTATATCCCCCGGCTATCAGCACGCGTCCGTCCGGCAGCCGCGTGGCGGTATGGCGCGAACTGGGCGTCAGCATCGCCGGTCCCGCGGCGAAGGTGTTGCTGGCGGGGTTGAATATTTCGTAAGTGCCAGTTGCGTCGCCGCCCGCCAGCAGCACCTTGCCGTTTGAAAGCAAAGTGGCGGTATGCGAAGAGCGCGCGCCTGTCATGGCGCCGGTTGCCGGCAACGCGTATGTGTTCGGGTTGAAAACATAGGCGCTGTTGAGCGCGCCGCTGCCGTTGGTGCCGCCGGCTATCAGCACAAGCCCGTTTGAAAGCAAAGTGGCGGTATGCGAGGAGCGCGCCACCCCCATGGTTGCCGCGCTATAATATTGATAATCGTTGGAGGAGAAAACCTGGATGGAGCCCGTGAATTCGGCGTCGTTGGCCATGTTGCCGCCGGCTATCAGCAGGTCGCCGTTGGGCAGCAGCGTCATCGTATGATTGTAGCGCGGCGTCATCAGGGCGGCGGCGTGTGCGCCCGCGCATAACGCGGCAACCGCGCCCGCGGCAAAAATAAAACAGCGGGAAATGAGTGCGATGCGCTTTCGCATTTTATGCATAGGGGTATACAGGAACCAGAAATACCTCAAGTAGTTTAGCCTGCCGCGCGGATAAACGCAATGGGAAAACGGTCACGGTTTTTTCACCACCAGCACGGATTTGCCCTCGCGCCGCAGCGGCTGAAGCGGGTCCGGCATTTTTTTCCCGTCAACCTTGAGCAGGTACAGATAACTTCCCTCCCGCAAAAAAAGCTCCGCTTCCCAGCGTCCGCCCCTGCGTTTGAGGGCGGCGGGTTTCCAGGAGGAGAATGTTCCCAGAGCCGCCACCGAACGCGCCTGGGAATTATAATAGTATATTTTTACGCGAAATGCTGTCTTTTGCCGCGGCTTCGCCGCGTTTTTAGCCGGAAGAGGCTCCGCCGGAGGCTGTTGCGCGGTTTGCTGAATTTCGGCCTGCGTGGAGGCATAAACTTCCGCGAACGACGATTCCGGCGTATCGGATTGGCGCGGCGGTTGTACGTCAAGCTGCGTGTTTATCGCCGGCTGCGCGGCGAAGTCTTGCGCCGCCGCGGCGGGCAGCGGGGCGACTGCGCGCGTTAAAACCGGCGGGGCGGGTTGCACCTTGACAGCGTTATGAAGCATAATCGCGAACATGGCGGCCACCGCGATATCCGCGGCGATGAGCGCGCCCCAGACCAGGCGGCGGAGTGTAGCGCGGTTTTTAATGCCTCGTAAATTTTCCACTATATAAAAAGCCTATCTCTTAAAACGATAGGCTCGATGAAATTGGAGCGGGCGATGGGAATCGAACCCACGTTTAGAGCTTGGGAAGCTCCCGTTCTACCATTGAACCACGCCCGCATATTCGCAGTCTGCTGAAATTCTACCCGAAAGGCTGCGCTGTTACAAGTCCCCCGTCTTGCGGATGAGCCGCAGAAATTCGTCCTTTGCCGTGTGGTCTTTTTTGAAAACGCCCAGCATCGCGCTGGTGACGCAGTTGGATTCCATGCTTTTCGCGCCGCGCATTTCCATGCACAGATGCCGCGCCTCGACGACGACGGCTACGCCCTGCGGGGCGAGCCGCAAAAGCAGTTCGTCGGCAATCTGGCGGGTGAAGCGCTCCTGCACTTGCAGCCGCGCGGCGAAGGCGTGGACCAGTTTCGGTATTTTTGAAAGGCCGACTATTTTTTTGTCGGGTATATAGCCGACATGCACCTTGCCGAAAAACGGTAGCAGGTGATGCTCGCACAGCGAGTAAAAACTTATGCCGGTCACCGACACCAAATCGTTGGCTGTGACCTTGAAAAACGCGCCGTTGAAAAGCGCGTCCAGGTCGGCGGAGTAGCCGCAGGTCAACTCGCGCAGCGCTTTTGAAACGCGCGCGGGGGTTTTAAGCAGGCCTTCCCTGCCGGTGTCCTCGCCCAGTTCCCGCAGGACGGATTTTATCGCGGGCGCGATTTTATCCGCGCCGCCGTTTTGCTGTGTCATTATGAAACAATTCTACAAATTCGCGGGACAATGCAAAAGGCGGAGGAGTTTCCCCCCGCCTTTTGCGCGCAAGACAAAGCGACTCATTTTATTTTTTGTCAGCTTCTTCTTCCTTGCTATCATCCTTTTCTTCAGGTTTATCTTTCGATGGTTTGAACAGTCTGTGGAAGCTGGCTATTTCCATCGGGTGCATTTCCGTGTCGCCAGGCGCGCGGGTGATTAAATCCACCCTGCCGGTATAGGAACTTAAAGCGGCGTATTCCGCTTCTACGGGGTTTAATTCCAATAGTGCGATTCCCGTGTCTTCCGGCTTTTCGCCGCGTTCCACGTCCAGTACAATGACGTTCTGCAATACGGTGGAGGTTACTTTTTCTTTTCTGCCGTCGGCCATTATACTCTCGAAGGAAACAAGCACATCCACCTTGTCGCCGTGGTTCACAAACCTCAATTTGTTGTTCGGCAGCAGAATAGAGAGGGCTCTGTAACCGATGCGAAGGGAGGGTTTCCCCGTGCTTTTCAGGATTTTGGTCACCTCCCTGCCGCTGCCGGTCACCTCGGTTATCGCTATGTCCTCCCGCAGCGGCTTGATTCGGTACTTCCGCTCGTCAATTTTTTCGAGGGTGAGGCGCTTGGAGTCCAGAATCGCGTTTATCGCATCGCGTGCTTTCATGTGTCGCAGATTCATCGTTACTCTGACGGAGGCGTCGTCATCCGGCATTATGAAACCGATTTTAGTCTGCTCCGATATGACATCGAAAAATGCCTTAAGCGGAGCATCTTTAATGTCGAGGTTTAGTTTCGCGTCAAGCGGGTCTTTTGGCTGCGCCGCCGTTTGTTTCGGGGTTGTGCCTGACGCTTTCGCCTGCTGCGCGCGCGCCGGGGTGCTGCCGCCTGCGGCGATGGCTGCTATCGCCAGCGCCAGTATTGCCAGTCCTTTGAGCTTCATACTGCCTCCTTGTTGTTTGGTTTAACCAGTTTTATCGAATCCGCTATTTTCAGGGCTTCCTTTTTGCTGAGCGTGGTGCCTCCCAGCGTGAAGGAAACTTCTTTTTCCTCCCATACCAACCCGTAGCCTTCGGGTATCCAGACCGCCTGCTTGCCTTGCCGGCTGATTATTTCCACCGGCGAGTAGGTTTCCCTCCGCACCGTTTTATCCCCCGCGCGCAGTTGATAGAGGAGAATATCGTCTTCCGCGCCGGAGTAAATCAGCAGCGCGCCGTTTTCCGGCGTAATCATTGCCTTGCGCAGCTTATAGCCGCGCGGCAGCCACGCGGGACGGAGCAGTTTCGGGTAAACCCTGAGCGTCTCCGCCAGAGTGTTGCAACGCACCATTTCCGCCGATTTGCCCTCCGGCACTTCTCCGCCGAAATTGCCTATCGGCGTCCGTAGCAGCCAGGACCTGATTACCGGCGGCGGAGTGTTCGACGGCTCCGGCAGTTGCTCGCGTATCTGCACCACTTCTGTATGTTCGCCGAGAGCGAAACGTTTCATGAAATCGCGCAGCGAGGCAATGCCCGCCGGCGCGAATAAAATGCCCGCTGTCAGCAGCAACGCCGCCAGCGCGCCCGCAAACCGCAGCCGGGGCAGGCAAACAACGCGCGGCGTGGGTGCGGATTGCGGCGAAAGCAGCCTTGCTTTCAAACTTTCGCGTATTCCCGACTCGCCGCTGAAATCCGTTGCGGCCAGCTTTTGCGCTGTTGCCGCAAGGCTTTCCAGTTCCGCTTCCGGCGCGCCGGCTTCGCGCAATAAATTTTCGATTTCGCTTTTATTCATAAAACGTTGTCCGGTTCGAGTTCGGCTTTCAGTTGCCTGAGCGCCCGGAATATTATCACCGCGGTGTTGCTTTCGCTCAAGCCGGTTATAGCGGCGATGTCCCGGTTTGTCAGGTCCGCTGAGAATTTCAACGCCAGCACTTCGCGTTCCCTGGCGTCCAGCTTCGCCATCGCTGACAGGAGGCGCAGCTTGTCATCCAGCGCGGCGGCCTGCGCATCCGGCCCCGGCTCTCCGGCGGGGAGATTTTCGAAGAGTTCCAGTCCGAACACCGTCCGCCAGCTTTTGCGGTAATGGTCGTTCACCGTGTTGCGCGCTATGGCGAAAATCCACGCGCCGAACGGGCCGGACTGCGGCTTGTACGAATCCAGCCCCGCCAGCGTTTTTTCAAAGACCGCGCTCGCTATGTCGTCGGCGGCGCAGGCGCTGCCCGCGCGCAGCCGCGCGTAATTGTATATCCGCGCGAACCAGGCGTCATAGAGCTGTCCGAAATTGTCCGCGCTTGTTTCTGCCATAGTCCTTGTTATTATTACGCGCCGACCGTGAAAGTATTACAAGATTATAACAACAAATTTTGTTTAATATGAAAAACCCGCGTATGCTATCTTCAATCAAGCTCTCCGCGCCGGCAAAGGTGAACCTTTTTCTCGAAGTTACGGGCAAAAGGCCGGACGGCTATCACGAACTGGCCACGCTGTTCGCCAAAATCGAACTGGCGGACACTATATATATAAGGAAAGCCAAAAAACCGGGCGTATCGCTTAAAATAATCAACAAGAGCGGCTGCAAGCTTTCAGCGGGGCAGGATAATCTGGTCTCCCGCGCGGTTGTAGCCGTGATTGCAGCGTACAAGATAAAAGAAGGCGTGAGCATAACGCTGACAAAACGCATTCCCATAGGCGCGGGGCTTGGCGGCGGCTCGTCTGACGCGGGGGCCGCGTTGCGCGGGATGTGCGCGCTGTTCAACCTGACCGAAACGCCGTGGAAGGACGCGAAAATCCGCAAAATCGCGCGCGGTCTCGGCGCGGACGTGCCGGTGTTTTTATATAAGGAAGGCTTCCTGCTGGGGCGCGGCATAGGCGACAGGCTTACCCCGCTGCGTGTAAGAGGGCCGCTTCCTTATATGACGCTGGTATATCCCGGCGAACCCGTGTCAACGGCGGAGGTTTACCGCAGGCTGGTTCTCCCCCCCCGTCGCGGGGTATTGACAAATTTGCGCTCACTTTCTAAACTTAAGTTACTGTTGGAAGGGGGCGGGTCTTTATCCGATTGGAAAAATCTGCTTTTCAACAGGCTTGAAGAAGCCGTTCTGCCATATCATAAAACTGTTCGCTTGTCGCGCGTGGAGTTGGTTACTTGGGGAGCGCAGGCTGCAATGATGTCGGGGTCTGGGTCGTGCGTGTTCGCTTTAAGCGAATCGCGTTCGCGAGCCAGGCAGCTTGCCGGACTGGTAAAGGGAGAGGGCAGAAACGTGTTCGCAACATGTTTCACACGGGGGTCATGCTATGCAGATAAGCGAGATACGCATCCACCTGATGCATGAGGAGCGTCTCAAGGCTTTCGCCAGCGTAACGTTCGATAATGTTTTTGTGGTGCGCAACATGAAGGTGGTGCAGGGCAATAAAGGGGTTTTCCTTTGCATGCCGTCACGCAAGCTGCCCAACGGGACGCACAAGGACATGGTGCATCCGATAACGCAGGAATTCCGCAAGTATCTCGAAGACAATGTGCTAAAGGCGTATGAGGCGGAAGTGACGCGCGGTCCTCGCCACGACAGGGAAGAGGAGGCCGACGCCGGCGCGCCCGATTCCGAGCCTCATTGCAACGCCTGACAGTCTGTAGGCCCGCTGAAATTTCCAGCCTGCCAAAAACCCCTAACGGGGTTTTTTGGCAAAATGCTAAAATATTGTTGGTGAGGGTTGAGGTAGGCCTGTTCCCGGGTGGTGTAATGGTAACACAGCGCCCTTTGAAGGCGTTATTCATGGTTCGAATCCATGCCCGGGAGCCAATTTGGCTCAAAGCGAGTTTACAAATCCGCTCTCGTGCAACCAAGCGTTCACGGGGCGGATTCTGTTGCGGACGATAAATTAAATGGATTCCGCAGAAAAACCCCTCTATTTTAGTCCTGTTTTTTCCAAACTCCGCCCTGAACCGGGAATAGTTCGGAAAATGGGTTTTGACATCCGGTTTTTAGCGGCAGCGACTTAGAACGTACGCGAA
>JAQTYB010000020.1 GCA_028688475.1 Elusimicrobiales bacterium
GAGGCAACGGAAGCGGGACGCCGTTCGGAGGCGGGCGTGCGGGCGGGAAAAGAGGCGTGATGGGCCGTGCGATGGGCGGCAGGCCCGGCGGCGCGGGCGGACCGCCGTCCGGCGGCGGTCTCGGCGGCTTTTCTGAGGTTCGGGACAAGGCTGAAGAAAACAGCCCGCTTTCGGTTTGGCTGCATGTTGCCGTTGCCGGACGAAACGCGCAGCCCAACTGAAGCGTGAACCGGCGTGACAGGGGAATTCACGGAACCTTCGACAAATTGCCACTTGGCGGCGGATTTTCAGCAAGGCTCAAAACCCGCTCGGTGTATAATGGTAAAATCCCAGTCGAATATCTTAGAGCCTGTCCACAATCTCTCTTTCGCAGCGAAAGCGGCGCTTGCAGCAGAATACGGAGATTGTGAACAGGCTCTTACAGGAGCGTGTTATATGGCTATGACGAAAAGGGCCCTGTGCGCTGTTTGTTCTTTCCTTTTTATGGCGCAGCAATCTCTTGCGGGGATAACTGCCGTTTCCAACTCCGGCGATACCGGCGCGGGGAGCCTCCGTCAGGCGATTATTGACTCCAATGCCGCCGGAGGTATAAACACCATACAATGGCAGTCCAGCGGCGGCGAAAACATAACTCCCGCAAGCGATTACAACAGCATAAATACCAACACAACGCTTGATGTCACCAACTCGACATCTTCGGTAAGCATTGCCGGTTCATACGCCATGCCGCTGGGCGGCGCGGTAACGTTTAGAAACGATAATATTTCCTCCACATGGACGATTTCCGCGATTCTGAGCGGTTCCGGTTCTCTCACCAAGACCGGCGGTGGAAATCTTATTCTTACCGGCGCGAATACTTACACTGGCGGGACATTTATTGACGACGGCGCTCTGAACGTCAACAGCGATGCCGCGCTGGGCAGTTCAGTCAGTACCATAACCTTCGACGGGGGCATATTGCAGAACGCGGCAAGCTTCAGTTCCGCGCGGCATGTGACGCTGGATTCCCTCGGCGGCACATTCGACACCAATTCATACAACCTGTCCCTCTCCGGCATTATAGACGGCGCGGGCTCGCTGACCAAGAAAGGCGACGGCACGCTCACCCTTAGCGGAGCCAGCACTTATTCCGGCGGAACAACAATAAACTCCGGCACGCTCGCGCTTGGCGCCAATAACGCGCTGCCGGCAGCCGGCACGCTTGGCGTGTCAAGTGGCGGCGCTCTCGACATGGGCGGATTCACCCAAACCCTCGGCGCCTTCGCCAGCAGCGGCACTTTGAAAATGCAGCTTCAGCCGGGCGTAACAAACCTGACCGTTACCGGCAACGCGGCGCTTGACGGCACATTATCTGTCAACTTCGCTCCGCAGGTGTTTACGGCGGGGCAAACCTTCACGCCGCTTGCGGCGGGCGCGGTTAGCGGGACTTTTTCCAGCATAGTTTCTCCCGCCGCGCTTTTATTCACGCCGACTTACAGCGCAACCAATCTGCTGCTTACCGTCAGTCTTGTTCCGTTCTATGACATCGCCGCGACCGGCAACCAGCGCGCGGTGGGGGTCGGACTTGAACCGTTCCGCGCTGCCCCGACGGGCGATATGGCCACCGTGCTTGGCAACATGTACACGCTCAACGCCGCGCAGTTGCAGGCGGCATTTGACCAGATAGGCCCGTCTTCCTTCGGTTCCATGCGGCAGATGGGCGTTGCGGCGTCGGGTATGCAATCCGCTGTTTTGAGCAGACGCGCAATGGTGCTGTCGGAGGGAGCAGGCCATACCGGATTGGCCGCTATGGACATGAGCGAGCAATCCATGCTCTATACACCGTCGGATACCGCCGCCAAAAGCGCGCCGCCGGAAAAACATGAAACGCAAAGCGGCTCGCCGCTGGGTTTTTTCGCCGCCGGCGTCGGCGCGACGGCCAGGATAAATGATTCCAGCGAAATTTCCGGCTATACGCTGTATGACGGCGGGCTGCTCGCCGGAGCGGATTACCAGCTTGGCGGCCATGCAGCCGTCGGCGTGCTGCTGGGATATCTGCATGGGCAAGCGTCAGACTTTTCGCTGCAAACCGGGAAAGTAACCGGTGACAGCGCGCGTTACGGCGCTTATGCCGCCGGCTATGCCGATAATTTTCATATTACTGCTTACGCCGGGAGGGCCGAAGATTATTACTCCACCAGCCGGGGCGTCGCGTTCGGAAATATTTCCAGAATGGCTGCGGCAAAACCGCGCGGCAGCGAAATCAATTTATACACTGGCGCAAGCTGCGACTTCAAATGGGCCGGCGGACGGCTTTCGCCGCTTGCCGAGTTGAATTACGACAAATTCGAGGTAAACCCGTTCGCCGAAACCGGCGCGGATTCGCTGAACCTGAACGTGGGCTCCCAAACCGCCGAATCCATGCGTTCCAATTTAGGCGCGCGCTTTTCCGCTCAGCGCGGCATGGGTGCGTACACGCTTGCGTCCTATATAAGCGCAAGCTGGCGGCACGAATTCAAAACGCAGAGCCTGATAGACGCCCGGTTTGCGGCGGGCGGCGGCGAATTCTCCGTTTCGGCGGGCGACTTCGGGCGGAATGGTTTGCTGGCGGCGCTGGGCGTCTCCGCAAACTGGGACAACCGCACCATCTTCACATTCGACTATTCCGGCGATTTCAACACCACACTGACAAAACACGGTGTGAACGCGGGGCTGCATTTCAAATTTTGACGGGTTCCGGCGGCACGTTGCGCAAAAGGCAGTCGGTTCGCGCCCGCTCGGCGCAAAAGAAAACCCCCGCCGGTTTCCCGACGGGGGTTGCTGTCTGTATAGTGAATGCGCGGGGTGGGATTTGAACCCACACGTCTTTCGACATACGCCCCTCAAACGTACGCGTATACCAGTTCCGCCACCCGCGCGACTATAACTATTCTATCACAAATTCCCGCGCCAGACAATTCTCCGACGGGACGCATCCGTGTGGCGGCGCGGCGGGGAAAAGTAATATACTTTAGCCGGAAACTTTTAGCTTAGCCGGCGGAAAAGACCGGATTTCCAGTTTTCAGGAGGGCGTATGGCGGATATTAAATCGCAGCAGCAGTCGCAGCAGCTTCAGCTTGAGATAGATATGGACGAGCAGACCGCGCAGGGCGTGTACGTCAATCTCGCCGGAGTGGCCCACAACGAGACGGAGTTCATAATGGATTTCCTGTTCGTGCAGCCGGGCAAGCCGAAAGCGAGACTGCGCTCGCGCATAATCTCGAGTCCGGCCCACACCAAGCGGTTTCTGCTGGCGCTTTCCGACAATATCCGAAAATACGAGGAGCGTTTCGGCGTCATTGTGGACAAGGCCGCCGTCCCGCAGGCGCACGGTTAGCCCCCAAAATTATTCAGCGCGCGCCATTTTGGTTATGGCGCGCGCTGTGTTTTGCAGTCAAACTGTCAGTCAAGCGTCAGCGAGAAACCCTCTTTAGCGGCGTGGCAGATGGTGGACCATCTGTTTTCCTTCGCCAGTTCTTCCGCTTTCGTCTTCATCTGGTTTATCGTTTCGTCGCTGTAGGCGCCGTCGTGATGGAACAGCAGCAGGTTTTTCGCCTCGGCCTGAAGGGCGGCGAATTCCATCGCCGTGGATGGCGACGAGTGCCCCTCGCCAGGCCGCTGCCGCCACTCCTCGTCCGTAAAGCAGGAGTCGTGGATGAGCAGGTCGGCGTTGCGGGAGAAAGCGCCCAGCTTTTCGTCGTAGGCCTGCATTGAGTAAGGGTCGCCCACCAGCCCCGAGTCGGGCGCGTAAACTATTTTTTTGCCGGCGATTTCCAGCCGGTAGCACAGCGTCGGCGACGGATGGTTGGCGTGCATGGCGCTCAGGCGGAAATCAGGAGCGAGGTCGTAGGAGTCCTCCGCTATTTCGTACATCAGCAGCTTTGCCCTGGGATGGCGGTTATGCCAGTAGGGCGAGGCGTAGAATATGTCGCGCACCGCGTCCTTGAAGCGCTTTTCCGTCTCGCCCGCGCCCGCTATGCGCAGCGTGAACGCCGAGCTTTCCAGGCACGGAAAATTGGGCAGGCCCATTATATGGTCTATGTGAAAATGGGTGAGAAATACCCAGATATCTTTCGGGCCGCCGCGCTCCGCTATTTTCCTGCCGAGGGGAACGATGCCGGTGCCGCCGTCGAGTATTATAAGCCGGTCCTTGGTTTCCACCGAGACGCAGGAGGTCTGCCTGCCCCAGGCGGATTCCGAGTTGGCCAGCGAGTCCGCCAGCCCCCGGCAGCCCCAGACGCGGGTGCGCACCTGGTTGTCTTTGAGGTCGGATGGCTCGCATTCGGTTTCGGACATTTCTTCCTCCTCCATGCCGCCGCCAAGCGCGGCCAGGTTGAATTTATTGCCGTCGAGAATATGGGTTATCTGCCCGGCAAGAGTCTCGACGTTGAAGGGCTTGGAGATGAAAGCTTCCGCGCCGTATTTGAACGCCTGCTGTTTTTCAAAATCAAAGGATTTCTCGCTTATCACGATGACGCGGGTTTTGGCGGTTTCGCGGTTGTCCCGCAGGGTTTTAAGCAGCTTGAAGCCGTCCACGCCCCGCAACACTATGTCCATTATCACAAGCCGGGGTTTGCGCCGCCTGACGGCCAGCAGCAGGTCCAGAGGGCGGCGCAGCCGGTAAGTGCCGTAGCCCGCCTGGCGTAGCAGGTCTTTAAGCAGCCGCCCCGAAATCTCATCGTCGTCAACGATGATTATATCCGTCTTTGTGTCAGCCATTTAGGCGAATATTCTATAATAATACGCAGGCAGGCGAAAACAGCATGAGAATAATAGCGGGTTCCGCCAAGGGCAGGAAACTAATCTCCGTCAAGCAGCATTTGCCGGTCAAACCCATTTCAGACCGCATAAAGCAATCCCTGTTCGACATTATAAAGCCCCGCCTGCCCGCCTCGCGCTTTCTGGACCTTTTCGCCGGCACCGGCGCGGTGGGATTGGAGGCGCTCTCGCGCGGGGCGGAACTGGCGGTTTTCGTGGAAAGGGACCAGGCCTGCCTTAAAGCCATAAACCGCAATCTGGAACATCTCGGCTTCGCCGCCCGCGCGAAGGTGCTGCGCGCTGACGTGATGGCCGGACTCGCCTGGCTCAGGCATTACGCCGGGGCGGACGGCGCCGGCTATGACATGATTTTTCTGGGCACGCCGTACCGCGACGCCAAAAATCGTATGCTCGCCCTCACGGGCCCTGTGCTGGAGTTCATCGCGTCCGGCGGGCTGCTCGCGCCGGACGGGCGCATAGTGGCGCAGCACCATATCACCGAAAAATTCGCCCTTCCGTCCGGTTACGAGGCGTACCGCGCCGAAAAATACGGCGACTCGCTGGTTACTTTTGTCAAACGTGCGCAGGGCGCGCCGCTTGTTCCGCCGTCCGCCGTAGCGGGGCCTTCCGATGCCGCCGTGCATTATCCTCCGGGGCGGGAGCGTTACGGTGGCGCCGCGCGGCAATTGCGCAGCCACAACCGGCGCGGGAATAAAAAATGATATTCGACCCGTACGAGTTGAATTACTCTAAAATTAACACCTATCTCAACTGCCCGCTCCTCTACAAACACATTTACGTTGACAGGAAACGCGTGCCGCTGACGCCGCTGGCCTCGCGGGGGATATCGCTGCACAAGGCGCTCGCCGCTTATCACGCGGCCGGCACGCTGCTTGACGATTTGCTGGCCTGTTACGACGAGAACTGGCTTGGCGCCGGCTATGGCAGCTCGCAGGAGCAGATGGAGCATTACCTCGCCGGCAAGCGCCTGCTGGAAAATTTCTGGCTGCTGGAGCGCGACCGCAAGAGCCTGATATACGGCGTGGAGAAGGAGTTCGAGTTCCCGCACAAAAAGTGGAAAATGAAGGGCACCATAGACCGCATAGACCGCCATCCGTCGGGCGAGTATGAAATAATAGATTATAAAACAGGCCCCGAGCTGCGCGGCGAAGCGGAACTGTCCGCCAGCTTGCAGTTGGGAATCTACTGCGCGGGCGTCAGACACGCGTTCGGCATAGAGCCTGCCCGGATAACCTGGTGGTTCCTGGCGCACTCAAAGCGCGTCAGCCTGGCCTGCGACCCCTCCGGCGAGGAGCGGGTGCTGGAGCAGTTTTCGGCGGCGGGGGAAAAAATAGTTTCCGGCGATTTCGCTCCCCGGCATGAATTCTGCGGGGAATGCGGCCTGGCGGAGCATTGCCCCGGAAAACGCGGCGGAGACTTGCCTCGACCATAGCCGAATTAGTATAAAAAGAGTATTCATGTTGCCACTGTTTTATAGAAAACACATCGCCGCTTTCCTGCGCTTTCTGGGGAAAACCTCCAACCGTAAAAAGCGGGCTTTCACCCGCGTCCACCAGGCGATATTCGTGGTCTTTTTGCTGTGCGTGGCGTTATTTTCGCGCGGCAACCAGTATCTGGAATATCCTCAGATTATCTACGTGTTCCTGGCGTTTCTTCTGTCGAACGCCGCCACCAACTACGTCCTGACGAAATACAATGTCTACAGTTGGATGGTGGACCTGATGGTGGTGTGGAACTGCGTGAACATAACGGGGCTGCTCTATTATTCCGGCGGACTGCACTCTTACCTGTGGGTTTTGTATCTGCTGCCTATTTTCACCGCGGCCATACTGCTCGATACCCGCCAACTCGCGCTGACGCTGTTTCTGGCGCTTGTCGGCAACGCGGTTTTTTACGGCAATCCGTTCACCGACTGGGATTTCGATGTCGGTTTTGAGCTGGCCGGCAAATCAGCGGTCATTTTTCTGGGCGCCATGCTGATGAAAAGCCTCGCCTCCGAGCGCGAAAAAGTGGAGGAGGAACTGGAAAACGAGCGCGAAAAACTCGACAAGATGTCCTTTGACGTGGCCAAACACAACCTCTCCGCCGTGGAAAACGCGGATATGGTGGAGATGGGCAAAAAAACAGCCGGGGTTGTGCATGACCTGGGCACGCCGGTGACCGTCATCATCGGCAGCGCGAGAATACTTATGGAGGATGAAAATCCCTCCAAAACGGACGTGCAGCGCATACTGGACGCGGCGCTGCTGTGCCGCAATATTCTCAAGGGCGCCATGCAGGTAGCCAAGGGCCAGGAATACAATCACGAAGAAATAACCATGCGCGACCCGCTTGAATCCGCCATGGCCATCGCCGCGCCGGTGCTGGCCGCCGATAACGTGACGCTGAGCCATATTTTCAGGGAGAATATCCCCCGCATACGCGGCAGCCAGGTGCATCTGGAGCGGCTGTTTCTGAATCTGATGATGAACGCCAAGCACGAACTCAAGGACGGCGGCGAAGTCCGGGTGCTGCTTACCGTGCCCTCGGACAGAAAAGCCGTGGAAGTCACCATCGAAGATAACGGCCCCGGATTTGCCAAAGAGATGCTGCGCGACGGGCCCAGGCCGTTCGCCACCTCAAGGAGCGAGACGGGCGGCACCGGACTGGGACTGGTGGTGTGCAAGGAAATAGTGGAGAAGCACGGCGGCGAGTTCAAGCTTTCCAACCGCGTGCTGGGCGGCGCGCGCGTCTACATGAAATTTCCGGCGGTCGTTCCGGGCGCAGTTCAGGGCCAAAATGAGCAGGCCAATATGAGCGCGCCCAAAGCCAGCCTGTAGCAGACGAAACCCCTCAGGCTGTGCGTTCTGACAAATCCCATAAAAAATCTGATAGCCAGCAGCCCGCTTAAAAAGGCCGCGATGAATCCCGCCGCAAAGGGAGCCGTGATATCCGCCGCGTGGAGGTGCCGCAGTTGCATGAGCGCCGCGCCGCCGATGACCGGCGCGGAAAGCAGAAACGAAATCCGCGCCGCCTGCGGCCTGGCAAATCCCAGCAGCAGCGCCGCCGTCAGCGTTATCCCCGAGCGCGACACTCCGGGCGCCAGCGCCAGCGCCTGCGCCAGGCCGATAAGCAGCAGATTCTTGAGATTCATTTCAGCCCGGTTTTCGGACTCCGCCCGCGAGTCGGCGAAATAAAGGACTGCGGCAAACAGCATCAGCATAAGCGCTATCAGCGCGGGCGAGCGGAACGCCAGCTCCGCTTTCTTTTCAAGCAAAAGCCCCGCCGCTCCCGCCGGCACCGTGGCGGCGGCGATGAACCAGAGCGTGCGTCCCTTTTCCGAGCGGGGTGCGGAAAATCCCTCGCGCAGCAGTTGCGCCCAGTCCTGCCTGAACCACAGCAGCAGCGCCAGCAGCGTTCCCAGATGGAGCATCACGTCATAGTCCAGGCCCTGGTATTGCCAGCCGAAAAGCTTTGGCGCCAGCGCCAGATGCGCCGAACTGGATATGGGCAGAAATTCACCCAGTCCCTGCACGGCGCCCAGCACCACAGCCTTGAAGATTTCCATGCGCTCTCCTTTTATTCCCGGTTTCCGCCGTATAACAGTTTCGCCAGCTTTCTCGCCGGCGAAAGCAAGCGGTATCTGACTTTGCAAAACAGCCTGTAGGCCGGCGTCGTGTTCCGCGCGCAAACAGGATGGCCTTTTCCGTTGGGCAGCCGCCCGTTGCGCCCGTATTGCGCGAGCTGGTAGAAATCCGCGGCTTTTTCCGGAAGGGTGAACAACCGCGTGTTTTCGTTTTTCACGAAAACCAGATTGTCGCCGTCGCTGGAGCAGTGTATGAGCGAATAACCCTTTTCCCGGCCCAGCCGGACGAGCGCGGCAAAGGACGCGCCGTAATAATCGTCTCCGTTCCAGACGAAATCAGGCTTGTACTCCACGACGAATTCCGCCTCCGCGCCGTAGCTGGGATTGTATTCTATCATCACGACTTCGGGTTTATACCGTGTTATCGCTTTCCAGACGTGATAATCGTTGCCGTCTATGTCTACCAGCATGAAACCGGGGGCGGCGGGAACGTCCGCCCGCGAGAAAATATCCTCGATGTTTTCGGCGGTTATCAGCGATTGCACCGTTTTGACTTTCGGGTTGCCGCGGTGGAACCCGCTCAGCGCGGCATAAAGCTTGTCGTCCGCCTCTATCAGCAGCGCGCTCCAGCCGTGGCGTTCCACAAGATTTCTGGCGAAAGAGAAATTCGCGCCGTCGCCCGCGCCGAACTCCACGCAGTATGCCGCTTCCGGTTTGAGGCGGCGGAAAATCTCCTCCAAAAGCCCCTCTTCCGCCACGCCGTGCGGGCGGGTAATCTTTTTTTCATACCTGCCAAGAGGCAGCGTTTTGGGCGAAAGGGATTTGATGAAATTCATAAGTGTGCGGAGGTTTACAATTCAGGGTCGAAAAGAAGATATTCGCCCGTCGCGCAGCCCGGGCGTATTCCGTCGGGAACGCAGCCGCCGAACGCCAGCACGGCAAACCCCGCCGGCTGGAAAGGGAAATGGGAGAGGCCGAGCAGTCCTCCCGCCACTATGCCCAGGGAAGGCTGATGGCCCACCGCCATCACGGTGTCCGTCCGCTCCAGTCCGGCGCGCACGGCGGACCACAAATCCTCGCAGGAGTGTCCGCCGTCGAGCTCCCGGACCTCCTCCACCGGCGCGCCCAGCGCTGCGGCGGCTATCTCCGCCGTAGCTTTGGCGCGCGCGAGCGGGCTGCATAGAATCAGGCCGGGTTTGTAACCTTTCCCCGCCAGCTTTTTCGCGGCGGCGGCAGCGGCGGCTTTGCCCCGCTCCGAGAGAGGGCGCAATTCGTCGCGTCCCACTCCGGCTTCAGCGGCGGAGGGGGAATGCCCGTGCCTTAAAAAAATGATTTTGCGCATAAAATTATTCGGGGACAAGTTTTGCGGCTCCGCGCGCGGCGCAGGCCGGCAGGCTGGCTTTGACCGTGAAACCTGTCCTGCCTAGTCGCCGCGCCTTTATTATGCCGCCGTGCAACTCCACTATGCGCCGCACGAGGCTCATCGCAAGCCCGCCGCGCCGCCCGCCTTGCGGATAAAGGTTTTCCGGCAGGCGGAAAAACGGCAGGAAAAGGCGCAGCTTTCCTTTCGGCGGCAGGCGCGAGCGCGGGCATTTTATTTCCGCATGAACTCGCCCGCGTTCACCGTAAAGCGAAAGGCTGACCCCGTCTCCGTCCGACAATAGCAGCGCGTTCGAGACGAGTTCCGAAAGCAGTGTCTGAGCCCAATGCGGGTCCATGCGCACCGGCAGGGGGCGGTCCGGGCCGGAAAAAGAAACGGCGCCCCTTCCCGGGGAGCGCGATTGCCGGAAATCGGCCGCCATGCCTTCCAGCACGGCGCGGATATCGCAGGGGCCGCCCTGGGGGCGGATAAGCCGCAAATCGAAGGCGATGATATCCAAAAACGCGTCCGTCACGCTGTTAAGGCGCAGTATCGAGTCGCGCACGCGCGATAACTGCTTGAGCTGCTCCCTGCTCAATTGTCCCGCGTAGCCTTTGCACAAGTAGTCGGAGTAGCCGGCGGCGCCGACAAGCGGTCCCCTGAAAATATGCGAGAGCGCGCTGTAAAACTCCTTTCTGGCTTTGCGCCCCAGGCCGGGCGCGGCGAAAAAGGAATCGCCGCGGGTAAAACTCAGCGTTTTGGGTTTCATTTACCGTCGCGCTCCGTTTTTTCGGAGAGGATGAAGCCGTAGCCTTTCACCGTGCGGATGAGGCAGGATTTTGCTCCCAGCTTGGCGCGCAGCCTGCGCACCGACATCTCGATTGCCCGCGACGTGTCTATGAAACTGTGCCCCCAGATGCGGCTGGAGATGAATTCCTTGCTGAGGACGCGCTCCGGGCTGGAAAGAAAAAGCCTGAGCAGTTCAAACTCCTTCGGCCACAGCTTCACGGGCTTTCCGGCCGCCGAACAGGCGTGGCGCGCGCAGTCCAGCGTCAGCCCGGCGAAGCTGTAAGCGGTTTCCGCGGAGGGGTTTTCTCCGGCGCGGCGCAGCAGCGCCTCCACGCGCGCCAGCAGTTCGTCGAGGTCGAAAGGCTTGGTGAGGTAATCGTCCGCGCCCATTTTGAGGCCCACCACCTTGTCCGACGTGCTGTTTTTTGAGGTCAGGAAAAGTATCGGCGTCGCGAAGCTCCCGCCGGACTTGAGGTCGCGGCAAAGCTCCAGCCCGTCGCCGTCGGGCAGGCGGCGGTCGAGTATTATAAGTCCGGGCGCGGCCAGCGCCACGGTTTTGCGCGCCTCGGCGATGCTTTTAGCCGACAGCGGGCTGTAGCCTTCTTTCGCCAGGGTTTGCGCTATCAGCTTTTGTATCGCCGGGTCGTCTTCCACTATTAGTACGGGAGGTTTTTTCATTTCATGCGGGGTTTTGAAGGCAGGGTGAAATATACGGACGTGCCTTTGCCGGGCTCGCTTTCCGCCCGGATTGCGCCGCCCTGGGCCTGTATGAGTTTTTTGCACAGCGCCAGCCCTATGCCGAGTC
The DNA here is from genome assembly GCA_028688475.1 of Elusimicrobiales bacterium. Classification (GTDB taxonomy): domain Bacteria; phylum Elusimicrobiota; class Elusimicrobia; order Elusimicrobiales; family Elusimicrobiaceae; genus JAQTYB01. The sequence continues at coordinate 11,317 of JAQTYB010000020.1, forward strand.
CCTTGTAGCCGCGCACCGGCTGCGCGCCCGGCACCTGATAGAACTCGGAAAACAGTTTTCCCATCGCCTCAGGCGGTATGCCGGGGCCGGTGTCGGAAACGAAAAACTCCACCGCGCTGTTATTGCCGGCGAAGCCTATCTCTATCGTGCCTTGCGGGGGAGTGAACTTGAGCGCGTTGGCGAGCAGGTTCACCAGAATCTGGTAAATGCGGCTGGAATCGCCGTAGGCTTGCAGGCCGGGGTCCGGCTCCACGGTTTTGAGCCTGATATTGTTTTCCGCCGCCTGCTTGGCGAAAAGCTCCTGCGCGCGCGAAACGACGTCAGCCGCCTTGAACGCCGCCGGATGCAGCGCCAGCCCGCCGCCGCCCAGCCTGACCAGGTCCATCACGTTGTCTATGAAGCCCTGGAAGCGCTCCGCGTTCTCGCCGATGATTTTGAGATATTTGTCCTGCAGCGGGGTGACGGGGCCGGCGCAGCCTTTGCGCAGGAAATCCGCGTAGCCCTCTATCGCCTGCAGCGGGGAGCGGAATTCGTGGCTTATGGTGATGGCCAGCTCGATGAACTTGCTTTTGAGCGAGGTGACAAGATTTTCCAGCTCGTCGAACTCGCGGGTGAGGTGCACAAGCACGTTGTCCGCGTCGGAGCGGGGTTCGCCGGAATCGAGCATCTGGCGGGCGCGCCGGTGCATGCCGTAAAGCCTGCGCTCTATCGCCGACGCCAGCGAAAACACCACCAGCGCCACAAACACGAGCGCCAGCAGGTTCACGGCGGCGATTTTGAGCATGGTCATCATGGAAAGCTGGCCCGCGGCCGCGCTCACCCTTTTTTCCGATATGCCCGCGCGCACCTCGCCCAGCGGTTCTTTCGAGGGGCCTTTGACGGAGCTTATATATTCCGTCACCGCGCCTTCGGGGTAGGAAGACAGCGTCCTTTTGGCGGAGCCGCTCATTGCCAGCAGCCGGCGGGTGTAGGGGTCGAAGCTGGTGTGGCGCATCATCCAGACATATTCCGGCAGGCTTTTGGCGATATAGCGCACTTCGCCTTTGCTGTCTTGGAACACGATATAGGCCAGGAAGTCGTTTTCAAAAACCATGCGCCGCAAATCGCCGTAGGCCGACAGCGCGCGCACGTTGCGCGCGACAGGCGCCTGCGGGCGCCACTTGTTGAAAAGCGCGGTAGAAAGCTCGGCTATGGCGGTCGCCGCCGACTCGCGGGCTTTTATGGAGAAAGTCTGCTTTTGCAGATGGACTATCATGCCGGTCAGCATGGTCAGCGCCAGCGCGAGATAGAGCGTCACCGTGACGGTGATTTTGGCGCTCAGGGTGAGCGCGGGCAGGCGTATCTTTTTCAGGAAATTCATGCCGCCGTCCTTTTCGGCAGCGCGCTGTCCAGCGCGGCTTTTATCTCGTCGAGCCGGCAGGGTTTGACGAGATAACCCGCCACGCCGAAAGCGGCCATCGCGTCCGCGTCCCAGTCCAGGGGGCGCTCGCCGGTGATTATCAATTTTGGTATTCCGAGCGCGGAGGGGTCGGTTTTCGCCAGCGCTTTGAAGTAGTCCTCCGCCGAGCCGTCGCCCAGGCGGCGGTCTATCAGCACGGCGTCCGGCGCGGCGGCGCGCGTGAGCGCGAGCGCTTCTTTGACGCTCGCCGCCTCGGACACCTTGTGCCCGAGGTAGTGCGCGCACACGTCGCTCAGAAAGCCGCGCGTAACCGGGTCGTCGTCTATGATGAGGATGGAGGGCATACGCACATTGTATAAATTAATTCCCCCCGCGCCATTGTAAGTTCTCGCGTCCGATTTACCCGTAAACCCGGATTGTGCAATAGAGTAGCGGAATTCGACGGCTGCCGGCGGGATATTTCTGTGTAAAATTTATCGCCGATAGCTGTGGCTATCGGCGATAAATTTTAAGTCGAACTATCCTTGCCATCCGTCGTCTCGGTCCGAGCTATCTATCGATGCAATGCTCCATGTGCCATATACATCCATTAGACCAGCACGTGGCGGGTCCATACTGACCGCACCCATACCCACTCTTGTTCTCGGTGCCAGTCCGCTGCGGCGAAGCAACTCCGGCGGCGTCAACTTTGCCCCATTGAAACTCTCCGCTTTCGCTTTGCGAGCCTTTGGCAATCAGGTTGCCGGAGTCGCTGAATATGCTCACGAAGAAGCTTCCCTCGTCGGATTTCACCGCGATGTATGCGTCCGGGTATCCCGGCACGGAGAGTTTATAGGCGGCGCGCTTGCCGTTGATTTTTTTCGCAACGGCGGCGGGAAGTTCGGACGCTTTCAACTTAGGGCCAAAATCCCCGCTGTTGTTGGCGGCCGCGAACGCCTTTTTAACAGCCGCGGCGTATGTGTTATCCGCCTTGTCGCTTTCCGCTGCGGGCGACTGGGCATAACCGCCGGCAGCCAGCGCACAAAGCAGCGCCAGCGCTGTTGCTGCATTTGTAAGTTTCATCGTAGTTTTCTCCGTTACATTCAACTTGGAAGCGCAACTTTTCGCTCTTCCCGTGTTGGTGGGCCGCACAAACTTAGCAACCTCCAACACCTGTCCTGCGCTTATAGTTTAGCAAGAACCGCAGGTTGCGCAAAGGGCCGAAAGGGCCGATTTTAGCTGGTCTTTGGACTTATGCGTCTTGCCCTTTGGTCCTATGCTAAACCTTTTCGCCTTCGCCGCAAAATTCTCGCATCCGATTTACAGTTTCCAACTGACGCCCAATCCAAGCCAGCGGCCCGGCTGCGGTATGCCGGGCACCTCCTGATAGGCGGTGTCTAGCAGGTTCGTGCCGTCGGCGAAAAATTCGGCGTTTTTGCAGGTCCAGGAAATTTTGGCGCTCAGCAGAAAATAGCCGTCCTGATTGTGCCGGCTGCGCCGGAGCATTCCCACGGAAAGCGCCGCGTTTTCCCACAGGCCGTGCCTGATATCGAGTGAAAACTGGCTTGAGGGATAGGCCAGTGCGTATTTCGAAATATAATCCGCCTGTCCGTATGAACCGATTAGGGAGGCGCCAAGCCGCGCGGCGAAACCGTGAATTTCTGTTTTCACCAGCGATTGCGCGCCATATACGGTCAGTTCGCCTATATTCCGCGCCGCCCAGGGGCCGGAGGCCGTTTGACCAACCCAGTCAATAAGGTTTTTCTGGCCGCGGAGGAAGGCGGTAACCGAGGCTGTGAGTTTTCTTCCCCGCATGAAATCCGCGCCGGCTTCGTATGAGACGGCTTCCTCTGGTTTCAAAGCGGCGTTGCCGGCGTTCACCGGGTCGTTGTAATAAAGCTCCGTGAAAGACGGCGTGCGGAACGCCCGCCCCGCCGAGGCCCGCAGTTTCCAGCGTGGCGAAGGCCAGTAGCTGATTCCGATATTCGGAGACCATTGGACGCCCCAGTCCGAGTTATCGGCGCGCAGCGCGGCGTCCAGCCCCCAGTTTTGAGACAGCCACAAGCGGTACTCCCCGAACGCGCCCTGCCGGGGCCGGGCATGGTTTCCCAGGCTGGAACTGGCGATTTCGTCTTCCGAGGCGTCCGCGCCGAATACGAAGTCAGAGTCTCCCAGCGGCAGACCGGCCTGAACTTCGCCGCCGTAAGAGTATGTTGTGTGGTTGCCGGCTGAAAACGAGGGCCGCGTCTGGTCCAGCACAAAAGTGTCGTCGTGCCGGCGGTAGAACAATTTAGGCGCGATCGCCATGCCGCCAAGCCCGGCGTGATGGGAAAGCTCCGAAAAACAGGTTTTTGTCCATTCCCTGGACGGAAAATTACGGCCCGGCGTGTAAAAATCGTAAGCGCCGAACGCTTTGTCCATATAGCCCAGCGCGAGGGTGGTTTCCCCGCCGCCGGTTTTGAGGCTGGATTTGGAGGAGAGGACGAGAGTGTCGAAATCCGTGTCCTGCCGGAAGCCGCCGGATTTGTTTTTTTCCACCGACAGCCGCTGGCTGAACCCGCCCAGCGTCCTGCCGCCGGAAGCAGACAGCAGCGTCGTGTTGAAATCGGATACTTTTGCTTTGGCGCGCAAGCCGTTGTCGTCCGCTTTTTTTGTGATGATGTTTATCACGCCGCCCAGCGCGTCGGAGCCGTAGGCGGAGGAGCCGTGCCCGTGCAGAACCTCTATTCTTTCAATGTCGTCGAACGGCACCGGCAGGTCCATGTTGTGGTGCGCCGTCTGCGGGTCGCTCACCCTGACTCCGTCAACCAGCACCAGCACCTGCTGATAAGTGGAGCCGCGCAGCGAAACATCGGCCTGAACGCCGTGCGGAGAGCGGGACTGCGCCTCGGCGCCCGGCGCCAGATTCAGCGCATCCGCCGCGGAATTGACCGAGGTGCTTTTCAACTCGTCGCGGCCAAGAATAGTAACGTCCCGGCTGATTTGCGAAACCGGCTGCGGTATGCGCGTCCCGGTGACCGCGGAGGAGCTTATGCTGAACCAGACATCCTGCGCCCGCGCGGGTTTGGCGCAGGCGGCGAACAGGCACGCCAGCGCGGCTATTGGTCCGAAGAGGATAGGCGCTCTAACGTTCATGAAATGGGTATATGGAGATAAAAACGGATAAAACCAGCGCGAGAATGCTTGCCAGCAGCGAGTATAAGAACACATAATCGCGGGATACGAATTTGACCTGATGCTTTCCCGGCGGAACCCGCGCCTGCATGAAAAAATTATCGCAAATCTGCGCGGGGCCGCGCGCGCCGTCAATCACGGCGTCCCAGCGTCCGTCGAACATCTGCCTCAGAACCAGCAGGCCGCCTTTGGCGGAATTCACCGTGAACGCGAATTCAGAGCCGGTCAGCCTGTCAAAAGATACCGCGGCATTTCCATCTCCGGCGTCGTCCCGAAATTCGAAAAGCGGCGTTCCTTCCAGACGGTTGAACCAGGGTTGCGCCTTGAGCAGCATGAACCCGCGCCTTTCCTGCGAATTGAGCCATGTCGCGGTGAATTTTTTGTTGTTGAGCGCGTTTATCACGGCCCCTGCCTCGAATTTACCGATGTGCAAAACAGGTTCATCAACGGCGGCGCGCAGCCCGGGGCGGACGGCATCATTTTCATAAGTCACCCAGCCGGCCTGCCCCGCCAGCGATGCCGACCTGAAGGAACGGTCGGCGAAATTCTGATGAGTCATCAGAACCCGCAATTCGCGTCCATTGTCGGAATATGGCATGTCAACGCGGTTTCTTTCAAACACAATACCCATCTCGAGACACATCAGCGCCAGCGCGGCCAGCGTTTGCATGCGCCGTTTTTTTATCAGGGTCATGCCGAGCCATGCCGTCGCGATTGCGATATGGAAAAGCAAAAACCCGAATGCGTTCCGCGCGTCAAAAAATATCACGAATAAAACTACGCACATTGTCCCGAACAAGGCGGCGGCTCCGCGCGCATATTTATCGCCGGCGCTTTCCAGAAAATCTTCAAAGAAACCGGCTGCGTAAAGCGACAGGAACGCCAGCGGATACGCCCAGTACAGGAAATCCATCCGCACCTGTTTGACGAAAGGAAGAACGCCGCGCAGAACGGTTTTCAGAAACGACGGGTCTCCCCGTCCGTTCACGAGCAGAAACCATGCTCCCGCCGCGAACATTATGAGGAAAGAAATGTTGCGCCCCGTTTTCCGGCGCGCAATCAGCGCGAAAAAAACAGCCAGCAGCGTCAGTTCGCCGCAGTAGAGCGAGAAGAAATGCTTCACCGGCAGCAGAAAGCTCACGAATTCATGGGTCGTAAGTATGCCGAGTTCAGGCCGCCATTGCGGCGTGACCGCAAGCCGGGGAACCGCGCCTTGAGACAGGTATACGGGAAGCAGTTTCGGCAGCGCCAGCGCGGCGGCAAGCAGCGCGGTGAAAAAAACGAATTTCATTCCCCATAACGGTTTTTTCCGCAGAGCCGAATCCACAAGCGCAAAGCCGGCGAAGAAGTAAGCCCCTGTCACCGCCGAGGCGGCATAACCTCCCAGAAACGACAGCGCCAGAAAAACCGCGGCCAGCAGGCTGAAAGGCTTTTCAGTCCCCAGCGACAGTCTGTAGCCCCATAGCATGAACGGGAAACAGGCGGTGTTGTACACAAGCTGGTTCCAGGCGGGCAGCGCGTCCATCTGTCCTGAAAATAAAAAACTGAAGGCGCACAATGTTGAGGCCCTTTTGGAAATTCCAAAAGCCTGCGCGCAAAAATACATGCCCAGTCCGCCGGCAATCTGCCAGCACAGGATTTCCAACTGCGCGGTTTTCACGCAATAGCCGAAAATAACCGAAAACGCCGCGTGGGTCGGGAACAGAAACGAGGAGCCGAAAAAATCGGTCCAGGGATAGCCGAAATTGACGAACGGGTTCCACAACGGCCAACTGCCGGCGGCGAAGCAATCGGCCTGGAAATTTACGGCGGGCGCTTCCCAGCGGTGGAAATCGCCGCCCGTGAACAGCAGCTTCAGCAGCCAGTAATTCCTGTATATCAGCAAATGCGCGGCGGCAATGGCGAGCAGATACGGCAAGTGCGGTTTCAACCTGTTGACAAAACATTTCATGAGTGTGTCCCGATTCCTGCTCCCTGAATGATATCAAAAAGCCCGCCAGCCGCCGGTGGCTGTTAAACATCACAGTTGTTGCGATTTTCGGGTTAATATAGAATGGTATGGACGCCGTGCAAAAGCGCGCCGCCAAAGCTGTGCCACGCTTCAGAGGAGGTAGCCATGCAATTACAAGGATTCCCGTTTTCAACAACACAGTGGGACAAATTGGAACCGACCGAGCACAAGGGCGAAACTGGCATCGCCTACTGGCGGACGATTCGGTTGGGAAACATTCGCGTCCGCATGGTCGACTATTCGCCCGGATACATGGCGGACCATTGGTGTGAAAAAGGGCATATCCTGCTATGCGTGGAAGGCGAGCTTGAGACAGAGCTAAAAGACGGAGGAAAGTTTGTTTTAGCCAAGGGAATGAGTTATCAGGTAAGTGACGGCGCTTCTTCCCACCGCTCGTCCACGCGAACAGGCGCCAAACTCTTTATCGTGGATTAGCCGGAAACGCAGTTATGATGCGGAGACTGGATGAAACTTAACAAAGAAAATACCGAACATTACATGTGGAGCGGCAAGTGCGACGGTTGGAAACTGTTGAATCTGGGAGGGCTGAGTGTGACGCAGGAAAAAATGCCTCCCTGCACTTGTGAGACGCGACATTTCCACAAGCAGGCTCGCCAGTTTTTTTTCATCCTGTTCGGAACAGCCGTAATGGAACTCGACGGCGAACGCTTCAGCCTGGAGCCTGGTGAGGGAATTGAAATTCCGCCCGGCATGCCTCATCAGATTTTCAACAAGTCTGGAGAGAATGTGGAGTTTCTCGTCATCGCGCATCCCGCCACAAAGGACGACCGCATCGATTTGGGAAAATAGGCGCTGCTTTTTTCCTCTCATCCTGTCCTCAATAAATAGGCTTGCTCCAGAATAAGATTGATGAGGCAAAAGGACAAGATTTTGATGGGCGGCGAAACGGCGTTTCGGCGGACATGCTCTGCGAGGGCCTGTAAGCTGAAAGCCGCAAAGCAGCACCGGAAAAGCCGTGATTTTTGCCCATAAGATTATTCGGGGACAAGTCTAATGATACGATTCCGCAGAAAAACCCCCTCTCTGAAAAACTTGGCAAAAAGCGCCAAAAAAAACAGGGTCCAGAATCGCGTATAAACGATTTTTATTTCTCTCAAGGGGTTTTGGATGGCAGTTTTTGGATTTGATTTTGGACCCGAGGGGGCTTTTCTACGGAATCATGATACCTGTTTCGCCGACAAAAAGAAAACGTCGCGCGGGACGTCGCGCGGGACCACCAGCCGCCGATGCGCCCGTTCAATAATGTTAAAATCAACGGAGTGAAACTTTATTGTTCGGATAAATCTGGCATTCTTGCCGCGACGGCGGCGGCAGCGCTGGCTTTTGTCGCCATGCAGCCGGTGCTCCATGCCGGTTTCATCAACTGGGACGAATCCATTTACGTGCTGGGCAATCCGCTTATACGCGACTTTTCCTTTCACGGCGCGGCGCGCATATTTTCCTCACTGCATTACGGCCTGTATAAGCCGCTGACAATGCTCAGTTTCGCATTGGATTATAAATTGTTCGGGTTGAACCCTTGCGGCTACCATGCAGTCAACCTGCTCTTTCACGTGGCTAACACGCTGCTGGTGCTGCGCCTTTTCCGCGTTTTGCTTGGCGAAACCGCCCCCGCGTTTCTTGTCGCCGCGCTGTTCGCTGCACATCCCATGCATGTGGAATCTGTCGCGTGGGTGGTGGAACGCAAGGATATGCTGTACTCGTTTTTCTTCCTGCTTTCCGCGATATTCTATCTGGACTGGAAAGGCAAGAGCGGGAGCTGGCGGCTGGCGGCGTCGGTCGCCATGTTCGCATTGTCGCTCATGTCAAAGCCGATGGGCGTAACGCTTCCGGCTGTTCTGCTGCTATTTGACTGGCTGAGGGGGGGGCGCCTGACCGCGGCGCTGTTCCGTGAAAAGCTGCCTTACTTCGCGCTGTCCGCCGCCGCGCTGTTCGTCTCCCTGTCATCCGGCGGGACCGCCGGAGCGCCGCCTTCGGGCGGCCTCGCGCTGCGCGTGCTGGCGCCGCTGTACAACCTGCTGTTTTACGCGGGAAAATTGATTTTTCCGGCGCGGTTGTCCGCGGTTTATAATACTCCGGCCGGCGGCTGGCAGGGGCTTGCGTTCTATTCCGCGCTTTGCTGCTGCGCGGTTGTTCTGGCCGTTGTTAAATTCCGGCGGGACAGGCTGATGATGGCGGGACTGGTTTTTTATGCCGTCACGCTGCTGCCGGTGCTGCAAATCGTGCCGTTCGGCCCGGTTATCGCGGCGGACCGATACACTTATATTCCCTCGCTGGGACTGTTTATTGTCGTGGCGCAAGGCTGGCGGCTGTGGTCGGAAAAATTCGCGGACAAGCCGCAGCCGCGGCGCTTCGCGGCGGCGTTTTTGTGCGCGCTGCTGTTAGTGTTCACGGCGCTGTCGCGCGCCCGCGCCCGGGTGTGGGAGAACAGTTTCACCCTTTGGACGGACACCGTCAGAAAGCAGCCCAATCCCATGGCTTATTCCGCGCTGGCGAACGCCTGGCTGGCTGCGGGTCGTCCGGACATCGCCTCCCGGTATTTTGCCGAGGCGCTCAAGCTCAATCCCGCCCACCTTGCGTCGCTTGTCGGGCTGGCCAACGCCAAAAGCGCGGCGGGGGATTTGGCCGGCGCGCTGGCCGGTTACGAAGCCGCCGTGCGGCTCTATCCGGGCCACGCGTATCCGCACGCCAATATCGCCAGCATCGCGTTTTTGAAAGGCGACACGGCCCGCGCCGTGGCGGAGATGAAAAAAGCGCTGGAGCTGGCTCCCGATTCTCCGCCTTTGCTGAACGCTATCGCGGGGTACTACACGGCGGGCGGGGATTACCGGAACGCCAGGGCCGCGCTGATTCGCTCCTATGAAATAGTGCCCGAGCGGCAGACCGCCGCGCGCCTTTGCGCGCTGTACTGCGGCGCCGGAGATTGCGCGTCCGGCCTGAAATACTGCCGTCCGAAAAATTGACACACCGTGCGTATTTAAGGAAAATTAGGAATCCAAAAACGAGGGATAACTGATGAACACGATAGCAAAGAGGTTTTTAACCGCGGTTTTATTGCCGGCGGCTTTTTGTTGCGCCGGCGCGGCGGCGGACGTCAACACGATAAACACGCTCACGGAAATAGGGGCTGTGGCCGGCTACGATAAAACGGACTCCGCCGTGACGCTCAACTGCGCCGACAAGTCGCAGGTGCGGCTTTATGTGCTGGCGCCGGATTTGGTGCGCGTGCGCGCCTCTTTCCAGAAGCCCATTCCAGAAAAAGACCACTCCTGGGCGATAGATAAAACCGCCTGGACAACGCCGGACTGGACACTGAAAGAGGACGGCGGCGACATAACGCTGCTTACCGCCGAATTGGAAGTAGTCGTGCGCCGCTCGCCGCTTCTCATCGAATTCCGCGACGCCAGGACGCATCAGGTTATCAACTCCGACCAGCGGCCCATGCTCTACGACCCTAAAGGCACCGCCATAGCGGCGGCGAAAAAACTGGGTTTCGAGGAGCATTTCTACGGCCTCGGCGAAAAGGCCGCCCGGCTCGACCGGCGGCGCGGCCATTTCGTGATGTGGAATACCGACACCTATTCCTACGGCGAGGGCACGGACCCCACTTATCAGAGCATACCGTTCTATATCGGGCTGGAAGACGGGCGCGCCTACGGCATTTTCTTCGACAATTCCTATCGCACTGGTTTCGATTTCGGTTTCAGCGGGCAGGAATACGCGCAGTTTTACGCCGACGCGGGCGAGATGAATTACTATTTCTTCAAAGGGCCGGAGATGAAAAAAATAGTCTCGCGCTACACGGAGCTGACGGGCCGTATGCCGCTGCCGCCGCTGTGGGCGCTGGGCCACCAGCAGTGCCGCTGGAGCTACTACCCTGATACGCTCGTAGAGAAAATCGTGGACAAGTACCGCAAGGACGATTTGCCGCTGGACGCGATATATCTCGACATCCATTATATGGACGGCTACCGCGTGTTCACCTGGAACGAAAAGCGCTTCCCCGACCCGAAGGGGCTTGTGGACAGGCTGCTGGCGCGCGGCGTCAAGACGGTGACCATAGTGGACCCCGGCATCAAATACCAGCCCGATTCGAAAGAGCCGCCTCCGTCGCCGACGCCGGAGCTCGGCAATCATGACCCTGATTACTACGTCTACGCGCAGGGCGCGAAAAACAACTATTACATCAAGAAAAAAGACGGCGCCAATTACGTCGGCAAAGTCTGGCCCGGCGAGTCCGTTTTCACGGATTTCACCATACCGGAGGCCGCGGCGTGGTGGGGCAACCTGCACCGCGCCTATACCGATTACGGCATAGCCGGAATCTGGAACGACATGAACGAGCCCGCCGACTTCGAGGACCGCGACGGCGTCAAGCAGATGGACAACGTCTACGATGATATGGGCGAAAAATCCACTCACGCCAAAAACCGCAACGTCTACGCGATGCTCATGTCCAGCGCGACCTATAACGGCCTCGCGCGGCTTCGGCCCGACAAGCGGCCTTTCGTGATAACCCGCGCCGCCTACGCCGGCGTGCAGCGCTACGCCGTCATGTGGACGGGGGACAACACCAGCACCTGGGACTCGCTTTCGCTGAGCATTCCCATGCTGCAATCGGTGGGCCTGTCCGGCGAGGCTTTCGCCGGGTCCGATATCGGCGGCTTTACCGGAGGGCGCTCGAACGGCGAACTGGTGACGCGCTGGTATCAGGTCAGCTTCCTCGCGCCTTTCTGCCGCAACCACAGGGACCTCAGTTTCAACGACAACGAGCCGTGGCGCTTCGGCGTCTATTACGAGGACATCATCCGCAAATATCTCAAGCTGCGCTACCGGCTGCTGCCGTTTTTGTATACCGCGCTTGAGACGGCGCACGGCACGGGCGTGCCGGTGTTTCGGCCGCTGGTGCTCAACTACCAGTGGGATTTCAACACTGTGAATCTAGATGACGAGTTCATGGTGGGCGACGATTTGCTTGCCGCCCCCGTGCTGGCCGCCGGCAGAACGAGCCGCAAGGTCTACCTGCCGGAAGGCGACTGGTACGATTTCTGGACCGGCATGTTGCTGGCGGGGGGCCGCGTGATAACCGCCGCCGCGCCGCTGGAGACCGCGCCGATGTACGTGCGCGCCGGAGCGGTAATCCCCATGTGGCCGGAGATGAACTACACCGGCGAAAAGCCCGCCGACCCCGTAACCTTCAGGATATACCCCGCGCGCGACGGCAGGGCCGCCGGAACGCTTTACGAGGACGACGGCGCGAGCCCCCTGTACAAAACCGGAGCGTCGCGCCGCACGACGGTAACCGTCTCCAAAGAAAGCGGCGGCATCAAAATCCAGACCGCCGTTTCAGGCGGCTATTCGCCGTCTCCGCGCCGGCTGGCGTTCGAGTTGGAAACCGACGCGAAGATAAAAGAGGTAAATATTGACGGAAAACCCGCGCCGAAGACAAGCTGGAGCCGGGCGGGCGCGCTGCTCACTGTTTCGGTTCAGGGCGACGGACCTCATAGCGTCTCAATACGCTGATTTAATAAAAGGAGAAAACTGTTATGAAAAACATTCGCGTTGCAGTGCTGGGGCTGTGCCTGGCGGGACTGTTCGTTTCCGTGTCGCAGGCCAAAGACATTGACGAACTGACGGCTTTTTTCAAGAAAAACGATTTCAAGAGCATCGTGGTAAAGCCGCCGAAAGGGATACTCAAGCATACCTATCTCGTGCCCGACGGGCCGTATACCCATCTTTTCGACTGGGATATGTATTTCATGGGCGTGGCGTTCAGCTACGACGGCGTGGGCAAGCCGGTGGCGTCCTCGGTGAAATCCTTCCTTGAATTCGTCAACGAGACCGCCAACTGGCCGGGCTACGCGCCGCGCGAAATCGCGCCGGACGCGCTGTGGGCGCTGCCGGAGATGTGCAAGCCTTTTCTTGCGCAGGCCGCGCAGTTGGCCTCCCGGGTTACTGGCGACGCTTCCTGGCTGCTGGCTAAAGATACCGGCGCCGGCACCGCCACGAACTACGAAAAACTCGCCGCCATGCTGGCCTTCTGGGAAGACAACCGCAAAGCCGCCGACGGGCTGTTCCGCTGGTACAACGGCGTGGAAAGCGGCGTGGACAACAACCCCGCAGTCTCCGACAATCCTTCCGATGTGACGGAAGGCGTGGATTTGCAGTGTTATCTCTACCGCGAGTATCTGGCGATGTCCGCGCTGGCGGAAAAGCTCGGCAAAAAGGAAGACGCGGCGGCTTACGCAAAAAAAGCGGCGGACCTCAAAGCGTTGACGCTAGCCAAAATGTGGTCCGAGAAAGACGGCACGTTTTACAACATAGATTCCCGCACCGGCGAGATGGTCAAAATCAAAACATGGACCAACTTCACGCCGCTGTGGGTTAAAATAGCTTCGCCGGAGCAGGCAAAGCGAATGATTGAGGAGCATCTGCTCAACGAACGGGAGTTCTGGTCGCCAAACGGCGTGCGCACCATCGCCATAACGGAACCGTTCTACAACTCGAAGTCCGGCTACTGGCGCGGCCCGGTGTGGATTATTTCGGATTATCTCATGATGCACGGGCTGCTGAATTACGGCTACAAAAAAGAGGCGCTTGAACTGGCGAACAAAACCGTCAGCCTGCTGACGGCGGATTTGCGCGTCACCGGCGGCATGAATGAAAACTACAATCCCGAAACCGGCGCGCCGCTGGCCGGCGGCCATTTCCTGAGCTGGAACCTGCTCGCCGAACATATGATTGAGGAAGCGGAAAAGGGAACCGACCCCGCCGCCATCGCCTGGTAACTCGGAGACGCCGCATGAAAAGAGTATTCGCGCCCGGTTGCGCTCTTGTCATGCACAATCCCGGCTCGGCAAAAAAGTTGCTCGCGTTTCTGAACAAAGAACTGGGGCCGCTGGATGAGCATTTAACCTGTTGCAGGCACGAGCCGAAGCTTCCGGCGGGAACTCAGGTCATAAACGTCTGCGCCGGCTGCGACAAGCGGTACAGGACTCTCTACGACGGCATTGCCACCATATCGCTATGGGAAATTCTGGACCGGAGCAAGTCGTTTCCGTTTCCGGATTATAAGGGAAAAGAGATGACGGTGCTTGACGCTTGCCCGACCCGCGACCAGAGCAGGATTCACGACGCCGTGAGGAGCCTGCTTTCAAAAATGAACATCCGCGTTGTGGAGTCCGCTAAAACCAAAGCCGACGGGGTGTGTTGCGGGGACAGTTTCTACGGCACGCTTCCCGTGGCGAAGGTGAAGGAACTGATGAAAAAGCGGGCGGATGAGATGCCCGCGGAGGATGTCGCGGTTTACGGCGTGTCGTGCATCAAGTCCATGCATATCGGCGGCAAAAAACCGCGCCATATGGCGGATCTGCTGTTGGGCAACGATACTGCCGCGGGAGTTTTCGAGCCGGATGAATGGCACACCCAACTCGACAAGTTCATCAATGCGCATTAATGCGCGCATCAATATAACACCCTGAACCTTATCGTGCCCGGAATTTGCCTTATGGCGGCTATCACCGACTGGTCATATTTGCTGCATACGTCGGTGATTACATAGCCGACTTCCTCGTTTGTCTTCAGGTACTGGCCTTCGATATTTATTTTGTGCTTGTAAAGAATGGCGTCTATTTTGGACAGCATTCCGGGCACGTTTTTGTGGACGTGCAAAAACCGGTGCGAGTTCACCAGCGGCGGCAGCTGCACCTGCGGGAAATTCACGCTGTACATGGTGTTGCCGGAATTGACGTATTCAATCAGCCGGTTGCAGACGAACGCGGCGATATTATCCTGCGCCTCCTTGGTGCTGCCGCCGATATGCGGTGTCAAGATGACGTTTGGCAGCCCGCGCAGTTCCGACACGAATTCCTCTTTTGAGTCTTTCGGCTCGCGCGGAAACACGTCCGCCGCCGCGCCGATTATCTTGCCGTTTTTGATATTTTTCGCCAGCGCGGGCACGTCCACCGTCGCGCCGCGGGAGACGTTTATAAACAGGCATTTGTCCTTCATCAGCGCGAATTGAGGCTCGCCGATGAGTCCGGCGTTCTGCGGGCGTCCGTCAACGTGGACTGTCACCGCGTCGGCGATTTTAAGCAGTTCGTTCATCGAAGCGCAGTTTTTGGCGTTGCCCAGCCCCAGTTTTTCGGCGGTATCGTAGTAATAGACATCCATGCCCAGGGCTTCCGCCAGCGCGGATACCTGGCTGCCCACATTGCCGTAGCCGATTATGCCCAGTTTTTTGCCGCGTATCTCGTGCGAGTTGGCCGCGCTCTTGTCCCAGCAGCCGGAATGCATTTTCGCGTTTTTCTCCACGACGCGCCGCAGCAGCACGATAATCTCCCCGATAACGAGTTCCGCCACGCTGCGGGTGTTGCTGTACGGCGCGTTGAACGCAGCCACGCCCTTGCGCAGAGCCGCGCCGAGGTCTACGTTGTCCGTTCCTATGCAAAACGAGCCGACGGCGACAAGCCGCCTTGCGTTGGCCAGCGCCGCCGCCGTGACCTGCGTGCGCGAGCGTATTCCCAGAATGGAAACATCCTTTATTTTCTCCGCCAGTTCCTCTTCGGAAAGCCCGCCCTGCATGGTTTCGACGGTATAGCCTTCCTCGCGCAGTTTCGCCGCCGCGAGCGGGGAGATGTTTTCCAACAGCAGCGCTTTTATTCTGCTTTTCGGATAGGAAACCGTCATTGGCAGATGGTTTATATAGAGAAATTCGTCAAAGCTGGCTATAGCGTAATCCGCCTTTGCAACCGCAGCCTCGCGCCGGACGTTCTCGGTGAAGGCGAAAAATTTCGCGTTCGGATAGGCCTTTTTGATGTCCGCATCGCTCGCCCCGTCGCCTATAACATGTATTTCGCCTTTCAGGCCGAGCGTTTTGAGACAGTCGGCTTTTCCGCCATCGCCGGCAAGCGGATTTTTTTTGTCGAAACCGGTTATGCCGCCGGCGGCGTCAAAAACCAGCGTGTTGGCCAGAATATGGTTTTGCGCGATGCCAAACAGTTCCGCCACGGGCGCTATCATCTCCCTGAACCCGCCGGAGATGATATAGACGTTGTCTTTATGCCCGCTGAAAAAACTCTTGTTGCGCTCGAACGATTTGGTGACATGCGCCCTGAGGTATTCAGCCGCCGCCTGCACATGCGTTTTATCGGCCTTGAGCAAGGCCATGCGCCGGGCGAGGGAGTCCGAAAACGGGATTTCGCCCTCCATTCCCCGCTTTGTTATCGCCTGTATTTCGGCGGCGATTTCCTTTCCGTCGGGCTTTCCGGCAAGCGCCAGTTCCGCCAGCTTGTCCAGCGATTCGACCTGGACAAGCGTACTGTCGAAATCAATAATAAAAATTTTTTGTTTGGAGGTCGGCATCAGCAATATACTAACAATTTCACCTACCCGCCGCCAAACCCAACTTTGTATACTATTGGGCGTATAAACATCAGCGAGGAGCACGACCATGAAAACCGTGATACTTGCCGGCGGGCTGGGCACGCGTTTGGGCGAGGAAACCGGACTGCGGCCCAAACCGATGGTGGAAATAGGCGGCAGACCGATACTCTGGCACATAATGAAGCTTTATTCAGCGGCGGGCTTCAACGATTTCATCATTTGCCTGGGCTACAAGGGCTACGTCATAAAAGAGTATTTCGCGAACTATCTGCTGCATAATTCCGACGTCACCTTCGATTTGCGGGAAAACAAAATAGAAATGCGCGCCGCCAATGTCGAACCCTGGCGCGTCACGCTGGCGGACACTGGAGCGGACGCGCTCACCGGCACGCGCATAAAACGCATAGAAAAGTATCTCGACGACGGGCCGTTCATGCTCACCTACGGCGACGGCGTTGCGGACGTGGATTTGCGCGCGCTCGCGGAGTTCCACAAAAAATCCGGCAAAATCGCCACCGTTACCGCCGTGCAGCAGCCGGGGCGCTTCGGCGCGATGGAACTCAAGTCCGACGGCGCGGTGAAATCCTTCCGCGAAAAGCCCCACGGCGAGGATTCCTGGATAAACGGCGGCTTTTTCGTGCTCGAACGCCGCGCGCTGGACTTCATCGGCGAGACCGACGTGCTCTGGGAGCACGAGCCGCTCAACTCGCTGGTGGCCAAAGGCGAGCTTTGCGCCTACCGCCATAACGGCTTCTGGCAGCCCATGGACACCCCGCGCGACAAGAATTATCTCGACGGCCTTTGCCGCTCCGGCAACGCGCCCTGGATGAAACCATGATTTCAAAAATCGACGAAAAATTCTGGCGCGGCAAAAAAGTACTCATCACAGGCAACACCGGTTTCAAGGGCTCGTGGCTGACAGTCTGGCTGCATGCGTGGGGCGCGCAGCTTTACGGCTACTCGCTGCCCGCGCCTACCGAACCCTCGATGTACGCCGTCTGCGGACTGGAGCGCATAGCCAAAACGCAGCAGGGCGACGTGCGCGACCGCGCCGCGCTTACGGAATGCTTTTCCACAGTCCGTCCCGACATTGTTTTTCATATGGCGGCGCAGCCGCTGGTGCTGGAATCCTACCGCGTTCCAGCCGAG
>JAQTYB010000021.1 GCA_028688475.1 Elusimicrobiales bacterium
AAAACGACCTTTTGGAGGAGGCTTTGAGGATAGTCAGGCGCAAACTGGAAGCCGAAGGCGGTCTTGAGACGGAAAAAGAAATCTCGCACCGACGATTACGGTACGATTCTTATTTGGCTTGACAGGTATTTTTTACAAAGCGCGGATTGTTCCTCTCTTTTGGAATCTGGTATCATCCTATTATTGTTGGATTTTAGCGTTCCGGGAAAGGGAGCGGCATTTATGACAACCATAGACGCGGTTTCGCGCGGCCTCATGCTGGACAGCCTCAAGGAATACGCGAAACGCAGGATACCTTTCGACTGTATCAGGGAACTCGACAGGGAAAACGAATTCCCAGCCGAGATTCTCAAAGAGATGTACGATCCCGGCGTGCTGGGCGTGCATCTGCTGCTCATCCCGCGCGAGCACGGCGGCCTCGGCGGCGGCACGGTGGACATATATCGCGTCTGCGAGGCGCTTGCGCGCATAGACCTCGGCATAGCCACTTCTGTTTTCGCCACCTTCCTAGGCACAGACCCGCTGCGCGTGGGCGGCACGGAAGCGCAACAGCGCAAATGGATGCGCAAAATAGCGGAGGAAAAGCTGCTCGTCGCCTACGGCGCGACGGAGGCCGACGCGGGCAGCGACCTCGTAAACCTGCGCACCCGCGCCGAGCAGGTGGTCAAAAACGGCAAGTTGGCCGGTTACAAAATAACCGGCAACAAGCAATGGATTTCAAACGGCGGCGTGGCGGACCTCTACACCATCCTCGCGCTGGCCCCCGGCGGACCGTCTTGGTTTCTGGTGGAGCGGGACGCGACCGGTTTTTCCGCCAACAAGCACGAGGACAAGCACGGCATCCGGCTTTCCAACACAGCCGGATTGTCGCTGGACGATGTGTATGTCCCCGCCGACCAGCTTATCGGTGAGGTTGAAGGGCAGGGGTTGCAGCAGGCGCAGGCGGTGTTCGGCTACACCCGCCTTATGGTGGCGGCGTTCGGCATGGGCGCGGGCTGCGAGGCGCTTGAAACCGCCGTGCGCTACAGCCAGCAGCGCATACAGGGCGGCGGGCCGCTGTCGCAAAAGCAGGGCTACACGCACAAGCTTATAGTGCCGCACGCCGTCGCGCTGGAAGCGTCGCGCGCCTATATCCACGCCATCGCTTTGCGGCTTGACGGCGAGGAGCACGGCTTGCAGACCGAGGGCGCAATCGGCAAATATTACGCCACCGAGGCGGGCAACAACGCCGCCGAGGACGCGATTCAGGCATTGGGCGGCTACGGCTACACCCGCGATTTCCCCGTCGAAAAAATCAAGCGCGACGTTAAAATCGCCTGCATCTACGAAGGCACCAACGAGATAATGGAAATGACCATCTATCGCGGCAGGTGGCAGGAACATCTCAAAAGCCGCGGGCAGTACTACATCGGCATGGCGGCGGAGCTGGACGCGCTGCACGCGCAAAACGCCAACGTCGGGGCCGACAGCGCCGCGCTCGGACTGCGCGCCCTCGCCAGAATTCTGGAAGACTGCCGCGCGCAGCGCCTAACCCGCCACCAGAATGTGACATTCAAGCTGGGCGAACTGATAGCCGCCGCCGAGGTTGCCGCCAATTTCTGCAAAACCGCCGCCGCGAAGGAATACAACGAAGGCGTGCGCATGGACCGCGCGTGCTGCGAGGCCATGTCCCGCGTCTGCGCGCGGGAGACGGCGTTCGATGTCGCCTCGCAGGGGATAAAGCTGGTGCTGGGCGCGGGGACCGGTTCCGCCGCCGAACTTTCGCAGGCGGTCTCGCTTGTCGAAATAGAGGACAGGCAGCGCGGCGTCACCGAAGACAAGGATTTAATCGCCGCCAAACTCAACGAAACTTTCAGGCCGAGGTAGGAGCGACTCCATGAATATCGTCGTTTGCATAAAGCAGGTGCCCGACACCACGCAGGTCAAGGTGGACCCGCAGACGGGAACTCTCATCCGCGCGGGAGTGCCCAGCATACTGAACCCCTACGACCATTTCGCGCTGGAAACCGCGCTCGCCCTTAAAGAAAAAACCGGCGCGGAAGTTACGGTAATCTCGATGGGCCCGCCGCAGGCCAAAACCGTGCTGCGGCTCGCGCTTGCTCTTGGCACGGACAGGGGCATTCTGCTTTCCGACCGCGCTTTCGCGGGCTCGGACACGTGGGCTACGTCCTACGCCATAGCGCGCGCTATCAAAAAAATCGGCAAGGCGGACCTCATCCTTTGCGGCATGATGGCGATTGACGGCGACACGGCGCAGACCGGCCCCGGCATAGCGCAGCAGTTGCATCTGCCGCAGATAACGTTCTGCGAGCATGTCGCGGTTTCCGGCAGGAAGCTGACCGCCAAAAAGCTGATGGACGGCGGACACGAAATTGTCGAGGCGCAACTGCCCGCGCTGTGCACGCTGGTCCTGCCCGCCGACTACAAGCCCGCTTTCCCCTCCTTCCCCGAAATAGCCGCCGCGCAGGAAAAGGATTTGGAGCTCTGGACCGCCGCCGACGTGGGCGCGGACGAGAATCTGCTGGGCCTCAAAGGCTCGCCCACGCGGGTGGACCGCGTTTACGCGCCGCCGCAGCGTGCGCGCGGCACGGTGCACCAGGGCACCGCCGCGGAGCTGGTCGAAAAGCTGGTCTGCATCCTTAAAGAGGAGAATTTCATTAAATGCTAGAGATATCCGCAAGCTGCATCGGCTGTTCCAAATGCGTCACCGCCTGCCCGTTCGGCGCAATTGCTGTCGAGAACAAGCTGGCGAAGGTCAACGAAAAATGCACCCTCTGCGGCGCGTGCGCGCAGGTGTGCCCCGTCTCCGCCATCGAGATAAAGCGCAAGGAAGAATCCTCCGATTTGAGCGCGTACAAAGGCGTGTGGATTTTCGCGGAGCTCTCCGAGGACCGCAAAAACCCCGGCGGCAAGACCGTCCGCGCGGTAACTCATGAATTGCTTTCCTGCGGACGCCGCCTCGCCGACGAACTGGGCGAGGAGCTTTGCGCCGTCCTCCTCGGCAACGGCGTCGAAAAACTTTGCGGCGAAATCGCCTCCTTCGGCGCGGACAAGATTTATCTCGTCGAAAACGAAGCGCTTGCCGATTACAACACAGACGCGGCGGCAACCGTCATGGTGGCGCTCATCACAAAACACAAGCCGAGCATTGTGCTGTATCCCTCAACCTATATAGGCCGCGATGTCGCGCCCCGCGTGGCGAGCGAGCTTTACGTCGGCCTCACGGCGGACTGTACCGGGCTTTCGATAAAGGAAGGCAATCTGCTGCAAACCCGCCCCGCCTTCGGCGGCAACATCATGGCGGATATTTTAAGCCCCAACACCCGCCCGCAGATGGCGACGGTGCGCCCCAACGTGATGAAGAAAAACGAGCCCGCGCCCGGCGCGAAAGCCAACATCGTGCGCGAAACCGTCGCGCTGAAAAAGGATTTCTCCCGCGTGAAACTGGTGGAGCGCAAGTTCGACGACATCGGCGCCACCGAAAATATCGGCGAGGCCAAAATCATCATCTCCGGCGGACGCGGCATGAAAAACAAGCGCGGCTTTGAAATGCTCGACGAACTCGCCCAGACTCTCGGCGGCGCGGTGGGCGCGTCCCGCGCGGCGGTGGACCTGGGGCTTATGCCGAAACCGCATCAGGTAGGCCAGAGCGGCACCACGGTTTCGCCTAAACTCTACGTTGCGTGCGGCATCTCCGGCGCGGTGCAGCACGTTGTAGGCATGAGCTCCTCCGACGTTATCATCGCCATAAACAAAGACCCCTCCGCCCCGATATTCAACGTCTGCAAATTCGGCCTGGTAGGCGACGCAACCCAAATCCTCCCCAAACTAACGGAGCAGTTGAGGAAACGGAAAACTGTTTAGGATATATTATGCCGGATAAATCTCTGATTCCCATTTCAGCGGTTGAAAGCCGCATACTGTTTGTGCGCGGGCACAGGGTTATTATTGACGCTGATTTGGCGGATTTGTTCAAGGTTCCGACAAAACGTCTCAACGAACAAATCAAACGCAACATAGACCGCTTCCCTGAAGATTTCATGTTCCGCTTTACAAAGGCGGAAAAAAACCAACTGGTCGCAAATTGCGACCACCTCCGAAAGCTTAAATTTTCCCCCAATCTCCCTTATGCGTTTACCGAATACGGGACCATCATGGCTGCCAATGTCATCAATTCCCCGGTAGCCATTGAGTCAAGCATTTCAATTGTGAGAGCATTTGTCCGCTTGCGCGAGATGATTTCCGCGCATAAAGACCTGGCCCGCCGTCTTGACGGCCTTGAAAAACGCTATGACAAGCAATTCAAGGCAGTCTTTGACGCCATTAGAGAACTTATGGCTCCGCCGGAGCAGGACAAAAACGCCAAGCGGGTTATTGGTTTCATTCCAGGTAATAACGAAACTGCGTTAGCTAAATATCCTGAAGCTGTTTAGGCAAAATTCCATTTGGGGCATAACTCAGCGGTGAGGTGCAAACAGTATGTCTCTTTTTAGCCGGTTGTTTTTGCTGATGTTGCTGGCGGGGATGGCGCCGCTTGTCCCCACCGGCGCGCTGCTGTTTTATTACCAGTCGCAGGCTAAGGTGAACGCGCTCAGCCTGCACGAAAGCCTCTCCTCCGTCACCGCCACCGCCATACGCCAGTACATGCAGGGCCTCGCCGCGCGCATGGCGTTCACCGAGCGGCTGGATTTGTCCGCCGGAGGCAAAGCCCGTCTCGAAGCGCAGTTGCGCGAGGCGCTGGCCGCAAACCCTGATTTTATGCTGGCCGCAGTTTTGGACGCCGAAGGCCGGCCCGGCGCGCGCGCGGGCGCGCCCGAAACGCTGCGCCGCTTCGGCGGAGCGGGGCACGGCGCGGACCCCGTATTTTTGCAGGCCAGAAAAACAGGGCAGGTGGTACTCAGCAGTTTTGACTCGCAGGACGGAGTGTCGGTCTGCTCGCTGGTGTTTCCAATCAGGAGCGGGCGCTATCTGTATGTGGTGGCAAACGCGGAACCGTTACTGTCGCAATTGCGCGAGCAGCGAATCGGCGAGACGGGGCATATCTTCCTGGCGGACACGCAGGGGCATATCTTCCGTTTTGACGGCGAGCCGGCGCCCGGCGTCCGACCGGAATTTTTAAGCGCGCAATTCGGATACCGCCCCGCGGCGCGGCTGGAAATTATACCCGCGCCGGAGGGGACGTTCGTCGGCGCCTACAGGCGCGTGCCGGACATGAACCTGTGCGTCCTCACGCTGCAACTGCGCGACGAGGCGTTCTGGGTAATCCGGCTGACCACCTCGCTGATAATATTTTTCCTGCTCGCCATCGCCACGGCCTCGTATTTTTCCGCGCTTTACTACGCACGCAAGCTGAGCCGCCCCATTTCCGCGCTGATTGACGGCGCGGGCCGCGTCATCAGGCGCGATTTCAGCACCCCCGTGCCGCGCAACGCTGGCTGGGGCGAGTTTTCTCAGCTCATCGAGGCTTTCAACATAATGCTGGGCGAGACGGGCCGCTACGACCGTTTGCAGGTGGACCGCCTGCTCGGCGAAAAGCGCAAGCTTGATTTGCTGGTCGGGATGATGCGCGACGGCGTGATTCTCGCCGACGAAAACGGCGCGCCGCTTTTCACCAACCATATCGCCGCCGGATTGCTGGACAACCCCGCCTTCATCGCGCTGGCGGCGGACGGCGCGTCGGGCGCGCGCGAGGTTACGCAGCGGATGTCGCGCCGCGGGCGCGGGCTGGAGACTTTCCGCGCCGACGCGGGCGGCTCTCCGCGCTGGTACCGGCTGATGAGCGAGGAATTCCTGCCGCCCGAAGGCGGCAAGCTCAAGCTTATTGTGCTGCGCGACGTCACTTTCGAGCACGAGATAGACGCCATGAAAGAGGATTTTTTCAACTCCGCCGCGCACGATTTGCGCGCGCCGCTGCTGGGGATGCAGGGCTATATGAAGCTGCTGGAGGCGTCATGCTCCGGTGCGGGGGCTGAGTATCTCTCGGCCATGAAAAACTCGTCGGCGCGGCTGTTCCGGCTGGTGGAGGATATTCTGGACATCGCGCGCATGGAGTCGGGCGCGCTGCGTCCTAAAACGGAACAACTGGATTTTGCCGAAACCGCCCGCCGCACGGCGGATTCGCTGCTGCCTCTTATCGAGGAAAAGGGCATAAAGCTGTCCCTGCCCGCCGGGGGCGGCGCGCCCCTGCCCGTCAAGGGCGACGCGCGAATGCTTGAGCGGCTGCTGGGCAATCTGCTGTCCAACGCGATAAAATTCACGCCACGGGACGGAAAAATCAGCGTGGAGTACGCGCGCGAGGGCGCGTTCTGCCGCGTAAGCGTGAAGGATTCCGGTCCCGGGATACCGCCTGCCGCTCTTGAGGAGGTTTTCGAAAAATACCGCCGCCTCGACGATTCGCCCGGCAAAGGCTACGGTCTCGGTCTGGCCATAGCGCGCAAAATCTGCGAGCTGCACGGCGGCAAAATCGCCGCCGCAAACCGCCCCGAAGGCGGCGCGGAGATAACCTTCACGCTGCCCGCTTGAAACCGTGCTTAAATTCCATGCCTAAATTACGGTTTCTGAATCACCCCTCAAATAGGTAGAATATCGCCAGAGTGTCAGCGGTCTCCTATGTTTTTAAGCAAGCTGCGTGCCCCGAAAGATGTTGTAATCATGCTGAGCGTGTTCACCATGCTCTGCGGCTCGCTTTATTGGCTCGATGTCTGGAGCTATAATTACCGGCTCAAAACGGCGCAGTCGCACTGGTATCTTATCGCGCCGGTGCAGTACCTTGAAAATATAATCTCGGACATGACCACGGCGCTGGTGTCCGGGCAACCGGCGGACCCCAAAATTTCGATAGCCGCGATAGACGATGAGACCGTCGCGAAAATGGGATTTCCTTTCCCGCGCCGCTTCCACGCAAAACTGATAGACCGGCTCAGCGAACTGGGCGCGAAAGCGATAATTTTCGATGTGATGTTTCTTGAGCCGGACAAGCGCGACCCTGAAAACGACAAGCTGTTGCTCGCCTCCGTCAAAAAAGCCGGCAACGTGGTACTGGCGGGGCTTGTCGCCACCGAAACGGTGATGCCGCAGCATGAAAAGGACGAGTTGGTGGAGGGCACCCAGCGGTTCTCATTCCAATATCCTATGGGCGAATTGTGCGGCGCGGCGTTTTTGTGCGCTTCCCCCAACACTGATGGTTTTCCCGACCCCGACGGACACCTGCGCCAGATGAAACTTTTCGACAGGCGCTTGAGCTATGACCGCCGTCCCGGCCTGGGCTGCCGCGATTGCGTGGGTAAACCGGTAGCGTCGCTGTCCGCCGGTGCCTACGCTTTGTTCAAGGGCATGGATTTGGATGAAGTGTACGGCAAGTTTTCCGGAACCAATATATTCCGGCTCAATTTCACCCAGCCGTTAGTGCGTACGCTGCGCCCCGCCCATCCAGATACGCGGGCTTCGGGCGAAAAGTCGCTCCCCCTCTGCTATCCATATATTTCCATACTCGATATCCTGTCGGACGAGTTGTCCCTGCAGGAAAAAGACGAGATAAAGGGAGGCGTGGTTTTAGTCGGGTCCACCACGATGGGCAACTTCGACCATTATCCCGGCCCGTTCGGCTTGCCCGTGCCGGGGGTAACCTACCACGCCAATTTCCTCGATAATCTAGCGCATGAAAACTGGATGCGCGTGGTGAACCCGTGGATTGCGTTCGCGGCGCTGCTGGCGATGATTTGGCTGTCCTTGCTGTTGCTCAATACGGGAGTCGTGGGCGGCGCGCTGATGACGGCTGGAATTCTGGCGGCATGGGTAATAACCTATCAGGTGTTATTCCTGTGGGGGTGGCAGCTTTATTTCGTGATGCCGGTGCTGGGACTGGTGGGCGGCTACATACTGATTAGCGTCTACCGCGTAGTCGTGGAAGGCCGCGAGAAGCGCTGGATTAAGAGCACCTTCGGGCAGTATCTGTCCCCAAAGGTCGTGGAAGTCATCGTAAAAGACCCCGGCAAGCTGCGCCTCGGCGGCGAGAAGCGGGATATGACGGTTTTCTTCCTCGACATCGCGCATTTTACGACGATATCCGAAAAAATGGCAGCCGGCGACTTGACGGTTTTTCTCAACCGCTACCTGTCGGCGTTCACGGACATAATCCTCAAAAACGACGGCGTGGTGGACAAGTATATCGGCGACTGCATAATGGCCTTCTGGAACGCGCCGCTGGATTTACAGGAGCACCGGCGCTGGGCCTGCGTCTCGGCGGTGGAGTGCATAACCGCAATCAACGAGCTCAACAAGGCTTTGCCGCCGGGGCTGCCGGAAACGCCCGCCATAAGAATCGGATTGAACGCGGGACAAATGACAGTCGGCAACTTCGGCTCCACCACGCGGTTTTCCTACACCGTCATCGGCGACGAGGTGAACCTCGCCTCGCGGCTGGAGGGCGCCAACAAATTTTTCGGCAGCCGCATACTGGCCAGCGAGGCGTGCTATGCGCCCGCGAAGGACTACGTCGCCGCGCGCGAACTGGGCCGCGTGCGGGTGGTGGGCAAAAGCGTGCCCATCCGCGTGTTCGAGCTGCTGGCGAAAAAAGAAGACGTGACGCCGGAGCTGGCAAAACGGCTGGAAGTTTTCGCCCGCGCGGGCGAGCGGTTTTCCGCCGGCGACTGGAGCGGCGCCGCCTCCGGTTACAACGAAGCCCTCAGGCTTGCTCCCGAAGACGCTGTGGCGAAAAAACAACTGGCGCGCGCTGAGGAATTCATAAAGAGCGGCACTCCTCAGGATTGGGACGGCGCGTTCAACCTTACGTCGAAATGAGTTTCCGATGATAATATTCTGGCGGCTGTTTCTGGCGCATCTGATAGGCGATTTCACGCTTCAGTTCGACGCAGTGAACCGGCTCAAGCGCAATCACTGGTGGGGCATGCTGGTGCATACCGGCACGCATCTCGCCCTATCCGTGCTGCTGACCTGGCAGTATCTGGGGCGGACGTGGTTTTCCTTCGGCGCGGTGAATATGCCCGGCTGGGCGGCGCTTTTGTGCGTGTTCGCGCTCCACCATCTGCAGGACGAGCTGCGCGTTTTCCTCATACGCCGGTTTCACACGCCGGACAATACGCTGCATTTTCTC
The DNA here is from genome assembly GCA_028688475.1 of Elusimicrobiales bacterium. Lineage (GTDB taxonomy): Bacteria > Elusimicrobiota > Elusimicrobia > Elusimicrobiales > Elusimicrobiaceae > JAQTYB01. The sequence continues at coordinate 9,113 of JAQTYB010000021.1, forward strand.
TGGGACCAGTTGGTGCACGGGGCGGTGATTTTCATTTTCTCGCCCGTCATCGGCTTCCAGTGCAGCGGCTGCATCATCTCCGAAAAAATGATAGCGCTGGCGGCGTGCTTCGTGCTGGTGTCGCATTTCACCACGGTGCTTGTCTACTTCGTTGACAAGGATATGTACAACGACCGTTTCCCCAGTTTCGACGAGAAATATTTCGGCATCGCCATGCGCGCGGTGCTGTGGCTGTTTTTTCTGCTTCCCGGACGGAGCTGGCTGCCGTATCTCCTGCTGTGGCTGGGCTACATAGCCTGGCTGCGCTGGCGGCGCGTGCTGGATTTCAGCCATATCGGCAACTACGCCGGGCTGGCGTTCACGCTGTGCGTGGGCGCGCTGTCGCGCTATATTCTGTTCCATATGTGATTTGACATGACCATGCCTGACGAAAATACTGACGGGCGTTCTCCGGCCCTGACCGACATGAATTGCGTTTTGAAAACTCCGGCGAGCGCGCTCACCTTCGCGTTCGTGGACATCGAAACCACCGCGCTCGCGCCGCAAAGCGGCGGGCGAGTCTGCGAAGTGGCGGTGCTGCTCCACCGCGCGGGGCGGCGGATTGACACCTGGAGCCAGCTCGTCTATCCCGGCGGCCCGATGCCAGCGCAGGCCACCATGATACACGGCATCTCGGACGAAATGGTGCGCGGGCAGCCTGAATTCCCGCATATCGCGCCCAGGCTGATTTCGCTTTTGTCCGGCGCGGTGGTGGTGTGCCATAACGCGGAGTACGATGTGCCGTTTCTGGCGTGGGAATTAGCGCGCGCGGGGCTGCGTTTTCCGCCCGCGACGGTGCTGGACACCCTCAAATACGCGCGCAAGCAGGCCAAATTCAGAAGCAACCGCCTCGGCAACATCGCGCTGGAACTGGGCATTTCAAGCGAGGGCTGGCACCGCGCGCTCAGCGACGTGATGATGACCGAACAGGTCTTTCTGCATTTTTTAAATAAGTTCTCGGCGGCGGGGGAGCCCACGCTGGCCGACCTCGTGCAGTATCAGACTGTAAAGACCAAATAGTTTTCCGGGGAGGATGGCGATGAGCATGTCAGCTTTCGAACTTGGTTCGGAGTGTTCGCTCGGCGATTTATACGAAGTCGCGTCGGCGGGGCGCAAAGTTGCGCTCGGCGCGGCGGCGAAAAAACGTCTGTCCGCCTCGCGCAAGGCGATGCTGGAATACGTCGCCAAAGCCGGCGCGGTGTACGGCGTGAACACCGGCTTCGGCGAGTTGGCCTCGCGCCGCATTCCCGGCGATAAATGCGGGCAGTTGCAGCTTAACCTTATAAGAAGCCACGCCTGCGGCGTGGGCGCTCCGTTTACGGACGCGCAGGCGCGCGGCCTCATGTTCTTGCGCGCGAACGAACTGGCGCGCTGCCACTCCGGCGTGTGCCCTGAAGTGGTGGAAATGCTGGCGGGCTGCCTCAACGCGGGCATAATCCCTTATATACCCTCGCGCGGCTCGGTGGGCGCGTCCGGCGATTTGGCGCCGTCGGCCCACGCCGCCCTGACCCTGCTCGGCGAAGGCAAGGCGAAACTTGCCGGCGGGGAATGGACGGACGCGGGTCGGCTGCTTGCCAAAGCGGGGCTTCGCCCGCTCAAGCTTGAGGCGAAAGAAGGCCTCGCGCTCATCAACGGCACTCAGGCGATGCAGTCGGTCGGCGGGCTGGCGCTGGTGCAGGCGCTGCTTTTGTGGCAGGCCGCCACCGCCGCCGCGGCGATGTCCTGCGAGGCGCTAAAAGCCACTCCCGCGCCGTTTGAGGACGCTATAATTCTTTTGAAGCCCCACGCCGGACAGGTGGAGGCGGGCCGCATGCTTTCGCGGCTTATGGAAGGAAGCGAAATCCGCAAATCGCACCTCGCAAACGACGCGCGCGTGCAGGATTCCTACAGCATCCGCTGCTCCCCTCAGGTGCACGGCGCGGTGCGCGACGCGCTGGAACACGCCGTCACCGTGCTGGAAACCGAGATGCTCTCCGCCACCGACAATCCGCTCGTCGTCTGGAAGCGGGACTCTGATTTCGCCGGCCTTGAAGTGCGCAGCGGCGGCAATTTCCACGGGCAGCCGTTGTCGCTGGCGTTCGATTACGCCTGCGCGGCGATGACTTCGCTGGGCAATATTTGCGAACGGCGGCTGTTCCAACTGGTGAGCGACCCGGCGCGCATACTGCCGCCGTTTCTGGCGAAGAATTCCGGGCTGGAGTCGGGCTGGATGATAACTCAGTACACCGCCGCCAGCCTGGCTTCCGAAAACAAGACGCTGGCGCATCCGGCCTCGTCGGACTCAATCCCCACCTCCGGCAACAAGGAGGATTTCGTCAGCATGGGCATGTGGGCCGCTCACAAGCTCGGCACGGTGACGCAGAACACCGCGGCAATCGCCGCCATAGAACTGCTGGCGGGAGCGCAGGGCCTTGAGTTTCACAAGCCGCTCAAGCCCGGCAGGGGCGTATGCGAAATTTACGCGCGCGTGCGAAAACTCGCGCCCGCGCTGGAATGCGACGCGCCGCTCACGGATGCGATTGAAACGGTGCAGTCCGCCGTCCTCGACGGGGTTTTCGCGCTGGATTTATAGATTTACCGACCATGCGGTAATCCCGGCAAAGCGGGCTTGGATTGCTTCGCTGCGCTCGAAGTTTTTGTCGTATAATAAAAATGCCATTCTTGAATTCACATCGTTCGCGTCCAACCGGAGGATGTATGAAACCGAAACTATGTTTCATTTTGCCGGTATTGCTTATTTCAATTGTCCTTGCCGCAGTTGTAGGTTCCGCGGCCGATTTGAATCCTCCTTTGAATTCCGACAGCTTGCTTTTGAAAGATGGCGATATCCTGACCCCAAACCAAACCATGTCCGCTGAAGCAGCCGGTCAGGATATAAGGCTTCTTGAATATGCGTTGAAAAACGCTTATGTCGGGAGCCGTTACGGCAACAGCAAAATAGTGGCGGAAGTGATTTCCGATTTGGATGGTTTGGCGCGTAATATCGGCAGCCGGTATTCGTCCGAACAGTTTTGCAACGACATTGCGCCGCTGCTGTATAAAATTCCCGATGGCCACATGAATGATTCCATGCCAAAACAATTCTGCGGCACACCTAAACTGCTGTATAAAGATGAGCAACATTTCTTACACGATGGTGCCGTGGGCCATGTGGGCGCTAATCTGGCCAGGCAAAAAGACAAACCATGGGAACTTAACTGGGTGCAAGCGGGGAAAATACAGGTTCCGGTGGTTTCCGTAACAAGTTTCCCTGATTCAGAAACTCCCGGATGGTCCGGTTTCCTGGAGACAATTCAAAAACTAAAGGATACCGCTCCGGCCATAATTTTCGACATGCGCGGAAACTCCGGCGGGGACAGCAGAAAAGGCGAAAGGGCGGCGGCTATATTGTATGGCCAGGAAACGCCGTCGCCGGTGAAACGTGTCATCACCCTCCAGACGCCTGCCGCTGTTGTTTCGTATGACATCAACACGGTGAAGTTCGGAAAGACTCTCCAATATCAAACACACGGCAATTCCATGCCGGCGGAAGCGGTGCAAGACATGAATAACAGAATGAAAGGCCGCTTTGAATGGTACGCCAAAGTTAAAACGGGAGAAATTCCCCCATACAGAGTGGAAAATCTTTCGCAGAACCCGCTGGATACGCAAAAAGTTTACAATCATCCGATATACATTCTCATAGACAAAATGTGTGTTTCCTCCTGCGAGGCGTTCGTGGAGTATTTCGAGGCGCACCCCTATGCCAGGACTGTGGGCGAGAATACCGGCGGTTTAGTCCATTTCGGAAATCATGGCTTGATTTTGTTGCCCAACAGCAATGTGACAGTGCGGTTGCCGGTGCTATTCAAAGAATTCCGCGATAACCGGTTTGTTGAGAGAACAGGATATGCGCCAGCTATAAAGTCCAATGGCGACGCACTTGAACAGGCGCTTCGTTCTTTAGCGGAAACTTTAAAACTGGAATAAAAAAACAGCAGAAAAGCCTTGCCGAAAATCATGTTTCGTGATATAATAAAGGTACTTAATCCCAGCCCGACTGCCGAAAGGCCTCGGGCTGGGTTATTTGTCCCGTTTTGTGGTTCTGCAGACCCTAGTCTTCCTGCGGGAATGCTAGGCATATTATCACCCCCCCGGCCTTCCTTAGGGAACGCCGGGCTCTTTTTTGGGGGAGCATGACATGGAAACTTTGACTGAAAAACTCACCGAGCGCGTATTCATGTTCATTGACGGAAGCAATCTTTATAAAATGAGAAACCTTCGTAACTTGAACCTGCCGTAAAAGCAGTTCCAGGGAGGCGATTATGCCCGTTTCATCAATGTCTGAAGTGGTGCGCGCGTCGCGCGGCAATAAACTCAGTTGCAAAGGCTGGCAGCAGGAAGCGGCCTTGCGCATGCTGATGAATAATCTGGACCCGGACGTGGCCGAGCGCCCTCAGGATTTGGTGGTTTACGGCGGGCGCGGCAAGGCCGCGCGCAATTGGGAGTGCTACCACGCCATCGTAAAATCTTTGCGCGAGCTGGAAAATGACGAGACGCTGCTTGTGCAGTCGGGCAAGCCGGTGGCGGTTTTCCGCACGCATGAGTATTCTCCGAGGGTGCTTATCGCCAATTCCAATCTGGTGGGCCACTGGGCCAACTGGGAGGTCTTCGACGAGCTGGAGAAAAAAGGCCTCATAATGTACGGGCAGATGACCGCCGGAAGCTGGATTTACATCGGCACGCAGGGCATATTGCAGGGCACTTACGAAACTTTCGCCGAAGCCGCGCGCAAACATTACGGCGGCGGCCTCGCCGGCAAACTGGTGGTGACGGGCGGACTCGGCGGCATGGGCGGCGCGCAGCCGCTTGCCGCGACGATGTGCGGCGGCGTGATGATAGCCGTAGAAGTAAATCCCACGCGGATACAGCGCCGCCTCGAAACGCGCTATCTCGACAAAATGGCGGCCTCGCTCGACGAGGCTTTGGCATTGGCCGATGCCGCTTTGAAAAAGAAACAGCCGCTTTCAATCGGACTCCTCGGCAACTGCGCCGACGTGCTGCCGGAAATGGCGCGGCGCGGCGTTAAAATAGACATGCTCACCGACCAGACTTCCGCGCATGACCCGCTCAAGGGGTATGTGCCGCGGGGATTGTCCGTCGAAGAGGCGGAAGAACTGCGCCTCAAAGACCCCAAAGGCTGCGCGCGGCGCGCAATGGAATCCATAGCCGTCCACGTCCGCGCGATGCTGGAACTGCAAAAAGCCGGCGCGGTAACATTCGATTACGGCAACAATATCCGCACGATGGCGCATAAAATGGGCGTGGCGAACGCTTACGATTTTCCCGGTTTCGTGCCCGCCTACATCCGCCCGCTGTTCTGCGAGGGGAAAGGGCCGTTCCGCTGGGCCGCGCTTTCCGGCGACCCCGCCGATATAGCCGTTACCGACAAGCTCGCGCTGGAACTTTTCCCGAAGGACGAACATCTCGCCCGCTGGATGAAAATGGCGCGCGAGAAGGTGCAGTTTCAGGGCCTGCCCGCGCGCATCTGCTGGCTCGGCTACGGCGAGCGCCATAGGCTGGGGCTGGCGATAAACGAGTATGTGCGCAAAGGAAAAATCAGCGCGCCGGTGGTGATAGGCCGCGACCATCTCGACTGCGGGTCGGTGGCGAGCCCGTTCCGCGAAACCGAAGCGATGAAAGACGGTTCCGACGCCATCGCCGACTGGGCGATACTAAACGCGCTGCTTAGCACCGCTTCCGGCGCAAGCTGGGTTTCGTTCCATCACGGCGGCGGAGTGGGGATGGGCTACTCGCTCCACGCGGGGCAGGTCTGCGTCGCCGACGGCAGCAAGGAAATGGACGAACGGCTGGAGCGCGTTCTGACAAACGATCCCGGCATCGGCGTCGCGCGCCATGTTGACGCGGGTTACGCCGAGGCTGCGAAGTGCGCCGCAAGGAAGGGACTCAATATTCCGATGATGAAAGGAGCTAAAAATGGCAGATGATTTCAGTTTCGACGTTGTTTCAAAAGTTGACATGAACGCGCTGGCGGATTCGGTGAATATCGCTATGAAGGAAATCGTCAACCGCTACGATTTCAAAGGCACCAATTCCACCATAGAGCTGGACCAGAAGACGCCGCTGCTCAAGCTGGCCTCTTCCGACGAGTTCCGCGCGAAGGCGCTCTACGACGTGCTGCTTTCGCGCATGGCAAAACGCGGCATCCCGCTGCGGAATTTCGAGCCGCAGAAAATAGAATCCTCGCTCGCCGGTTCGGTGAAGCAGGAAATCAAAATCCAAGCCGGCATCCCCGTGGAAAAAGCCAAAGAGATGGTGAAGGCGGTCAAAGACGCCAAAATAAAAGCCAACGCCGCCATACAGGGCGACCAGTTGCGGGTGACATCCCGCTCCAAAGACGAACTGCAGCGCGTGATGGCGCTGCTGCGCGGCGGCGATTACGGGATTGAACTGCAATTCACCAACTACCGCTGACAGTTTTACCGATATGGGATATTCCCGCCGGCTGCAAAACGCCGGAGGCGGGCACGGAGCCGGACATCCACTGGCAGAAGTCGTTCCAGCGGCCGGCGGCTTTGGCGAAGGCGAGATCTGAATACTTGTTGCTGAATTCTTTGTCTTCAAGCTGCGCCGCGGTTATGTCCGAACGCACACGCGGCACGTTGACGGCGATGCCGTGCGCGTTGCTATAATCAAACACTTCCACCGTCGCGGTTCCGCCTAAAAAGATTAAGCCGGCGGGCGGATACTCCTTGCCGAGCGCGGTGTTTTTAGCTACCAGCGTTCCCGCCACATACTGCATTACCGCCAGCGAGGCTTGCTTGAGCTGCACAACGGTCGTGTTTTCCGCCACCAGTTGCATGAAATGATATATGTCGGTGTATGTTGTAAGGACGCGCAGCGGGTCCCTATCATCGCCGAATTCCTTGAACCGCAGCACCTTGTCGCGCGCGGCCTGAATGACGGAGACATTTTTCGTCTGAAGAGCGACCGCGCCCCATGCGTCGAGACTTGACGCCAGTCCCGGCAAAGCGTCGCTGCGGATTACCGACATTGTGGCCGCTTTGCCTGAGGAAGCGTAATATTTATTGAACGCCTCGGCCGCGTAACCGGCGGCCTCTTCGGGCGACGCTGACGGATTGGAGGACAGCTTGGCCAGAAAGCCCGTATAATCTATTCCATCTTCCGGCACCACCTCTTCGGAGCCCAGTATTATTTTGGCTGAATCCTTGACTTCGTAAGCCACCTCGGCCATCTGCATGAGGCAGGCGTCGAAACCCAGCACGTTCACGCCGCTTACTTCCCGGACAAGCTTGCCTATCTCCACGGTGCCGATGAAATTGCCGGTTTCATCGTCGAGAGAGATGGCCCTGCTTTTTCCCGCGCCTTCGCTTTTTTTCTTTAAGGGGTCCATCCAACCCGTGCCGTGGTCCCAAAGGATGAGCATGTATTTTTTCGCGGGATATTTTTCCCTGCTCCATTTCACGAAATCCACCGCGGACTTGTAGTCGCCCATATCAGTTTTCGGCAGTTCTTGCACTACGGGCGAGTTGATTTTATGCATCGCCTGGACATATTGGCTTTGCAACTCGGCCTGGTCTGTGGTGGAGGGCTGGAAATCATTGACAATGAGGTAGCGCCGCACCCCGTCCCACAGCCTTCCCGTTTCGACGACGACGTTCATTTTGTCGGTGGAACCCACTATCTCCATCTGGTTCATGTTATAGAGAGCGGCGTTCGCGAGATTGTTCTTGCCGTTGATGTAGACCATGATGGTCCACTCTTTTTCAATCGGGCCGCCGTCGAGGCCGCTTGAGTTGGCGCGGGCCTGCGGAACCGGAACTTGCCGCGCGGTTTCCAGCAGGGCCGAGATATCGGTGTTGCCCCCCATGGCGCAAAGATGGGCAGGGCCGCACGCAAGGCCGAGCAAAACGGCAAAAAATTTCGCGGACTTGTTCAATAAATTCATGGCTGTCTCCGGTCAATATCCCGATACGCTGTATATACGATAGCTTCTCCGTGATATCCCTGCGAGGGCACAAAGGCCCAAACAGGGCGGGCCAAAAGGCCCATGAGCGGTGCCGCGTGTCTGTCGGGATTTGCGCGGCGCTTCCGGCAACGGTATACTTTGCTATATGACCCCTTTGGCCTCGCTTTGGGCGTGCTGGGTTCTCAGCGCGCTGTTTCCGCTCGGCGCCGCGTATTCGGTCAGAAACATGCATCCCGTCACGCTGGCCTGGGTTATCGCGGTGTCGGGGTTCGCGTGGTTTCTGCCGGGGATAATACGGAAAAACTCCATGCGGGAATTTTTCAGGTGGGAACTCGTCCCCAGCCTGTTCATGGTGGGATTCTGCGGCAGCGCGATGACCGCGCTGATGTTCTCCACGGCGCTGCAATACACCACGCCCGCCAACGCGGGCATTCTGGCGCAGGTGGAGGTGGTCTATTCGCTTCTGCTGTCGCGGATTTTTCTGAGGGAAAAGCTGACCGGCGTCAAGATAACCGGCGCGGTTCTAGTGATAAGCGGAACGCTGCTTGTCGCGCTCAAGGAGCGCTTTTCGCCGCGCTGGACCGGCGACCTGCTGGTGCTGTGCGCGCCGTGGCTGTACCAGATTTCCCATGTCTACGCCAAAAAACTGCCGAAACAACTGACGCCGGATTTCATCGCGGCGGCGCGGATGCTTTACTCCGCGCTGTCGCTGACGCCTGTTGCCGCGTGCCTGTGGCTGCTGCGCCGCGGCGCGGTGGATTATCATCCGGCAGTCCCGCCTCAAACTCTGATTGCGGCGGTGCTGACGGGGCTTTTGCTGAGCGGGTTGAGCGCGCTGCTATGGTACAGGGCTATACGTTCGATGGAGCTTTCCAAAGCCACGGTAATCATCCTTTCATATCCGGTGCTGACGTTTCTGGTGTCGGCGGGCACGGGAATGGAGAAGGTGCATTTATACCAGTTAGGCGGGCTGGCTTGCGCGCTGTTGGGCGCGTATCTGGTAAGCGGCGCGGTAAAAGAGGCGGCGCATGCGCAATAAACCCGTTTTCATAGCAAACATAGGACAGTTGCTCACGTTCGCCGGCCCTGATTTTCCGCGCGCGGGTGCGTTAATGGGCGAAACCGGCCTTCTCCGCAGCGCCGGCGTCATAATTGACGGCGAAAAAATCGCGTTCGCCGCGGGCATGAAAGACGCGGCGCGGCATCCGCTGGCAAAACACGCCGCCGTGATTGACGCCGCCGGCGCGGTGGTTCTCCCGGGGTTTTGCGACAGCCATACCCATCCCGTGTTCATGGAACCGCGCCTGCTTGATTTTCAACTGCGCGCGCGCGGCGCGGGCTATGCCGGGATAAAGCGAAAAGGCGGCGGGATAATATCGAGCATTGACGGCGTAAGAAACGCCTCGCTCCGCGAGTTGGAAACCCGCGTCGCGGAGCGGTTCGGAAGGTTCCTGTCCTGCGGCACCACTTCGCTGGAAGCCAAATCCGGCTACGGCCTAAGCCTTGAAGCCGAACTGAAAAGCCTGTCCGCCATAGCCCGCGCGGCGGCGCGCGCGAGGATGAATGTTGTGCCGACTGTGCTGGCGGCGCACTCCGTGCCGCCGGAATTCGCGGGCGATGCTGAAAAATACACGGAACATGTCATCAGGGAAATACTGCCTGCGGTCGCGCAAAGGCGGTTGGCCGTTTTCTGCGACGTGTTCTGCGAAAAAGGCTATTTCACGCCGGAACAGGCCGTCCGCATACTCGAAGCCGGGCTGAAGCTCGGTCTGAAACCCAAAGTCCACGCCGAGCAGCTTTGCCGTTACGGCGGCGCGCGTGCCGCGGCGCAAACCGGCGCGGTTTCGGCAGACCACGCCGATTTCTGCGGCGCGCGGGATATCGCCGCACTGCGAAAGGCCGGCGTTATCGCCGCGCTGCTGCCGGCATCAAACTGTTTTCTGGGCCTTGCAAAATACCCGCCTGCGCGGCGGATGATTGACGGCGGCCTCGCCGTCGCGCTGGCCACCGATTTCAACCCCGGCACCAGCCCGTGCTGGAATATGCAGCTTGTTGTTGCGCTGGCCTGCACCCACATGCGCATGACGCCGGAAGAGGCGCTTTGCGCCGCCACCGTCAACGGCGCGTGGGCGATGGGGCTGGGCGGGACGGCGGGCGTTATCGCCGAAGGACGCCAGGCCGATTTGGTTATTTTCGACGCGCGGGATTACCGCGAGCTGTGTTATTATTTCGGCGGCAACCTCTGCCGCGCCGTCATCAAAAAAGGAGAAATAGCATGGAGCAAAGCCGAACCGGCAAAACCGTCAGGCGGCTGTCATTTAAAATTTACCCGCCCGCCATCAACCTGATGCTCCCGGTCGTGTATCATTAATGAAAGTTCTCACAGGAGCGGGCGGCGGCTTTTTGCTAGGATATAGTTATCCGCTTTTTCACTGATTCGCCGCATCTTCGGAGGTTGTAAATGACCATGCCGATCAGCCATACGCCGCAATACCGCCGCCGGTTCATGAACTGGTTTCCGCTGGGGCTGACCTACGCCACTTTTTACATGGGAAGATACAACATCAACGTCGCCAGCTCGACGATGATGGATATGTTCCATCTCAGCAAGGCCGAATTCGGCACAATCGCCACCGCCGGTTTCTGGACTTACGCCTGCTCCGTGATGTTCAACGGCCCGCTGGCGGACCGCATCGGCGGCAAAAAAGCCATCCTCTTCGGCGCGCTGGGCGCGGCGGCGCTTAATCTCATCATAGGGCTGCTTTTTCTCAGCGGCTGGCAGACCAAGCTGGTGGTGGGGATGTCGCTTTTGTACGCGGTGAACTGCTATTTCCAGAGCTTCGGCGCGCTCTCCGTGGTCAAGGTCAACGCGCCGTGGTTCCATGTGCGCGAGCGCGGCATTTTCGGCGGCATCTTCGGGATAATGATTTCCAGCGGCTATTTTCTGGCGCTGACGGTGGGCGGGTGGATTTTAAGTTGCTTTCCGTGGTACTGCGTGTTTCTAATCCCGTCGGCGTGCATGCTGGTGATGTTTGTAATTGACACTTATCTGGTGAAAAACACGCCGTCCGAGGCGGGTTTCGCCAATTTCAACACCGGCGACGCCACGGCTCACGACGCGGACAAGCACAAGCCGGTGGATTTCAACCATCTCATAACGCGCATCTTCACCAACCCCGTAATCATCACGCTCGCCGCGGCGGAGTTCTGCACCGGTTTTGTGCGGCAGGGGCTCATGCTGTGGTTCGTACCTTTTCTAAAAGAAGTGCATCATGTCATGCCGGGCACGGGGCTGTTTACCGTCGCCACCACCGGAGTCACGGTGGGCGGAATAGCGGGCGGGCTTTTGTGCGGCTGGCTGTCGGACAAGGTGTTCCATTCCCGCCGTCCGCCGGTGGCTTTCATTTTCTACATCGGGCAGATAATCGCGCTGCTGCTGCTGGGCTACACCAGGTCGCCGGCGCTGGCGGCGTACCTGATAGGTTTTTGCTGCATGTGGATATTCGGCGTGCACGGCATGCTTTCCGGCACTGCCTCTATGGATTTCGGCGGCGAAAAGGCCGCCTCCACCGTGGCCGGTGTGCTTGACGGGGTGCAGTATCTGGCCTCCGGCCTGACCGGTTTTATGCTCGGCAGGATGATAGACAAGTTCGGCTGGGACGCCTGGGTGTGGATGATAGTTCCCTTCTCGCTTATCGGCGCGGCGCTGATGCTGCGGCTGTGGCACGAGACGCCGCTGAAAAACCCCGCCGCCCCGCCGGCTGAGACGGAGCCGCTGGAGCTGCTTCCCGAGTGAATTGTCCGCCTTCCATTCGGATGGACGGCTCTGTTGGCTGGCTGGATGGTTGTTGTTGATGGTGCCGGCATTTGTTCCGTGGCGGCGGGAGTAAGTTCCTGCTGCGGCTGCGCTTCCTCCTGCGCAAGTTCTTCCTCCGCTTCCGGCGTGAGATAGCCGGAGCGGCGCATTCTCATCAAAATATTATCCTGCCTGCGCGCGAGCCTGCGCCCGGGATTTGTCGGGCTCCATTTGCGCGGGCTGGGCATAATGCTGGCCAGCGCGACGGCTTCTTCCGGCGTCAGTTCCGAGGCCGGTTTGCCGAAATAGGCGTTCGCCGCCGCTTCCGCGCCGAAAATTCCGCCGCCCCACTCCGCCGCGTTCAGATAAAGTTCCAGTATGCGCCGCTTGCCCAGCTTTTTTTCCAGCCGGCGCGCTATCAGCGCCTCCTTTATTTTGCGCAGCGGATTTTTGGAGGGGGACAGGTACAAGTTGCGCGCCAACTGTTGCGTGATTGTGCTGCCGCCGTAGGCGAAACGCCGTTTTTGCCAATTTGTCCTCATCGCCACGCGCACCTGCGCCCAGTCTATGCCGGAATGATGATAAAACATCTCGTCCTCGGCGGTGACCACGGCGTGGACCAGATTCGGCGAAATCGCGTCCAGCGAACGCCACTCCAGGCGGATTTGGAGCTTCTTGCCTTTGGCGCGGGCCTGTTCGCGGCGCAGTTCCACATAAGAGGTTGTTTTCGGGTTTTTATGCGCGTATTCTCCGCCGTCCGGCAGCCATAAAACATACGCCAGAGAGGCGGATGAGGCCGCAGCCGCCAAGCTCAGGAAAAATATTTTCGCGTTTTTCCGCACAGCAATATTCTGCCAAAAAAGGAGGCACCAAGCATGGCCCGTTTAGTGGGTGCTTGAGTGCCTTAAAATAAGTATAACAGACATTCCCGAACTGTCAAGGGGGCGATTTCTTGTATAATCTACCCAGTGCAAAATGTTTATTTCGACAGCCACGCCCATCTGACCGACCGCGCGTTCGACGCCGACCGCGCGGAAGTTATTTCCCGCGCGCAATCCGCGGGAGTGAAATACCTGACCGAAATCGCCTGCTCGCCGGACGACTGGGAGAACGCCCTGGCGCTCGCCACGCGCTACCCCGGCGAGATATTCTGCGCGTTAGGCATACATCCACAGGAATGCCAGTTCGGCACCGCGCAGAACCTCGCCCGGCTGGAGAGCCTTTTGAAATCGCCGCTGGCGCGCGCCGTCGGCGAAATGGGGCTGGACTACGCGCGCAACGAGCATCCGCGCGAGGCGCAGCTTGAACTTTTTCATGCTCTGCTGGAGATAGCGCGCCGCGCGAAAAAACCGGTCGTGCTGCACTGCCGCAACCCTTTCCCCGGCGGCGGCGAGGCGGACGCTTATGCCGACGCGATATCCATATTGAAACCGCTGGGCGCATTCTCCGCCGGAAAATTCGCGGGAATATTCCACTGTTTTTCGGGTACTATGGAAAACGCCCGCGCCGCGCTTGATATGGGATATCTGCTCGGCATCCCGGGCACCGTAACCTATCCTAAAAACTCACTGCTGCGCAACGTCTGCAAAATGGCCGGCATTAAAAACCTCGTCGTGGAAACCGATTGCCCGTATCTGCCGCCGCAGTCCGCGCGCGGGAAACGAAACGACCCCTCCTTCATCCCGGAAATATGCGCCGCGCTGGCCGCCTCGGCGGGCGTTTGCGCGGAGGAAGCCGCCCGCGCCACTCTCGATAACGCGCTGTCGGTATACTCATCCCCCCGCATAGATAATAAAGTAGATTGAATTAGTTAATATTTGTTATACTGGTGACGCAGTGAACATAATCTTGTGATTTGAGGCGCTCATGAAACTCAACAACATACGGTTGCTGACGACAAATTTCGACGACAGTTTCCGGTTTTACAGCGGCGTGCTGGGCTTTGAAGTCGTGTGGGGCGCGCCGGGGGAGGCGTACGCGCATTTCCGCCTGCCCGGCGGCGAACTGGCGTTGTTCGATCGGCGGGTGATGGCCGAAGTGGTGGGAACGCAGCAGTTGCCGGCGAAGGCATGCGCGCAGGACACGTTCGCGCTGGTTATTTCCGTAAAGTCCGTAGACGAGACTTACCAGGAGCTGTTGGCGAAAGGCGTCAAGTTTCTCGGCGCGCCCGTTGACCACAAGGAATGGGGAATCCGCACCGCCCATCTGCGCGACCCGGAAGGCAACCTGCTGGAGCTTTCGTCCGACCTGCCCGACGGACCCGAAAAGAAAACTGAGTGAGCAAAATGGTGAAACCGGAAGGATTCCGCCGCAAACCGTTCCTTGCAACGGAAAAGCCGGGCCGCAACATCCTCAAAAACTATATAATGCCTGTATGGTGGCGTTATGCGTAAACTTTGAAATTGCAACCGTAGTTTTATCCCTTCTCCTGCCGGGTATTCCGCTTTTTGCCCAGCAACAGCCTGCGCGGGAACCGGCGAAAACGGAATCTGATTCTATTTTCGCTGAAAAAATAAGCGAGCTCCAGTCAGGCGAGAAAAAAGAAACGGAAAAGGCGCACGGACACCCGCGCGGCGCCGCGCGGCGGTTCAGGCACAAGGCCGTCGGCTATTCGCTGGGATTCCATCATATGCGCCGCCGGAAACATTCCGCGCCTGCGCCGCTCGACGATGAGGCGCTGTCCATACAGCAATTCATCTCCGCCCATCCCAGGCACGCGGCGCGCCTGTTCGCCAGCGAACTGGAAATAAACAAATCATCGCAAGCGTACGTGTACAAAGCCGAGGCGGAGTCCGTCTACGGCGATTACCGGCAGGCGGAAAAGGATTATACCGACGCAATAAAGCTTAACGCGGACGCGGAAACGCTGCGCCACAGGGCGCACCTCTATCTTTTGCAGGGCAGGTTCGACCTGGCGATAAACGATTTGAACCTGTCCATAAAAAACAGCGGCGGCACCGGCGGCAGCGCGCCGGCGTATCAGGAGCGCGCTTTCGCCTTCTATCGCAAAGGCGAGTACGTCAAGGCAGCCGACGATATGCGCGAATTTTTCAGGATTAACACCGATAAGGAATACGCGCGGCGGATAGCCGCCTCCCGGCTTTGCAAAAATCTCCTCAAACGCGGTTTCGCGGTTGAGAAATGCGCCGTGTCCACCGGAACTTCCGTTGAAACCGCAACAACCGCCGGAGGCGAAAAGAAATGAAAAAGCTGTTTCTCGCCGCCACAGTGGGCATTTTATTCGCGGTCTGTCCGCAGGCCGACCAGGGCTGCATAGACGAGTTTTCGGTTGCCACCGAGATATCCGTCTGCAACGAGTTGGCCTGCCTCAAAAAGGACCGCGGCGGTTCCTGCACGATATGGGCCTGCACCAATACGCAAACAACCAAGCATACCGACACGGCGGCGGGCGGCTGCACCAGATACTGGAATTGCGGCGCGAATGCCGTTTTCAGCCCCGGCGCCCCGGATGAGCCGTCCATTGAGACGAATGAGGTGTGCGACTGGTACCCCTGCGTGCAGCAGGACCCCGCCAGACATAATTGCGTCGCCTACAGTTGCGTCTCCAAACGCGTCGTCACGACCAAGCATATCACCTATTCCAAAGCGAAATGCGAAGCGCCCGGCCAAACCGCCAAACCCGCCGCGCCCCCCAAACCCGCCGAGAAGCCGATGCTGAAAAGCTGGTCTCCGAAGTTGTGAGGGAATGCGTGCCGGACATGCCGGCCCAACGGCTTGCCGGGCAAATACCCGCGGGGATGAAGCCCTTGCGAAGTGGTACTATATCCGGTACAATATATTCATGACTACCCTTACAACCAGCCAGGCGCGCGCGCAGTTGTTCAGGCTTGTAGACGCGGCGTGGACTTCTCACAAGCCGGTGCAGATTCAGGGGCGGCGTTCGTCCGCGGTTCTTGTTTCGTCCGAGGATTGGGAGGCTATACAGGAAACGCTTTATCTTTTGTCGGTCAAGGGCATGCGCGAATCCATAGTCAAGGGCATGAAGACTCCTCTCGCCAAGTGCTCCAAGAAACTGGCATGGTGAGCTGGGAGCTCGTTTTTACGCGGGATGCCTGCAAGGACGCAAAAAAGCTGCAGTCCGCCGGACTTCGGGCTCGCGCGGAGGACCTGCTCGCCGTGCTGCGCGCCAACCCTTTCCAAAACCCTCCCCCGTATGAGAAACTGGTCGGAGACCTTGCCGGCGCTTATTCCAGACGAATCAACATCAAGCACCGCCTCGTATATCAGGTTTATAAAGCGGAACACGCGGTGAAAATATTACGGATGTGGACTCATTACGGATAGCTGTTTGGGATTTTCCGTCCGCCAAATGCGCGCTATTTCAAATACTTGAACCATTCCGCCGTGGCGGCGGCGATTTTTTCGGGGGTCCACAGCGGGGCCTCGCGCCAGTATTCGATATTTTCCAGCACGGTTTTCACGCCGGTTTCAAAACTCACCTTCGGTTCCCATTTCAGCAGCCGCCGGATTTTCGAGATGTCGGCGAAAGTGCAATCCGGCTCGCCGGGGCGTTTCGGGATATGCACCGTCGGACCGCCTAACAGCTCGGCCAGGCGGTTGACGCTGTAGGTGCTGCCGGAGCCGACATTCATCACCACATGCCTGAGGTCCGACTGCGCGGCGCGGCAGAAAGCGTCCGCCACGTCGGTGACATAGGTGAAATCGCGCGTTTGCGCGCCGTCGCCCACTATGGTCAGCGGCTGGCCGTTAAGTTTCTGCGCCAGAAACACGCCGAACACCGCGCCGTAAGTTCCCGTCGTGCGCGAGCGTGTGCCGTAGACGTTGAACAGCCGCAGCGCAATCGTCTCCAATCCGTAAACCCTGCCCCAGTGCAGCACGGTCTGCTCGCCCAGATATTTGGTGAGCGCGTAGGGGTACTGCGGGCAGGTTTCCTCCGTCTCCGGCGTGGGGATTATTTCGGGCATGCCGTAGCAGGACGAGGACGCGGCGTAAAGCAGCCTGCGCGCTCCGGCGTGGCGCGCGGCTTCCAGCACGCACATCGTGCCGCAGACGTTGGCCCTGTAATACCGGACGGGGTCCACTATCGAGGGGACTATATCCGCCAGCGCCGCGAGATGAAAGACCGTCTCCGCCCCCGCGAACAGCGGTTTTATGGTTTCCAGTTCGGTTATGTCGGCCCGCGCCAGCGAGAAACGGGGATTGTTTTTATGGTGCGCGATATTTTCCGGCCTGCCCGCGGCGAAATTGTCTATCGCCAGCACTTCATGGCCTTCGGCGAGCAGCCTGTCGGTCAAATGGCTGCCGATGAAGCCCGCCCCACCGGTTACGATGCACCTCATAAATAGAATGATAACAAATTGCGGTAACTCAAGACCTATACCCGAAATAGGTCTTTGGGCCCATGCGGGATTCGCGGTTTAATGGTAAACTCATAGTGAGAACGCAGTCTCGAATCAGCTTTCAGGGGGATTTAAACCTGTGACGCGAAAATTTCTGGATGTTTTTTGCAGCATGACGCTGCTGTGCGCCGCGCTTTCGGGCGCTTATGCCGCCTCCGTCGACAGCTTGGCGATGTGGGGCGCGAAGGATGTCGCTTCTTCCCTCGTGGTGCCTCTTCCCGGCCCGCCTTCCTACACCAAGTCCTTCCACGACAGCACGGCGGTTGAAGGGTCTCTTCCGAAAGAGCTTCAGGACGCGCTCGCCCCGGCAGGGGATGGCGTGGACATCTCCTCCACCACGCCCTACGCCGCTCTTGAGCAGTTGTTCAAGACCGCCGAGCCGGCGAAGAGGGAAGACGTCATGGGCTGGTACGCCGGAAGAATGTTTCATCCGGACGCGCCCCGCAAACAGATAGGCTCGCTGCTTACGGGTTACAGCGGGGCTGCCGGCGCCCCTCCTGGCGGGCTGTTCACCTCCACGGCTCCTTTCAAAATCGGACTGTGGTACACCCCCAAGGGATTGCCGGTTACATACTACGACGATATATCAACTGCCGGCGTAACCGGGATTTTAGGGGATATCAAGCAATGGGACGAACGCACGCTGCCGGCCAGTATTCTGTCTTCCGGAATAGAGGGCGCCCTTGCCGTGGACGACGGCAAAGTGGCTTTTGAGGTCCGCAAATACGACAAATTCCTGATAGTGAAAAACGGCGCGACCCCGTATTATCACTATTATTTCAAGAATGTGACGCCTAAAAATGAGACGCCGCCCGGAAAAAAATAAAGCGCGGACGCAAGACTTATGCCGCGACAGGTCCTTCGTCCCTTGCGCGCGGGGAAAAGAAACATGATGTCGTCTAAACTGGCTAAAATTTTATGCGGCCTGGCGGTGCTGTGCGTTGCCGCCGCGCAGGGCCGCGCCGCGGGCGTTGAAACGTCGGCGATAAGCCAATTAGGGGAAGCAAGCCGCAACGCGAAGGCGAAGCCTCCCGACCCCGGCAAACCCGCCGAATCGCCGAGCAAAGGCAGCGGTCCTACGGAGATGTCCCCCGCGGAAAGCAGCGCCAGCCTGAAGATGGAATTGCCGCCGGAGTTGCGGGCTCTCGCGCCCAAAGACACGGCTTACGCCGCCCTCGAAAAGGCGTTCGGTCTGGCTCTCGCTCCGGAACGCAAGGAAGTCGCCGGCTGGCATATCGGCAAGATGATTGTCTCCAAGACTCCAGACCAGCAGATAAGCTCGCTGCTGACCGGATACGATGCGCCCAAATCCACGGCTTCCGCCGCCGGAACCGCCGCCGTGGCGAAATCCACCGAAACGGTGTTCAAAGTCGGCATTTGGTATACCCATACCGCCGGTTATTACGACAAAATCACTCCCGAAATCAAAGACGACGTCGGCAAGCTAGTGAAGAAATGGAACGACTGGACCAGCCCCGCTAAATTCGCCGCGACCGGCGTGCAGGCCACCTGCGTCATACCGGAGGACAGCAAGCTGGTCATGTACGACCTCAAGAACCCCAAAGACAAGAGTTCCAGCTATGAAGTGCGCAAATACGGCAAGTTTTTCATAGTCAAAGAGCAGGAAGCGGCGCTTGGAGTCGTCTACCACTACTTTTCCAGGGATGCGGCGCCGGACAAATCCCCGGATACGCTTCCCGCCGGGAAAAAACCTGATTCCGCAACCACGCCGCCGGGCAACCCGGGGGCGACAACTACGCCGCCGGCGTCAAAGCCGGATTCAACCAAAACACCGTTGAAATCGTCTCAAACGCCGTCCGCAGCTAATGCCGGCCCGGCGAAAACGCCGCTTTCGGCGCAACCGATATCCGCATACAAGCCGCCGCCTCTTCCTCCGCAGAAACCGCGGTGACCCCCGCAAACATATTCGCCCCCGCCGCCAGAACCGGCGGGGCGCGTTTTTCCGCCGCTTTCCTGCCGGTCCTGTCAAGCCAAATAAGAATCGTACCGTAATCGTCGGTGCGAGATTTCTTTTTCCGTCTCAAGACCGCCTTCGGCTTCCAGTTTGCGCCTGACTATCCTCAAAGCCTCCTCCAAAAGGTCGTTTT